>CAZOMJ010000106.1:0-20349 GCA_964581055.1 uncultured Candidatus Kuenenia sp.
TCAGCAGGGTCAGGGTCAGCAGGGACAGGGTCAGCAGGGACAGGGTCAGCAGGGACAGGGTCAGCAGGGACAGGGTCAGCAGGGACAGGGTCAGCAGGGACAGAGTCAACAGGGTCAGGGTCAGCAGGGGCAGGGTCAGCAGGGTCAGGGCCAGCAGGGACAGGAGGGCCAGCAGGGTCAGGGTGACGGCGATGCTGTTGGCGGGGGCTCAGAAGGCAACGGGCAACAACAAGGCGGGAAGCCGGCGGCTGGTTCTGCAGGCAAGGGGGCAACGCCGCCGCAGGGTGATCCCACGCAGAAGGGCGAGGCCGGCGGCAAGCCGAGTGGTCAGCAGGCGGCGGGACCGCCGCCAGAGGGAGCGAGCCAATCGAGCCCAGTGGGTGGTGGCGGATGGTCCGAGGGTGCCGCGGCGCCAGCGCCGGGCGGACCACCCGCCGAGGGCCCGCAGCCCTCTCGCGAAACGGAATGGGCCGCGCAAGAACTTGAGAACGCCCGCAACGCTGCCGACCTCGCACTGGAGCACCTCCGCGACACCGTCGAATCGGGCCAGACCGATGTGCTCGACGAACTCGGCTGGACCCGCGATCAGGCCCGCGCGTTTCTCGAGCGCTGGGAGGCGATGCGACGTCAGGCCGAAAGCCCTGATCTGCAGAAGCGGGGTGATTTTGAACGGGTGCTCCGCAGCCTTGGGCTGCGGCCGTCGGGCGTGCAGAACTCTCGGGATGTTCCCGCCGACGCCAAGGGGGGCCAGGCCGAGGGCCGCCGCAGCCGACCGCCGAGCGACTACCGCGAACGCTTCAAGGCATTCCTGCAGGGCACGAGCGGTGAACAGAGCACCAGTGACACGAAGGGCACCGGGGGCGAATGACGCATACGAGCCAGGCCGGCCAGCTCTTCGAAGGTCCTCGCTACCTCGCGGCATTCGGACCGAAGCGGGTGCCGCATTGTTTCACCGACGTGCTCATTCTCGGGGGCGGTCTGGCAGGGCTGCGGGCGGCGCTGGCCGTCGATCCGCGGCTCTCCGTGACGGTGGTCACGAAGGACGACCTGCAGAGTTCGTCGAGCCAGTGGGCACAGGGAGGCATCGCCAGCGTCGTCGATCCGGAGGACCGCTTCGACAATCACGTTGCCGACACGCTCACGGCCGGTGGCGGACTCTGCCACGAGGACGTGGTCGATTCCGTCGTCCGCGAGGCTCCGGCACGGATCGCCGAACTGATCGCCTGGGGCACGCGGTTCGATTCACACAACGGCAGCCTCGAGCTGGGCCGCGAGGGAGGGCACAGTCATCATCGCATCGTGCATGCGCTGGGCGACGCCACGGGCCGCGAGGTGATGCGGGCGGTGATCGAGCGAGAGAGGAAACTCGAGACTCTCGAGGTCTGGCCCGAGACCTTCACGGTCGATCTGGTCACCCACGAAGGGGCGTGTCGCGGGGCGCTCGTCTGGAATCCCGCGCATGGCAAGACGCTCGTCTGGGCCCGGCGCACGATCCTCGCCACGGGGGGCGCCGGGCAGCTCTATCGCGAATCGACCAATCCGCCCGGCGCCAGCGGCGATGGTATGGCGCTGGCTTGGCGGGCCGGTGCGGAACTCCGCGACATGGAGTTCATGCAGTTCCACCCCACGGTGCTCTATATCGCCGGCGGTGCCCGCAGCCTGATCACCGAGGCCGTCCGCGGCGCGGGCGCGTGGCTCGTCGATCGCGATGGCCGGCGGTTCATGCCCGACTTCGACCCACGGGCGGAACTCGCGCCGCGTGACATCGTCGCCCGCGCAATCACCGTCGTCATGCACCGCACGCACCAGGCCAACGTGTTCCTCGACCTCTCCCACCTCGATTCGGCGATGGTGCGGCGGCGTTTTCCCGGCATGGCCGAAATCTGCGGGAAGTTTGGTCTCGATCTTGCGCGGGATCGGATCCCGGTGCGGCCCGGTGCCCACTACATGATCGGTGGTGTGACCGTCGATGCCCACGGTCGCACGACCATTCCGGGCTTGTTCGCGGCCGGTGAGGTGACCTCCAGCGGACTGCACGGCGCCAACCGGCTGGCGAGCAACAGCCTGCTCGAGGGCCTGGTCTACGGTGCCCGAGCGGGGGAGACGGCCAGCGTCGAGATTCTTGGTGAGGACGGCGACGGGCACGAGTTTCGGGTGCCGGCCATCGGAAATCCGCGGGCCGTCGATGGCACTGGCACTGGCGCGGTGACGGAGAACAACGGCGTTCTCGACCTCGCCGACATCCGCAATTCGCTGCGGGCGCTGATGTGGCGGCACGTCGGCGTGGAACGCGAGGGAAGCTCCCTCGCGGAGGCGCTCGAAACGGTCGAGGGCTGGTGTCGTTACGTGTTGCCACGCCAGTTTGCCGAGCCGCAGGGCTGGCAGTTACAGAACATGCTCGAGGTGTCGCGGCTGATGATCCGAGGGGCGATCGAGCGGCGTGAGACCCGCGGCGTCCATTTCCGCAACGATTTCCCAGACACGATCGCCGAGGGGCGCGCACACATTGGCTGGCAGCGCGGCAGGCCGCAGCCGCTGGTCTCGCCCCTCGAGGCCGCGGCGGACGCCGCTGGGGCATGCTGAGAAGATCACAGTGAGCCGACGCCCTGGGTTACTTCCCGGCCGGCCTGCCGGTGAACTGTTGGGCGGCCGCCTCATGGATAAATCCTGCCGCATTTGCTGCCTGCCAGAGCAGGATCGCGGTCGCGACCTGAACCTTCCGGAACAGTCCGCGATGTTTCTGCAGATGCCTCGGCAGGCGTCGCAGCAGGCTGATGTGGAAGTTCATGTCTTGGGCCATGTTCCCTGAGCCCCGCCGCCGTCGCTTGGTCTGGTAGACATAGGCACCGCGACCGTAGCGATAGTGCAGTCCGAGAAACTGTCGCAGAGTCTGGGCGTGGCGATGTTCGATCGCGGCTACTGGCGCCAGCAGCAGCGGCCGACCGCTGGCCCGCCAGCGGTCGCAGAAGTCGCGATCCTCGGCGCCCGCGCGGGAAAACGATGTGTCGAAGCCGCCGAGTTCGGCGTAGGCGGCGCGGCTGCAGAGCATATTGTTGCTCGTCAGAAAGTAGGCCGATGCCTCGTCGCCGTTGAAGTGCTCGTAGACCAAGTCGATGATCATCTGGCTGGTCGAGGCGAAGAGGTCATCCGTGAGACCATTGAACGTGATGCCCCCCACGAGTGCGTCGGGGCACTGCCGGTGGGCGGTAGCGAGCGACTCGAGCCACGAGGGCGTGGGGAGGCAGTCGTCGTCGGTGAGGGCGATCAGTTCCCCACGGGCTTGCGCGACACCGCGGTTGCGGGCGGCCGACGGCCCGGCATTCTGCTGGCGGATGACGAGGACGGCGGGGCCGTTCAGGGCGGTGTCTGCGGGCGGTTCGACCGGCTGCGGGCTGCCGTCGTCGACCACGATCACCTCAAACGTATCTGCAGCCATTGTCTGCCGGGCGAGCGCAGCCAAGCAGTCACGCAGCCGCTCGGGACGGGCGTACGTGGGGATAACGATGCTGATGAGGGGCGTGGTCATCGTGATTTCAAGCCTGCCCATCATACATCTGCGCAAGCATTCGATGAGGTCCCCGGCAATTGCGCGGCGGTGATTCGCCGGTCGCCGTATGCTGGTGGTTCCGAGGGGTGGCCGACTTCAGCGCCGCCTGCGTCCCATACGACGGAAGTCTTTCCGCATGAAGATCACGAAGCTCACGACCTACATCGTCCCGCCCCGCTGGTGCTTCCTGAAGATCGAGACCGACGAAGGCATCGTCGGCTGGGGTGAGCCCGTGCTCGAAGGCCGCGCCCATACCGTGGCGGCGGCGGTCGATGAACTCGCCGACTATCTCGTTGGCAAGGACCCGCGAAACATCGAAGACCACTGGACGGTGCTCTACCGCGGCGGGTTCTACCGCGGCGGCGGGATCCACATGAGCGCACTGGCCGGCATCGACCAGGCCCTCTGGGACATCAAGGGCAAGGCGCTCGGCGTGCCGGTGCATGCGCTCCTCGGAGGGCAGGTTCGCGACCGGATCCGTGTCTACTCCTGGATCGGCGGTGACCGGCCGGCCGAGACCGCCGCCCACGCCAAGGAGCGGGCCCGGCTCGGGTTCACAGCCATCAAGATGAATGCCTGCGAGGAGATGCAGTTCATCGACACCTACGACAAGGTCGATCGCGCGATCGCCAATGTCGCCGCGATCCGCGATGCGGTCGGCCCGCACTTCGGCATCGGCGTCGACTTCCACGGCCGCGTGCACAAGCCTATGGCCAAGGTGCTCGTGAAGGAGTTGGAACCGTATCGGCTGATGTTCATCGAGGAGCCGGTGCTCAGCGAACACTCGGAGGCACTCAAGGAGATCGCGATGATGGCGAACACGCCGATCGCGCTCGGCGAGCGGCTCTACTCGCGGTGGGATTTCAAGAAGATTCTGCAGGAGGGCTACGTCGACATCCTGCAGCCCGACCCGTCCCATGCAGGGGGTATCACGGAAACGAGGAAGATCGCGAACATGGCGGAGGCCTACGACGTGGCCATCGCGTTGCACTGCCCGCTCGGCCCGATCGCGCTGGCCGTCAACCTCCAGCTTGATGCCAACTGCTACAACGCCTTCATCCAGGAGCAGAGCCTGGGTATCCACTACAACAAGGGCAACGACCTGCTCGACTACATCAAGAACCCCGAGGTCTTCGACTACGCCGACGGCCACGTGAAGATCCCGCAGGGGCCGGGGCTGGGCATCGAGGTCGACGAAGACTTCGTGAAGGAGCGGGCTGCCGTAGGCCACCGCTGGCGGAACCCCGTCTGGCGGCACGGGGACGGCAGTTTCGCGGAGTGGTAGAGGGGGCAGGCCAGACTCAAGCCTTGTCATGTCGTCTGTCGACAAGTAGAGTAGGGGCGGTGTTTCGAGCGGCCGGAGAAGGCGTTCGATCGACGGAGGTTCGCCGTGAACCGCGAGACTCGAGCAGCGATTTGCACGTTCCGCCTCTGGCTGGTGCGGACAGCGTGCGGACTGGCCGTCGCTCTCACAACGTGCAGCCATCTTGAGGCTGCCGAGGCCACGACGGCCGGTAATGACAAACTCTTCGAGGGGCAGATCCGGCCGCTCTTGCTCGAGAAATGCGTGAAGTGCCACGGCGACGCGAAATCAGAGTCGGGCCTGCGGCTCGATTCGCGGGCCGCGCTCATGCAGGGGGGCGACAGCGGTCCGGCGATCGTGCCGGGCGACCCCACGAAGAGCCTGCTCGTCATCGCGCTCAAGCACGATGGCGGGATCGAGATGCCTCCGGGCACACTCCTGCCGGGCGATCAGATCGCCGTCGTGGAGAAATGGATCGAGGACGGGGCGCCCTGGCCCGATGAAGGAAGTTCAGGCACGCCCAAGAAGACCCGCTCCGGTGAGCCGACCGACGAGGAGCGGAGGCATTGGTCGTTCCAGCCGATCGCCGATCCGCCGGTGCCGCAGGTGGCGACGGCCGGAGGGGCTATGCACCCGATCGACGCTTTTCTCACGGTGAAGCTGGCCGAGAATGGCCTGCAGCTGCTCGGTCCTGCCGATCGGCGCACCCTCGCGCGGCGAGCGACGTTCGACCTGACGGGCCTGCCGCCGGCACCGGCCGACATCGACTCTTTCGACGCAGATAAATCGCCCGATGCCTTTGACCAGCTCGTCGAGCGGCTGCTCGCCTCATCCGCCTACGGCGAGCGCTGGGGCCGGCACTGGCTCGACGTCGTCCGCTACGCCGACACCGCCGGCGAGACCGGCGACTATCCGGCGCCGCTGGCCTGGAAGTATCGCAACTACGTGATCAAGGCGTTCAACGATGACAAGCCCTACGACGATTTTCTCCGCGAGCAGGTGGCTGGCGATCTGCTCGCCGATCCGGCGCAGACCGACCGCTTCGCGGAGAGCGTGACCGGTACGGGCTACCTCGCTATTTCCAGGCGGTTCGGCTTCGACTCGGTCAACTACATGCACCTCACCTACCAGGACACGATCGACACGCTCGGCCAGTCGGTCTTGGGGCTCACGATCGGCTGCGCCCGCTGCCACGACCATAAATACGACCCTATCACCGCGGCCGACTACTACGCCCTCTACGGCATCTTCAAGAGCACGAACTACGCCTTCCCGGGCGACGAGCAGACGAAGCGGCCGGGCGACATGACGCCGTTGGTGCCCGTCGACCAATTGGCGGCGCTCCGCAAGCCCTATGACGAGCAACTTGCCGCGATCGATGCCGAGATCACGCAGGCGGAGGAGGCGAAGAAGCCGCTCCTCGAGCAACAAAAAGTGAAGCAGCAGAAGGCAGAGCAACCAAACGCGGAGCCCGAGAACGAGGAGCTCACGCAGAAGATCAAGGACGCGGATACCGCCATCGCGGGCCTCAAGGGCAAGAAGGATGCGCTACGGTTCAGCCCGCCCTTTCCGACGGCCTATGGGGTGACCGACGGCAAGGGCGAAAACGTCAGAATCCAGAAGCGCGGCGAGCCCACACGGCCTGGCGACGAGGTCGCGCGGCGGTTCCTCACCGTACTCGGCGGCGACCCGGTGCCGGCAGACGAGCCGGGCAGCGGTCGCAGGCAGCTGGCCGACTGGCTGACGCGGTCGAGCAATCCGCTCACGGCCCGTGTGATCGTCAACCGCGTCTGGCAGCACCACTTCAGCCAGGGGCTCGTCGCCACCGAAAACGACTTCGGCATCCGCGGCACCGCGCCGACGCATCCGGAGCTGCTCGACTGGCTCGCTAGCCGGTTCATCGAGGGCGGATGGTCGATCAAGTCGCTGCACAGGCTGATCATGTCGTCGCAGGCCTACCAGCGGTCGAGTGGCCAGAGCGAGTCCTGTGCCGCCGTCGATCCGGGCAACACGCTGCTCTGGCGGTTCAGTCGCCGCCGGCTCGACGCCGAGGAGATCCGCGACAGCCTGCTCGTGGTTTCGGGCAGACTCGACTCGAGTCCTGGCGAGGGCCACCCCTTCCCACCGGTGACCACGTGGGGCTATAGCCAGCACCATCCGTTCATGTCGACCTACGAGAGCACCAAACGGAGCGTCTACCTGATGACGCCCCGGCTCGGCCGCCATCCCTTCCTCGCGCTCTTCGATGGCGCGGATACGAACGCCTCGACCCCGGATCGCGCCGTCACGACCGTGCCGACGCAGGCCCTCTTCTGGATGAATGCGCCGCTGGTGCACGAGGAGTCGCAGGCCTTCGCTCGGCGGCTGCTTGGCGAGTCGGACGAGAAAGCCCGCGCCGAGCTTGCCTACCGCACGGCGCTGACCAGACGGCCCGACGATGCCGAGATCGCGGCCTGCCGCAGTTTCATCGACCGTTACCGTGCCGGCCTCAAGGCCACCGATGCTGCCGCCGACCAGCACGAACTGCTCGCCTGGGCCGCATTCGCCCGCACGCTCTTCGCCTCCAACGAATTCCTCTACATCGATTGAAGCCTGTCCCGTTCGCCCGCGCACCCACCCGCACGCCACCAGAGGACATTGCCATGCCGCCGTTTTTCACATCCCGTCGCCAGATGCTCCGGCAGTCGGCCGGCGGCCTCGGCGGCCTCGCGCTGGCCGGCATGCTCGGCCGGCAGTCGCACGCGGCGGTCAATCCGCTTGCCCCGCATGCCGCCCATCTGCCGGCGAAGGCGAAGTCGGTGATTTTTCTCTATATGACCGGGGGTGTGTCGCACGTCGAGTCGTTCGACCACAAGCCGAAGCTGATCGCCGACCACGGCAAAGAGGTGACGATCGACAACTGGCAAGGGAAGACAGGCCAGTTCAAGCGGAGCCTGATCGGGCCGCACTGGGGCTTTGCGCCCGGTGGCAAGAGCGGCATCCAGGTGAGCGATCTCTTTCCGCACACGCGGAGCATCGTGGACGACCTCTGCGTGATCCGCTCGATGGAGTCGGACCACACCAACCACTACGAGGCGACGCTGGAGATCCACACCGGCTCGTTCACGTTTGCCCGGCCGAGCATCGGCTCGTGGGTGAGCTACGGACTGGGCACCGAAAACCAAAACCTGCCGTCGTTCGTGGCGATCGCGCCGAAGGCACCCTATGCCGGCACGCAGACCTGGGGCTCCGACTTCCTGCCCGGCTGCCATCAGGGCACGCACATCGTTCCCGGCCCGATTCCGATCGCCAACATGAACCGGCGGTCCGCGGCGGCTGCACTGCAGTCGCTGGAACTGGAGCAGCTTGCCCAGGCCAACCGGCGGCACGCCGAGGCACGTGACCTCGATGCCGCGCTCGAGGCGAGGATCCGGTCGTTCGAGACCGCCTTCGGCATGCAGTCGGAGGCGCCGGAGGTTTTTGATTTGTCGCAGGAGACGGCCGGCACGCTCACGCTCTACGGGCTCAAGCCCGGCCAGACCACCGGCTTCGGCTGGCAGTGCCTCGTGGCCCGGCGGATGGCCGAGCGGGGTGTGCGGTTCATCGAGCTGATCGACACCGGTTCGTCTAACAACTGGGATTCCCACGGCAACATGCAGGACCACGTGCCGCTGGCGAAGAACGTCGACCAGGCGATGGCGGCGCTCGTCACCGATCTCAAGCAGCGGGGTATGCTCGACGAAACACTCGTCGTCTGGACGACGGAGTTTGGCCGCACGCCCTATCACACCGAGGCGGGCCACAAGGGCCGTGAGCACCACCACCAGGCATTCTCGAGTTGGATGGCCGGTGGCGGCGTGAAAGCTGGCATGTCGTATGGCAGCACCGACGACTACGGGATCGCGGTGGTGGAGAACCGGATGCACGTGCACGACTTCCACGCCACGATTCTGCACCTGCTCGGCCTCGATCATGAGAAACTCACCTACCGGCATGCTGGCCGCGACTACCGGCTCACCGACGTGGCCGGCGAGGTGGCAAAGGGCATCGTGGCCTGACCCGGCAATGGCTTGACGCGGCGGTTGTCGCCGCGTTGACGCCCCTGCCGCCCACTGGTAGCCTTCTGAATTGTCGACAGTCCACATGATGGGCGAGGCGATGGTACACACCATGAATCGAACGCGAAATCAGACGCCGTGGATCGCCCTCGCCGCGGTCGTGCCGTACATCGTGGCGGGGCCGCTCTGGGGGGCGGAGTCGGCGGCGGTCGACGCGCTGTCGGCTGGGCACGGGCGGGTGGTGCCGCTGGTCAAGCACTACTGCCAGGATTGCCATGCCGGCGACCTCATCGAAGGCGAGGTCGACCTCTCGGGCGTCGGCTCGCTCGACGCGGTCCGCAGCCAGGTGAAGGTCTGGCAACGGGTGGCCGAAATGGTGTCGAGCCGGCAGATGCCGCCGCCGGAGGCCGACCAGCCAACCGACAAGGAGCGGGCCGAGATCGGGCAGTGGCTCCACGACTTCCTCAAGGCCGAGGCCCGTGCCCGGGCGGGCGATCCCGGCCGCGTCGTGCTCCGCCGACTCAACAACGCCGAATACACCTACACCATCCGCGACCTCACCGGTGTCGACTCGCTCGATCCGGCGAAGGAGTTTCCGGCGGACGGCGGCGCGGGTGAGGGATTTACCAACACGGGCCAGTCGCTCGTCATGTCGCCGGCGCTCGTGACCAAGTATTTCGACGCCGCGAAGGGTGTGGCGGGGCACGCCGTGCTCTTGCCCGACGGCTTCCGGTTTTCCGTGGGCGACACGAGGCGTGACTGGACCGACGAGGCGCTCGCCCGCATCCGGGAGTTTTATGGGCGGTTTACACAGCCGCTCGACGCCGCCGCGGCTGCATCCCAGACGGTCGTGGGGCAGGGGATCCGCCTCGACTTGGGCCACGAGGGATTTCTGCCGACCGAGAAATACCTGCTCGCCACGCTCGCCGAGCGGGACCGCCTCGCGAGGGGCGGCGACGCGATTGCCGAGGTGGCCCGCGAACGGGGTTTGAATCCGAGATATCTGGCCACGCTCTGGGCGGCGCTTTGTTCCACGCTCTCGGCATCCGACGGAGCATCGGCACGTGAGGCGTCATTGATCCTCGACGCGCTGCGGGCCCGCTGGAAGACCGCGACTCCGGGGGATGCTGCCGCACTCGCCGCGAGTGTTGCCGGTTGGCAAAAAGCGGTCTGGAAGTTCAACAGCGTCGGTCTGATCGCGAGGCAATTTGGCCGGCAAGATGGACCGCCTTCATGGATGGAGGCGGTGACGCCGCTCGTGGACCGGCAGGAGTTTCGGGTGAAGCTCGCAGTGCCGGAGGGAAAGGATGCGATCACGATCCGTCTCGCGGCCGGCGACGCCGGGGACGGACACGATCAGGATTTTGCAGTCTGGGAAAACCCGCGGCTCGTGGCCGCCGGTCGGGCCGACCTGCCGCTGCGGCTCGTGCGACAGATGGTGGCCACACTCGCCACGCAACGGGAGCGGCTGGCCGCGACCGCGTCGGAATGCCTTGCGGCCGCGGCCGAGGCGGCCGCGCTCGAGCCACCGGTCACTGCCGACACCTTCGAGGCCACGGTCGCCGACCTTTCGCGGAAGCACGCCGTCGATCCGCAACTGCTGTCGGGGTGGCTTTCGTATCTGGGCATCGGTGCCGCGGAACCACAGTTTGCAAAACTCCTCGACAAGAAGCTTGAGCGTGTCGAGGGCTGGGAGGCCGTCAATGGCTGGGGCGGAGCAGGGCCGTTGCAGGTGGTGGCCAACTCGTCGGACGAGCAGTTTCGCATTCCCGGCACGATGAAGCCCCACGGCGTGACCGTGCACCCCGACGCGAAGCAGCGGGTGATCGTCGGCTGGCGGAGCCCGGTCTCGGCTGCTGTGCAGATCGAGGGTGGGATCGAGGGAGTCCATGTGGGCTGTAGCAACGGCACGCTCTGGTCGTTGCAGGTCTGGCGGGGCGGCACCCGACAGGTGCTCGCGAGTGGCACGAGCAACGCCGGCCAGCCGACGCCGACCGGCCCCTTCGATTCGATCGAACTTCGCCGTGGCGACGTGGTGAGCGTTGTCGTTGGAGCCCGTGACGGCAACCAGAGCTGCGACCTTACCGCCGTGGATCTCACGATCCGTTCCGGAGACCGTGAGTGGGATCTGGCCAAGGATGTGTCGGCCGACATCCTCGCCGCCAATCCCCATGCCGATCGCCACGGCAACGCGGCCGTCTGGCATTTTGCATCGGAGCCTGATGCGCCGGACGCCGGCTGGACGATTCCCGCCGGATCGCTGCTAGCCCTGTGGATGTCGGCGACCGCAGGAGAAGAACGCGGGAAGCTCACCTCGGAACTTGAGCGGCTGTTGGCGGATGGCGGCGCCGATGTGCCAAAGGACTCACCCGATGCGGAGCTGCGACGCATGCTCCTCTCCGCGACCGGCCCGCTGCTGGCCCGCATCGAGCTCGAGGAGCATGCCGAGGCGGTCTCTTCAGAGGCTGGTGGCGCGGGCATCGATTCGAAGCTCTTCGGCCTTCTCGCACAGGGGCTGCCGGTCGATGCCACCGTCGATGCCAAAGATCTCTGCGTGCAGGCGCCCTTCTCGATCGACGTCACGATTCCGGCGGAGCTCGCCGCGGGTTGCGAGCTTGTCACCGCAGGAAAAGTCCATCCGCAGGCCGGAGACGACGCGAGCGTGCAGCTTCAGGCCAACGTCGGTCCCGGTGCGGATGCTGTGTCGTCGGGGCTGTCGTCTTCGGTGTCGGTCGTTGCCCGCAGGGACTCCACCGCATGGAAACGGTTTGAGGCGGCGTTCGCCGACTTCCGCAGCCTCTTCCCCAAGGCGATCTGCTACGCCCGGATCGTGCCGGTCGACGAGGTGGTCACGCTCAACCTGTACTACCGCGAAGACGATCAACTGCGTCGACTCATGCTCAGCGATGCAGAGGCCAAGGAACTCGACCGGCTGTGGGAAGAGCTTCTCTTCATCGCCCAGGAGCCGCTCGAATTCGAGGACGTCTTCGAGCAGTTCAATGAATACGCCAGCCAGATTGGGGGCGACGGGGTTGACCCACTGGTTTCGCTCAAGCCGGCGGTCGCCGCCTACGCGGAGGCCTTCCGCCGCGAGATGACTGACGCCGAGCCGCTGCAGCTGGCGAAGCTGCATGCCTTCGCCGCGCGGGCCTACCGGCGGCCGCTCCGCCCGGAGGAGACCCGCGAGCTGAACGAACTCTATGCCGAACTCCGCGGCGACGACCTGCCGCACGAGCAGGCCTTCGCCCTCACGCTCGCCCGCGTGCTCGTGGCCCCCGCCTTCCTTTATAAGGCGGAGTCGCCGGGGCCGGGGGCCGAGCCGCAGCCGGTGAGCGATGCGGAACTGGCCACGCGGCTGAGCTATTTCCTCTGGTCGTCGCTGCCCGATGCGGAACTGCTCGAGACGGCCGCGGCCGGGCGGCTGCACGAGCCGGAGACGCTGCTGGCCCAGACGCGGCGGATGCTCCATGACACGAAGGCGCGGCGGCTCGCGGAGGAATTCGGCACGCAGTGGCTCCACGTGCACGGATTCGCCGAGCACGACGAGAAGAGCGAGGAGGTGTTTCCGACGTTTGCCGCCCTGCGTGGGGCGATGGAGGAGGAGACGATCCTGTTCCTCGCCGACTTCCTCCAGAACGACCGCTCGATCCTGTCGCTGCTCGATGCCGACCACACGTTTCTGAACGAAGAATTGGCGAAGCACTATTCCATTGCCGGCGTGGATGGCCCGCAGTGGCGGCGGGTCGAAGGCGTGCGGAAGCAGGGCCGGGGCGGCATCCTTGGGCTGGCCTCCACGCTTGCCACGCAGGCTGGGGCGTCGCGGACGAGCCCGATCCTGCGGGGCAACTGGCTCAGCGAGGTGATCCTCGGCGAGAAGCTGCCCAAGCCGCCGAAGAACGTGCCACTGTTGGCGGAGACGGTGCCCGAGGGACTCACCGAGCGGCAGCTGATCGCTCGGCATTCGAGTGACGCCGCCTGCGCGAAGTGCCACATGCGGATCGATCCCTTTGGATTTGCACTCGAAAAATACGACGCCATCGGGAGGTACCGCACGCAGGATGCAGCCGGTCTTCCGATCGACGCCGCCACGAAGCTGATGGACGGCACGCCGATCGACGGCCCCGACGGCCTCCGCAGCTACCTGCTGAACGACCGCCGCGACACGTTCGAACGGCAGTTCTGCCGCAAGCTGCTGGGCTACGCCCTGGGCCGGGCGGTGCAGCTCTCCGACGAGCCGCTGCTCGACGAGATCCAGACCAAGCTGGCGGCCAACGGCCATCGTGTGCACGTGGCGATCGAGGTGATCGTGTCGAGCCCGCAGTTTCGCGATATTCGCGGGGCCGACGCGGCCGATGACGGGGAGTAGAATGGGACTGTCCCGGAGGGAGAGATACCGATGACCAATCCAATCGTTTCACGGCGAACCATGCTCCGCGGCCTCGGCGTTTCCATGGCGCTGCCGTGGATGGAGTCGCTCTCCGTCTGGGGCGCCGAGTCGAAGCCTGCCGTGGGCGGGAACGAGCCGCCCGTGCGGCTGGCGGTGCTCTTCGGCGGCAACGGCTTCCATTCGAAGGAGTGGTGGGCCGAGGGCGCGGGCGCCGACATGAAGCTCGGCAAGGTGCTCGAGCCGATCGGCAGCTTCCGCGAGAAGCTGCTCTTCGTGAAGGGGCTCTACAACGAGCAGGCCCGCAAGGGCAACATCCACAGCTCGCAGACGGGCAACCTGCTCTCGGGCGCCCCGCTGGCCTCCGGCGGCGACATCCGCTCGGGCACGAGCGTCGACCAGCTGCTCGCCCAGACCTATGGCGGCGCGACGAAGGTGCCGAGCCTCGTGCTCGGCTGCGAGAAGTCGAATCCGTCGGTGCACAAGAACTACTCGATGCTCTACAGCTCCCACATCTCGTGGAGTTCGCCGACCACGCCCACGCCCTTGGAGCTCTATCCTGCGCTCGCCTTCGACCGGCTCTTCAAGGAGGGGACGGAGAAGGGGGACGAGAGCGTGCTCGACGCCGTGATCGAGGAGGCGGGCGACCTGCGGCGGCGGATCAGCACGTCCGACCGGCGCAAGCTCGACGAATATCTCGACAGCGTCCGCGACGTGGAGCAGCGGATCGCCACCGCCGGAGAGCGTGGGGAACTGCAGGGCTGGAAGCCGACGCTCGACAAGCCCGACATGCCGCGGCCGCCGGACGGTATCCCGCAGGACATCGCCGAGCACATGCGGCTGATGTGCGACATCCTCGTGCTTGCCTTCCAGACTGACACCACGCGGATCGTCACGCTCAAGCTCAACAACGACCATTCGGCGCTGCGGTTCCCGAACCTGTCGCGGACCGACAATCCCGCGCAGGGGATCGACTACATGATCCACCACCTGCTCTCCCACTCCGACGGGGCCGACTGGCTGAAGGTGAACCAGTTCTTCATGGAGCAGATGGCCCACGTCGCCCGCCGGCTCGACGCGATCGACGAGGGGGGCCGCACGGCGCTCGACAACTCGATGATCATGATGTGTTCGAGCATGATGGCCGGTGCGAAGCACGACAACGATCAGCTGCCGGTGGCGGTGCTCGGCCGGGCTGGCGGGCGGATGGAGACGGGCCGCGTGCTCGACTATGCGAAGGCCGACAACCGGCAGATGTGCCGGCTCTATCTCTCGATGCTCGACAAGATGGGCATGCCGCAGAAGTCGTTCGGCGATGCCACCGAGCCGCTCGCCGAAGTCTGATTTCGGTTCGGAAACCGTGATGATCGACGCATCGCTACCGTTCATGGTTGGCTGACGGCAGAATGCGTGCACAACAAATAAGTACATATCCTCACCGCAGGCTATCCGGCAGCAACGCCCCAGGGAGCACGCTATGCACCGCTTTTGTTTTTCTGCACTCACACTCGTCGTCATCTCCCTGCTGAATGTCGCCGCGCGGGCGGAGGAGGGGGCGCCGCCCGACCTGCTCCCCAGGCTCGGGTCGATCGAGCGGCTCGACCCGCGGTTCGATGCGATCGTGCCGAAGGATGCCGTCATCGAGGTGCTCGCCAGCGGGTTTATCTGGGCCGAGGGGCCGGTATGGCTCAGTCAGGAGAAGGCGATCCTCTTCAGCGACATCCCGCGGAACCGCGTCATGCGGTTCAAGGATGGCGAAGGCTTGAGCGTGTTCCTCGAGCCGGCCGGGTTCACCGGGTCGGCGGCCTACGGCAGTGAGCGGGGCAGCAACGGCCTCACGCTCGACCGGCAGGGCTGCCTGATCTCGTGCGAACACGGCGACCGGCGTGTGAGCCGGCTCACTCCGGGCGGTGGCAAGCGGACGGTTGCCGACAACTACCGTGGCAAGCGGTTCAACAGCCCCAACGACTGCTCGGTGCATTCCTCGGGCGCGATCTACTTCACGGATCCCCCGTATGGACTGCCCAAGGGCTGGAATGACGAACGCCGCGAACTCGATTTCTGTGGCATCTACCGGGTGACGCCCGACGGCGTGGTAACGCTCGTCTGCGACACGATGACGCGTCCCAACGGCATCTGTTTCTCACCCGACGAGAAGCGGCTTTACGTCGCCCAGTCTGACCCGGAGTCGCCGCTCTGGAAGGTGTTCAACGTCAAGCCAGATGGCACGCTCGACGAGGGGCGGACATTCTTCGACGGCACGTCGCTCTTCACGAAGTGGAAGAAGGGGCTCCCCGACGGACTCAAGGTTGACCTCGCGGGCAACGTGTTTGCGACCGGTCCGGGGGGCGTGCTCGTATTCGCGGCTGACGGCACGCACCTGGGCACGTTCCTCACCGGGCAGGCGACGGCCAACTGTGCGTTTGGCGACGACGGGAAGACGCTCTACATGACCGCCGACTCGTACCTCTGCCGTGTGAGGCTCTCCACGACCGGCCCGCTGCCAGGGCGGTGAGGTGGTGCAGCGACTGGCGTCATGGTTCAGGCATCAGGTGTCTCGGGTACCGACGGCAACAGCTCGATCCAGCCCGCCACGTGATCGCGGGCGATGGCAGCGGCTCGCTTCGCGTCGCCGCTGCGCATGACGTCGAGCAGTTCACGGTGGCTGTCGACCGTCTGCTGCCGCGTCCGCTTCGTGGCCGCCTGGTGCCGCAGTTGCATCTGCGTCAGCCAGAGTTCGACCTGGTCCCGCAGCACATGCCAGCAGAGCATCAGCCGTCGGTTCTTGCCGGCCTTGATGATGCGATCGTGAAATTCGGTGTCGAGCCGGGAGACATCGGCGAGGGTTTTGGCCTCCTTCGTGGCCGAGATGTTGGCCTCGAGCGCCGCGAACACGTCGGCCGTGGCGTGCTCTGCTGCAAGCGACGCCGCCAGCGGATCGAGCGACAGCCGTACGGCGTGGATCTCCTGGAGGTCGGCGGGAGTGAGTGTGGGAACCCGGGTGCGGCCCTGCGGATCGAACTCGACGAGGCCCCGCAGTTCCAATTCGATCAGCGCCTCGCGGACCGGGGCGCGACTCACGCCGAGCTTCGCCGCCAGCGACGGTTCAGACAGCTGGGAACCGGCCGGGAAATCTCCCGCCACGATGGCCCGCGAGAGTTGTGCACTCACAGAGTGAGCGAGGCTGACACGGCGGACTCTGCTGAGCGGCATGAAAGGTATTGCAGTGGGTGAAAACGGCCTCAGAATCCACTGAAGGCTACCACCACAACTGTATTGTGTCGACAGGCGAGGGAGGCCGAATCCGCTGTCAGCCGGCGTCTGGAGGAGCCGGCCTCCGCGCGTGTGCCGCGCGAAGCGGCGGCCGAATTTTCGCGGTCCGCGGGCCATTCGGAACGTCGGGGGCAGGTCGAATGACGCCGGACCTGTATTATGGGGATTGCCGGAATAGCGGCATTCGTAAAAATAATGGCGGAGAGGTTCCGCAAGCACCGGTTCCTTCACGCGTTTCCTCCGAATCACTCGAGCACGATGACGCAAACCACCACCGCCAACGGCCGCGACGCGATGCGCGACTCCATGATCGAGGCCGACGGCCTCTGCAAGTATTACGGCTCCTTCATCGCCACCGAAGACATCACCTTCAGCGTGCCGCGAGGCCAGATCGTCGCCTTCCTGGGGCCCAACGGCGCCGGTAAGAGCACGACCATGAAGATGCTGACCGGGTATCTCGCCCCCTCCGCCGGCATCGCCCGCATCGCCGGCTACAACATGTCGACCGACCGGCTCTCCGGGGCGACCCGGCTGGGCTATCTGCCCGAAAACGGCCCGCTGTACCCCGACATGACCCCCCGCAGCCTGCTCGAATTCTTCGCCGATGCTCGGGGGCTTAAAGGTCCTCGCCGTGCGGAGCGGATCGAGGCCGTGGTCGACCAGTGCGAACTCGGAAGCGTGATCGGCAAGGCCATCGGCAAGCTCTCGAAGGGCTATCGGCAGCGGGTGGGCATGGCTCAGGTGCTGCTACACGAACCCGACGTCCTGATCTTGGACGAGCCGACGAGTGGCCTCGACCCCAACCAGATTCGCGGTGTCCGCGACACGATTCGCCGGCTGGGCGAACGAAAGACGATCCTGCTGTCCACGCACATCCTGCAGGAGGTGGAAGCCCTGGCCGACCGGGTGATCCTCATTTCGGAGGGTCGGATGCGATTCGACGGCACGCCGCTCGAACTCCGGGCGGGTGGCCGCGGCCTCGACGAGCGGTTCCACGAACTCACGCGGGGCGTCTCCGTGTGAGTCGCGCCGAAGGTCGTCCGCCTCTCAGCCCTCACCCCGACGTCGTCAAGACGTCATCCAGAATCAAGAACAGTCTTCAAGGACAGATCCATATGAACTGGCATGTGCTCGACGCGGTGTTCAAGCGGAACTTCGTCGCCTATTTTTCCAACCCCACCGGCTACGTCTTCATCTGCGTTTTCGTGCTGTTGGGGTCGCTGGCGGCCTTCTGGCCGCCGGAGTTCTTCAACTCCAACCTCGCCAACCTCGACCAACTCAACCGCTACCTTCCCTACATTCTGCTCGTGTTCATTCCCGCTATCACGATGAGCGTGTGGGCCGAGGAGCGGCGGCAGGGCACGGATGAACTGCTGCTGACGATTCCCGCCAGCGACTGGGAGGTTGTGTTCGGCAAATACCTCGCGGCGGTGGGGATCTACACGGTGGCGCTCCTGTTCTCCTGCATCTGCAACCTTGTCATCCTGCTCCTCTGGGGCACGCCCGACGCAGGACTGTTGCTTTCCAACTACCTCGGCTACTGGTTCGTCGGCATCGCCATGATCGCCATCGGCGTGGTTGCCAGCTTCCTCACCAACAACCTCACGGTAGCCTTCATCCTCGGGCTGGCTTTCAACGCGCCCTTGGTCGTGGCCGATCAGGCGGGGTCGGTCATGTCGCCCGGGCTCGCCAAGTGGGTGCGGCCGTGCAGCCTTGCCGAGCAGTTCACCGACTTTGGCCGCGGTATCGTCAGTCTGTCGGGCATCGCCTACTTCCTCGGCATCGTGGCGGTCTGCCTGTACATCGCCATGGTGCTCATCGGCCGTCGCCATTGGGCCAGCCGGCGGGACGGTGCGAAGATGGGCGTGCATTTCATCGCGCGGACTCTCGGCCTGTCGGCGGCTGCTCTGGGGGCCATTCTGCTCTTCCGGGGCATGGATGTGCGGGCCGATCTCTCCGAGGAACGGATCAGCTCGCTCTCCCCCGACACCCGGCGGCTGCTCCGCGAACTCCAGACGAGCCGGCCGATCGACATCAAGGCCTACGTCAGCCCGACCGTGCCCGAGGACTACACGCAGACACGGCTGAACCTGCTCAACATGCTGCGGCAGTTTCAGCAGCTCGGCCGCGGCAAGGTCAACGTCGAGGTGATCTCGACCGATCCCAAGACCGAGGCCGCGGCCCTGGCGTCGCAGCAGTTCGGCATCGAGCCGGTGAGCGTGCTGTCGCGGGTGCGGGGTGCCTACCGGGACGAGAGTATCTTCCTGGGATGTGCCTTTACCAGCGGGCTCGAGAAGGTGGTGGTGCCGTTCTTCGACAAGGGCACGCCGGTGGAATACGAACTCATCCGCTCGATTTGCACCGCCGCGCAGCAGAAACGGAAGCGGCTGGGGGTGCTCACGACCGACGCGGATCTCTTCGGTGGCTTTGACATGGCGACCGGTCAACAGCGGCCTCGTCAGCCGGTGCTCGAGGAACTCGAGAAGCAGTACGACGTGGTGCAGGTCGATGCGTCGGCACCGATCACCGACAGCTACGACGTGCTGCTCGCCGTGCAGCCGTCCTCGCTCGGCCCGGAGCAGATGAATCACTTCGTGGCCGCCGTCCGCGCGGGCCAGCCGGTCGCGGTGTTCGAGGATCCGCTGCCGGTGCTGATGCAGGGGGTGCCGGGCACGGCGCAGCCCCGCCGCGGACCGGGCGGTCCGATGGCGATGTTTCAGCCGCAGCAGCAGCCCAAGGGCGACATCGGGCAGCTCTGGCAGACGCTCGGTTTGAAGCTCATGGCGCGAGGCGGCCGTCCAGCCATGGGACAGACCGGCTCCGATCCGCTCATCGTCTGCCAGGATTACAATCCGCATCCGAAGCTCGAACTGCCGGACGAGTTCGTCTTCATCGACGCTGATCTGGCCGCCGACGCGACCGGCAAGCTGCCCGGCTTCAATGCCCGCCAGCCGATCACCGCGGGCCTCCAGGAGGTGCTGTTTCCGTTCCCGGGGGCCGTCGTCAAGGACGACAAGGCCGACGTGACGTGGACTCCTCTTGCCCAGACTGGCCTCCGAACCGGCACGATCGAGGTCGAGCAGGTGATGGGAAATCGCGGTGACATGCGGCAACTGCAGATCTTCGAGAAGCAGGCGAAGCAGTCGATGGTGCTTGCCGTGGCCGTCGAGAGGCAGCCGGTGAACGATGCCCCCGAGGGCGGTCAGCCGGCCGGCAATGCAGGCGGCGCCGCGAAGCCGATCCGGGCCGTCGTCGTCGCCGACATCGACCTCATGGATGGCCGGATCTTCGGCCTTCGCAACCGTCCCGACGAGGTGTTCGGCCTCAACTTCGACAATGTCACGTTCGTGCTCAACATCCTCGACTCGCTCGCGGGCGATGACCGATTCCTCGAGATCCGCAAGCGGAAGCCGAAGCACCGCACGCTCGAGCGGATCGAAGACACCGTGGCCGCCGCCCGCGAGAAGGCCGACCTCGAGCGTCAGAAGTTCATCGCCGAGTTCGACGAGGCGGAACGCGGCGCCAATGATTCGATGCAGTCAGAAGTGGGCGAATTCGAGAAGAAAATCAAGGAGATGGAGGCCGCAGGCGACGCCGATCCGCAGGCGGCCATGCAGGCCGTGCAGCAACTCGCCAGCCGGCAGCGGCTCGCGCAGCGGCGGCTCGACACCAAGATCGAGCAGCTCAAGCGGAAGCGGGATACCGAGGTCGAGGCCGTCGAGCGGCAACTGGAGGCGAAGATCCGCAAGGAGCAGGACCGACAGAAATGGCTTGCAGTGCTGCTGCCGCCGATCCCGCCGCTGGT
>CAZOMJ010000107.1:0-31602 GCA_964581055.1 uncultured Candidatus Kuenenia sp.
TGCGGCACCGGGCATCCCCATGATCGCGGACTGGGATCTGTCGGCTCTCGGCGACGACTTCGCCAATCTGACGACGATGCACGTCGATCCGCACTCTGGCAACGTGTTTCTACGGTCGCCATTTCATCCGCGGGTCGACGGTAACACGCCCGCCGTGAAGATGGTGTCGCCGCTGCAGTCACGCTCCTCTGGGCGATGACCGAGCGGTCAGGGCTTGCGGATGATCCATTTTTCTCGGTCGGTCTCGAACGGTAGCCTGTGCTCCTGACAGAACCGTCGAACCGCCCGCTCAACTCCGGCGTAGTGCGGAATGAAGTCATCGCCGAAGAACGTGCCACCGCTCCGGACGAGAGGCCACCAGTTGCGAATGTCGGCATAGACCGCTTCGTACGTGTGGGCTGCATCAATGGAGAGCAGATCGACGTCGCCGAAACCAATGCTCCGAAAGAATTCGGCACCAACATCGGTCGTATTGGGAAAGGGAACCACGCGATGAGGCCTGACTTCCCGCATCAATTTGCCACAAAACGGGGGCCTTCGAATTCCAGCCTTGCATGTCCGAGCGATACGATGCATGTGGAAATTCCTCATAGATGTCACGATCGTGGATTCTGCAACAAAGTGCCCGAGCCACTGACATCGGTTCTCGATACGAGACAACAGGGGCCGCGCGACGGAATGTCTTCATAAGCAACCGAAAAAGATCTCGCATGACGGAATTCCCCAGGGGGTTGGTTCGTTACGGGCGGACCGCTGAACGCCCGCGATCGCCGCAGCGAATATCGAACGGGTCCGCGACACGACCGCACCTGCTTGCAAGCCGTACGAGAATGTTTTCCACGAGACAGTGCCATCCCGCCCAGCATCCCGGCGTTGAACGGAGAAACGCCAGCAGATCAGGTGCGTGGGTCACCGTCGCCGCCAACCGCCGCATCTCCCGGCGCGTGCGAGGAGCGGCTGGCGGCCAGCGCCGCACGAGGGCGTCCAGGAGCGGACGGTGAAGCGGTGCGGCGGAGTGCTGCAGCATCGGGCCAAGAAGCCAGCCCAAAAATCTTGTGGCCAGAAGGACGATAGCGTCGGGATGCTCTGTGAGCACGGCCTCCAGATGCAACGCCGCTCCGTCGAGATCCTGCGGGTTGTCGACGGAAGCGACAACCCGCGCGAGTGCATCCAGGAGGTCGATTGCTTGCTTCGCTCGGGTGTCACGCTCAACAGGGAGCGTCCGCGTAGCCTCGACCGCCACACGACGCATGTTCTCGATGCACTCGCGTGGCGATCTTCGATCCACGACACTCATCGATCCATCGCTTTCGCGCACGCCCACCGTTCGGGCAGCGGTCACCGCAAAGACGCCGAGGGTAGACAGCCGCCACCATGCCAGGCAATCCGCCGCGGCTCCGCCCTCCTGCGGCCACCCCCCAATCGCATCGAGCGCGGATCTGCGAACGACGACCATGGAAGGAGTATCGATCACCTGAAATGGGAACAGACGCCAGGGGTCATGCTGGTCGGGCTCGGCGCTGCTGCCTGACAGACGCAACTCATCAGACCGCCTGAAACGTTGCCGTCGCCCGACGACTGCGGGTGCATCGACACGCTGTTCGAGGGCCGCCACACAGGTGGCAAGGTGGTGTGGATGCCATAGATCATCCTGATCAAGAAACGCGATCAGGTCGCCCTTCGCGACAGACAACGCCTCGCAACGGGCCCGATTGCTGCCTCCGCGGGCGACGGTACGCAGAGTCCACGCGCCATGTCGCTGAATGGCTTCGACCGAGCCATCCGTCGAGCCATCGTCCGCGGCAATTTTCTCCACGTGTGGATACGACTGCCGATCGACGGCCTCGAACGTCTCGGGTAGAAATTCGATGCCGTTGAACACGGGCATGATGATCGAGACCAGTGACGGCGAATGAGACGCAGAAGCTCTCGAACATCCCATCGCAGCCGGCATAGTTCCGCATGTCGTTGTCACGGCTCACATGCACCTGACGGCCAGAAGTGATACACGTGCGCGATGTCCGTCAGCGAGAACTGCAACCGCTCGTAGAGTCTACAGGCGGCAGTGTTGTCGAGCTGAGTGACGACCGTCGCTACGGAGGCACCCGACGCCTCGATCCAATCCAGCGCCCCGTTCATGAGCAAGCCACCGACGCCCTGCCGCCGCGCGGCTTCAGCCACGGACACCAGACCGATCTCACCATGTCCATCCCGCACGCGGACTGTCACGAGCCCGAGTGGCCCACCCGCACCTCGCGATGCGACGAACACGCGATCGGCGATCTCCCCTCCAATCGATCGTTGGAGCCAGGTTTCATACAGGCGGCGAAACGCCGCCTGCGGAATCCGTCGATCGCGTCGAAACCGGCTGAAGTCGCCTGCGCAGACTGCCAAAGCCACCAAGTGCGGGGATGCCTTGCAGCATGGATGCTCGCCAATGAGCACCGTTTGGGAACCCCGTCCAGCGGGCTCGCGTAGCCGGCGAGCGAGCTCCAACCGGAACGTCGCTTTTCGGTCAACCATGCTGCCCGTCCACTGCCGAAGCACGTCCTCCGGCGGCTCCCACCCGACAGCAGCAGCCCAGTACACCAGCCGTATTCCCTCGTCCCGGGCTTGGGACAGCTGGCACTGCAACTCCTCGGCAGACAATCGCGGCTCGCTGAGCCGAGCCGTTTTCCAGCCGAAATGGGCGGAGTCCCAGGGAAGAAACTCTCGTTGGGATCGCGATGGCGACACGGACGACACCAGAGCGGGTGGGAACGACCACTGGCCGTCGATTGACGGCTGATCAGCGAGTGAGGAATGAAACGACATGGTCAACAACACGCTGCACCTGCTCTTCCGTCAGCTCGTGATACAGCGGCAACCGCAGCATACGGCCCGAAAGATCTTCGGTCACCGGGAGATCTTCTGCCTGATAACCAAACGTCTTTCCCATGGGCGATGAATGCAGTGGCACATAGTGAAACACCGCCAGAATGCCGTTCGACTTGAGGTATTCGATCAGCGAGTCTCGGACATGCTGATCCCGGAGGATGATCCAAAACATGTGGGAGTTGCCCTTGCACTCTGCGGGCGTGCCCGGCAGTCGAAGGAGCCCACGAGCCGCCAGCGGCGCGAGTTGGTTCTGGTAGCTCAGGTAGCGGGAACGTCGGCGTGCCGAGATCACGTCCATCATTTCGAGTTGGGCGTAGAGAAAGGCCGAGCAGACCTCGCTCGGGGCGTATGCCGACCCGACGTCCACCCAGGTGTATTTGTCCAACATTCCTCGCAGGAACTTCTGTCGATTGGTCCCGCGATCGCGAAGAATTTCGGCTCGCTCGACGAGCGTCGGATCGTTGATGCACAGCGCGCCTCCCTGACCGCAGATGAAGTTCTTGGTTTCATGAAAGCTGAAGGCCGCCAAGTGGCCGATGCTCCCCAGCGACCGGCCACGGTACGAAGCGTCCACCGCCTGTGCGGCATCCTCGATGACCATGAGACGGTGCCTCTCCGCGATCTCTCCGATCACCTCCATCTCGCAGGCCACTCCGGCGTAATGCACAGGACAAATCGCCCTCGTTCTCACTGTGATCTCAGACTCGACCAGTGTTTCGTCGAGATTGAGCGTGTCTGGCCGTACATCAACGAACACCGGCCGCGCTCCCATACGAACAACCGCATTTGCGGTCGAAACAAAGGTATACGAAGGCATGATCACCTCGTCGCCGGGCTGCAGGCCGCAGAGCATAGCTGCCATTTCGAGGGCTGCAGTGCACGAAGGCGTCAGCAAGACCCTGTGAATGCCAAAGCGCTTCTGCAAAAACGCGGAGCACTCGCGAGTGAATCGGCCGCTTCCCGAGAGATCCCCCATGGCGACCGCCTCTGCAATGAATTCCAGTTCACGCCCAGCGATGAACGGCTTATTGAATGGTATGTTCCACTCCATCTGAAAAGTCCATTCGCGTTATCGTCGTGCATGCTTGCCGCCGCAGGCGCCCTCACGCCCTGCTCCAGCCCGGCTTCGGCTGCGAATGCACGTTCGGCGGTGCGATTGCAGACAATGCGGCCAGCCGGGAGCGGGTCGCATCCAAGGCAGCTCCCGTAAGGTGTTCGATGGACAGGTCGAACCGCACGCTCGCATTCGGGGCCAGCGGCACCACGCGGTTCTGAGACTCCTCGTACGCTCGCGGGTTGGGGAAGTTGGTGCCGGGCTCGAGCCCCGTCACGTACCCGTCGGCGAGGCCCGCCTGGTTCTTCCAGAGCGTGAAGTACGGAAGCGTGTCGGTCCGCCACGACAGGGCTGCGGCATGCCGTCCCTCTGGGGCCACGAGCATCGCCGTCGCCAGCCCCTTCTCGTCGGGCCTGTGCCGCATGAAGTGGCACTCCTCGCTGCGGCCGGCCCTCGGTGCGTCGAAGCGGTTCCACCTGGCCACATCGCCCGCCGCGGACTGATCGCGGGGCGCCAGTTCGTCGATCGCCGTCACCAGCTCCGCGCCGGGGCCCAGGAACGGCGGCCCAAAGTTGACGTGGTAGAGCATCTGCATCGTGGCCGGACGGTCGGAGATGTTCTTCACGGTGTCGGTCCACGAGACCCGCTGCCGGTCGGCATGCAGCGTGAGCGATGTCGTCATCCGCAGAGCGTGAAAGTGGAACCGCGTCTCATCGACCGCGCCGGTGAGCGTGATCGTGCCGGCGGCATCGTCGAGCGTGACATCCAGATGGTGCGCCGGCAGGTTGGCGATCCGGCCGTGCAGTGGGTGCCGCAGGCGACCGGTCTCGTCGAAGTCCGGGGCCCCGTTGCTCACGAGCCCACAGCGGGCCACGAGTTCGTCGAATCCGTCGAGCCAGCCGAGCCCCGACGGCTCGGCGAGCGGCACGAACCGCGGATGCACCGGTCCGTGCACCGGCGACTGCCAGCCGAGTTCGAACTCACCGGCCATGATCTTCCAGATGCCGAGGCCGCGATCGGGAAGCACGAACACCTTCGTCGAGCCCGCCACGAGCTCCACCATGAGCACGCCGTCGCGGCGACCGCCGGCGAGCCGTCGCGAGCGGACGGCGAGCGGGCCGATCGAGACGTCGACCTTGTCGACACCGAAAAACGAAGCACCCCGGTGGGACGTGATCAACTGCAGCGTCTGCGACGACATGAACGGGCTCCTCGAAGGAAGATGGATTGATCGCGTGACATCCTACCGCGCGAGCGGCAGCCCGCTCACTCCGCGATCCCCTCCCAGAGGGCCGAGCCGACCCGCACGAGCGTCGATCCCTCCAGGATCGCCTCCACGAAGTCGCCGCTCATTCCCATTGACAGTTCCCGCAGCCCCGTCGCCGTCGGCACGCGGCTCGCGAGCTCGTCACGCAGCTCGCGGAGCCGGGCAAACTGCCGCCGTGCCGCTGCGGCACTCTCATGCCCGTCGGGCACGGCCGCCATGCCCATCAGCCCACGCACCCGCACGTGGGGTGCGCGGGATGCGGCTTCAAGCAGCGTGGCCACGTCTGATTCCATGACGCCGGTGCGCGCGGCATCACCGGCGAGATTCACCTCGATCAGGGCATCACAGACATGTCCGGCGGTCGACGCCTCCGCCTCGATCGCCTCGAGGAGCCGCAGGCTGTCGAGCGAGTGCAGCAGCGAAAGCAGGGGCAACGTGCGGCGGATCTTGTTTCGCTGCAGGTGGCCGATGAGATGCCACCGCGGCGCGGGATCATGATCGGCCAATGCCGTCGCCTTGGCCCAGAGCGACTGCGGTCGGCTCTCAGCCAGTTCGACACAGCCGGCCTCGAGGAGCAGACGCGTCGATGCCGCCGACGCGTACTTCGTCACGCCGATCAGCGTCACGTCGCCGGGATCGCGGCCGGCCAGTCGACAGGCCTCGACCATACGCTCACGGACCTTCGCGAGGTTGTGTCGGCAGCGGTCGGCGAGATCGTCCGCAGCGGCCATGACGCGCCCCAAGAAAGCGGCCCAATAAATCGTGTTCGGATGGATCGTGTTCTAGTGTATCTCGATGGCCCGATCGACGACGCCCGTCCGATCGATGCGTCCCATGAGAAATCCGCACGAGATATTGCAGCCGAGCACCGTGCGGTTCCGTGGCTCATCGAGCGTGCGGTAGACGAGCCACTGCTCCAGGCCCTCCTGGATTCGGAAGCCGGTGGCCTGATGCGGTGGAAGATTCTGCCGGGTATCGGCCACGGTCAGCTGCCGCCAGGTGAGCGGCCTCCCCTGCCGTGCGGGCTCGAGATCGAGCCAGAGCGGCGAATAGCACCGGCTGCCGGCGGCCTGATGATCGAGTGCGAGCCCGTCCGGCGTGACCGCGAAGCCGCCCCGGCCTGCGGTCTTCCACTCGGGCAGCCCCAGCGGCAGTGCCATCAGCCGCGGCTTCGTGTCGTAGACGAGGATCTCACGGGTCTCCTCCGCCTGCTCCCCCTCGAGCGCAGCGGCCAGCGGCACGATCGATTCCACGCGCAGCCCGCCGTTGGCATGCGAACGCAGCGGTTCCGGCAGCGAGTCGACTGCATGGTCGTCGGCACGGTGCGTGATGGCATCGGCCAGAAGCACGATACGGTCTCGCGGCAGGAGCACGATCTGCCGATCGAGTTGCAGGCCGTCGGCCAGCGGCGCAATGATCTCCAGGTAGGTCGCCTTTTTGTCGGACTCCCAGCAGGAGAGGCTCCACGGTCCTTCCGTCTCGAGCGGTCGTCCGCCCTTCGAGGCATTCCATTGCCACGGTCCATCGATCAGCAGCCGATCACCGACCGCGATCTCCAGGTGCGGCACGGCGTCGCGGTATTCGAGCAACACGCGGATCGCGTTTCGCTCCCAGCCGGACCGCATGATGGCAATCGCCGCCGCCGCATCGTGCACATCACGCTCCAGCAGCCGCTCGTGGCTGTCGTCCGCCTTTTTCCCACCGCCAGCCGTGCGGGTTCGCGCCGCCCCCTGCACCGCCTCCGCGGTGCGGCGCACCCGCTTGCGGTCCGATTCAGCAGCCACGGCCAACACCGGATCGGAAAACGCCGCCGGCATCCGGCCTGCCCCCACGAGCAGCCGTCCCTGGCCGCCGAGGAGGCGAAGCGTCGTTGCCACCGCCTTCGCGAAAAGCTGCTCGGTCGATTCGTCCCACGGCAGGGCCCCCGTCGCCAGCCCGACATCCCGCGCCGCACTCCACCGCACCACCCGCTCGACCATCGCCGCCGAGCCCCGCAGGCTGACCGTTCCCTCGGCCGACACCAGCCTCCGAATCTCATCGGCCAATGACGTCGCGGCATCGCGCTCGAGACACCGGCAGGCTTCGATGTCACAGAACAGCCGCGACATCGCCAGCACGAATCTGGCTGCGAGCGTGTCGCCAGCCGCCAGCGGCGCCTGCGCCGAACGTGCCGACTTCACCAAACGCTCGAGCAGCCCGCCTGCCGAACCGCCCGCCCGCCGTGTTCGCGCCATCCATGCCAGCCCCCAGGTCGCCGCCTCGCACACGAGCCAGCGTTCGCGGTCGGCGGTCGTCGCGGCCGCATCATCGAGGCAATCGCTGATCGCGCCCTCGATGAGCGTCATGTGCTGCACGTCCTGTGAGCGTCGCTCGATCTGCCGGGCGAGCCTTCGCAGGCGGCGGCGGACATCGAGCGACTCGCTCACGTCGGCGATCGCGCGAATCTGCCGGCCCGCCGCGCCGGTCCCCACCTTGGCCGGCGTGCGATCCAGGTCGGATCGCGCGGCTGTTGCTCCTGCGGAAGATGCCCCGGCATCGGAACCATCGGTGTGACCCGGGGCCGCACCCGACTCTGCCGATGCGGTGTCTGACTGGATGTCGGCGGCAGCCTTACCCCGCTTGCCGGATTTCTTGGGCTTGCCGTTGCGCATCTGCGTGCTGTTCGTGACCATGGGTTCATCCGTGCCTGGGAATCGTGCGGGTCTGGCTCGGATTCGCACCGGCCGTGAGGGTTCGGTATGGTACATGACGGCAGCCCCGGCATCCACGACCCCAACGCCCCCTGGCGCATCGCTCATGCGGCCCCTCCCGGATTCGATTCCCCTCGCAAATCTCCAGTTTCTGCGAACCGGCAGTGGCGTTATCGTGCCTGTGCTGGCGAGCATCGTTTTGGCGGCCTTCTTCGTGACGCACCTGGGCCCGACGGCCGCCGTCTCGGCTGCGGACCCGACGGCGAAGCCGGCCGCCCCCGATCGCCATCCAGAACTCAAACGGCTGTCGCCAACCGAGGAGGTCTGGATCGACGCCAGGAACAAGCAGGTCGTCGTGGGTGGCGAGATCGCGATCGACCAAGGGCCGATCGAGTATTTCGCCTGCCCGCACGGCACGAAGGAGCATGAGTCGATCGTTTCCACGCGATCGACCGCCCGGCTCGTGCACGTGGCGCTCCTGGCCATCGGCCTCGTGCCGGGCAAGCCGGTGTCGTTCGACCCCGGCTACGCGGCAGCCACAGGGCCGGTGGTTCGCGTCACGATGCGGTGGCGGGACGAGGCCGGTACCGTCCGCGAAGTTCCCGCGCAGGAGTGGATCCGGGACAACCGCACAGGCAAGCCGATGCAGGAGCATTGGGTGTTCGCCGGCAGTGCATTCTGGACCGACCCTTCCGACGGCAAGGAGTATTACCAGGCCGACGGCGGCGACCTCGTGTGCTTGTCAAACTTTCCGACGGCCATGCTCGACCTGCCAATCGAGAGTTCGCAGTCGAACGAAGCGCTCCTCTTCGACGCCTTCGAGGGCCGCGTGCCGCCCAAGGGAACCGACATCGAGATGATCTTCTCGCCGGCAGCCGAGTAGGAGAGACCCGCTAGACCACGTGGCAGTGGGCGAGGATCTCGGCTGGCGTGCCGACATAGCCGGTGTAGAACGGCCCGAACTCCGCATACCGCGCGCTCGCCTCGTCGAAACGCATCGTGTAGACGATCTCTTTGAGAAACTCGGGCCGCCGGGCCCAGAGCGTCACGCCCCACTCCCAGTCGTCGAGCCCCACGCTCACGGTGATCAGCTGCGTCACGCGACCGCCGAACGTCATCCCCGTCCGACCATGCTCGGCCATCAGCCGGCTCCGCTCCGCGAACGGCAGTGAGAACCAGTTCTCCCCCACCTTCCGCTTTTTGTTCATCGGATAGAAGCAGGCGTTCGGCCATGGCGGCAGTTCCGGCTCCAGCCGCGCTCGACGCATGTGGTCTTCGCGGGCGGCATAGCCCTGCACCTTCGCCTTCCAGGTGGGGCTGTCGCGGGTCTCCCCTTCCACGATGAGTCGCTCGCCGAACTGCTCCACGGTGGGCACGTATTCGCTCACCTCCGTGAGGCCCACGAACGAATACGTGGGCTCGATCGCCGGCCCGAGCGGCCCGGCCAGCAGCCGCTGATGCACGTCGTCGACCCGCAGCGGCGACGGATCCATCGCCATGACGCCGAAGTCGGCTTTGTGGCCGGGCACGAGCCACGTCTGCAGCCGGAGAGGAGCCTGCGGTCCGGTCGGATCGAGCGCCTCGCCGAAGAGCCTGATGCCCTCGGCTCGCGCTTCCGGCGGTAGCGAGGCCAGCCGCGCTCTGTCAAACCGGTAGAAGAGGTGGCTCACGTGCCAGCCCTGGGCCGGCGACGTCGACACCTCGCTGCTGGCCTGTTGGCCGGGATGCTGACCCGGATGGGCTCCGGCAGCGGGCGGCATCGGTCGGCCTGCCGCTGGGGCGGCCGTTCCAGTCGCGGCGGCAGGGCCAGGTCCTTGGGGGGCGGTCGGCTGCATCGGTGCACATCTCCAGCGGGGAAGGAACGGCGTTCGAAATCACGGCCCCCCGCCTAAAAAGGCGGTGGCCGGATCGCTCAGTCGCAGTGTACGCCGCCCGCATCCGCTCGCACAGGCACCCCGCAGGGCATGCCAACGCCGCAGCGGGGGCTGCCGCCTACCGGCAACCTGTGCGTTTTCGGCAGGGAATCGATACCATTGACGCAAGGGCGCGGGTGCAGCAATCTGCCCACCCCACCACGACGTTCACCACCGGCGGCGGCCGCCGCCCGCACCACGAAAAGAGGGCCGACATCATGGGACAGGTCATCGTCGATCCACAGGAACTGCGTCGGTTCGCGTCCAGGCTGCGTTTCTTCAGCACCGAAGTGCTGACGCAAATGCAGGGGGTTCAACGTCAGCTCGCCGCACTCAGCTCCACGTGGCGGGATCAGGAGCAGCAGAAGTTCACGGAGGAGTTCGAGCAGCAGCTGAGCACGTTCGCCCGGTTCGTCGAATTGACCGAAGACTACGTTCCCTTCCTCATCCGCAAGGCCGAGCGGGTCGAGGAGTACCAGCAGCAACGCTGACACGCCACTGCCCCATGTCAACACAGGCGGAAGTCAAATCGATCGATACGCTCGCCTTCGTGAAGGCGGCGCTGGCCGCGTTTGGTCACGAGAGTGGCCAGTCGCTCGCCGAGGTGGAGATGCAGGCGCAGCGGGCCGTCGACTGGATCTGCATCGAGCAGGCCGGCTACTGGAAGACGGAGGTGCGCCGGGCGGCCGATGGCGTCAACCAGGCGATGAAAGACCTGCAGCACTGCCGCACCTTCAAGAAGGTTGGCAACAACGAGCCCTCGTGCATCGAGGAGAAGAAGGCGCTCGAGAAGGCGAAGAAACGGCTGGCCCGCGCCGAGCAGAAGGCGGAGGCGGTGCGGCGGTGGACTCCCGTTGTGCGGCAGCAGCTCCAGGAAACGGGCGTTCGCATGACGCGGTTTCGCGAAGTCATCGACCTCGACTGCCCAAAGGCGGTGGCACGGCTGGAGCGGATGCTGCGCTCGCTCGATCACTACGCCCACACCGCAACGCCGAGCGGCGGGGATGGCGGTGCGGCGGCCGGCAGCGAGGCCTCGGTCGCGCGGCCCGTGGCGGAGTCCGCGCCCACTGCCACGCCTCCGACCGCCGCCGGCGGATCGGCATCGACAGGCTCCGCCACGCCTCCGACCGTCCCGGATGGGAGCGGCACATGAGGGGCGATCTCTCCAGCGGCGCATCGAAAATGGCGCTGGCCATCAAGCAATTGCACCTGAAGTGGGAGGCGGCCCGCGAAACCTGGGACGATGCCACCAGCCGTGCGTTCCACAAGGAGCACATCGAGCCGCTGGCCCCGAAAGTCAAGGAGACGCTCGAGGCGATCGGCCGGCTGGCCGAGGTGCTCGCGCGTGCCAGTCGCGATGTAAGCGACACCGACGATTTCTGAGCCCATGCCACCGGTTCCACCCCGCCGATTCCATCCCTCCAAGCCGGACCTGCCACTGTGAGCCACACCGCCTACGATCGCGAACTGCTGCGTCAGCAGATCACCCGTCTCCGTCAGGCCGCCGCTGTGCGGAGCCGGCTGGAGCATGAGATCACCTCGGAATACGAGACGGAGACGACAACGGCACGGCAGCAGGCGGAGACGGCGCTGGCCGCGGTGGAGGAGAAATTCACCGGAGAGACCGACGCCACCCGACGCGAACATGCGGCCGTGATCCAGAAGGCCGATGCCGACGCCGCCGCCGACCGATCCAAGCTCGAGACGCAGCGGAAGGGTTTCGCCGCGACGATCAACCGCAACTGGGAAAACCAGGACCGGCAGTTCAAGGAAGACGCACAGTTCGACGAGGGCTCGTCGAGGGAGGTCTTCAAGGAGAAACGCACCGAGCCGGCAAAGATCCTGCGGCGTTCGGAGAAGGAGTTGGCCAGCGTCGCCGCCCAACTCGACGAGGCTGACGCCAGCAGTCTCAAATTCCTGGCCGATCGCGGGATAGGGGCAGCCACTCCGGCAACCACGGTCGCCGACGCTGAACCGCTGCCGAGCGGCTCAGCTCTGCTCGCGCTGCTGGAGCAGCTTCGCGCCACCGCTGCCGAGACGGCGGCGAAGCTCGTCGGCCTCAAGAGCGTGTCCACGGCCTTTTCAGGCGGCACGCGGGCGGCGGCGATCCTGCTACCAGTCCTGCTGGGCATGGCGGCGGCCGCGGCAGCATTCTTCCTCGTGCCCGACACCGTCGCCGCAGACCTTGCGACCAAGGTCGGGGCGGCCGCGGTCGCGTTGGTCGCAGTGGGCGGGGGCGGCGCGGGATTGGGGCTCTGGCTGATCGGCCGGATGCGAAGGGCCGCCGGGGAGCAGGCCGTGGCCCTGCGGGCCGAACTGGCCCACACGATCGACCGCGCGAGACAGTGCCTCACGGCGTGCACGGGCTATGTGAAGACGCGTCACGACGCCCAGCTTGCCAAGCTCGACGCCACGTTCGCCGACGAGTCGCAGCAGCGGAAGCTGAAAGCCGAGGCGGACATCGCAGCCGCCGCCGAGAAGCGAGTGAAGCTGCTCGGGGAACTCGACGCAAAATACAGCGACGCGGTCGGGAAGATTCAAAAGAAGCTCGAGGCCACGAAGGCCGCCGCAGAACAGAAATACCCACCCAAAATCGAGGCGATTGCCGCGAGCCGGACCGAGCAGGTGGAAGGGCTCACCCGCCGCCGCGACGAGCGGCTGGCCGCGGCCGACCGCCGCCGCGCCGACCGCTGGCAGGAAATGACCGTCGCGTGGCAGGCGGCCCGCACCGAAACGGCCGCCATCTACGATGAGGCCAACCGCATCGACACCGCGGCCTTCCAATCCTGGGAGGATCTGACCCGCGACGACTGTCCGCTGCCGACGGTCTCACCACCCGGGCTGCGGTTTGGTCGGCTCGCGCTGTCGCTGGAAAAAGTCCCCGGCGGGGTGTCGTCGCGACCGGAATTCAACGCCTTCGGCCCTGTCGCCTGGACGCAGCCCGCGCTCGTTCCCTTCCCGGTCGAGGCATCGCTGCTCATCAAGACCACCGGCGACCAGAAAGAGGTCGCCTCCGACATGATGCAGGCGCTGATGCTGCGGATCGCCAGCGGCGTGCCGGCGGGCCAGACCCGCTTCACGATCATCGACCCACTCGGCCTCGGCAAGCAGTACGCCGGCTTCATGCACCTGGCCGACTACGACGAATTGCTCGTCACCAGCCGCATCTGGACGGAACCACCGCAGATCGAGCAGTGTCTGGCCGACATCACCGAGCAGATCGAACTGGTGATCCAGAAATACCTCCGCAACGAATACGACTCAATCGGCGATTACAACGCCGACGCCGAGGTGCCCGAGCCGTATCGATTCGTGGTGGTGGCCAACTTCCCGGCCAACTTTACCGAGACGAGCGCCCGGCGGCTGGCGAGCATCGCCGCCTCCGGCGCGAGGTGCGGCGTCTACACGATCGTCTCGATCGACACGTCGCAGCACATGCCCTCCAACTTCAGCGTCGCCGACATCGAGAAGCACGCGACCACGCTCACGCTCAAGGACGGGGTCTACACCTGGAACGATCCCGAATTCGGCAAGTGGCCCCTCACGGTCGAACAGCCGCCGTCGGACGAGGTGTTCACGCAGGTCATCCAACGCGTGGGCAAGGCCGCCAAGGCGGCCAAGCGGGTGGAGGTGCCCTTCGACCGCGTGGCCCCCAAGGAGGAGGAATGGTGGACAGGCAGCACGGCCAGCGAAGTGCTCGCGCCTCTCGGGCCGGCTGGTGCCAAGAAGCTGCAGTACATGAAGCTCGGCAAGGGCACGAGCCAGCATGCGTTGATCGCCGGCAAGACAGGCTCCGGCAAGTCGACGCTCATGCACGCGCTGATTACGAGCCTCGCACTCAACTACAGCCCCAACGAGATCCAGTTCTTCCTGATCGACTTCAAAAAGGGCGTCGAGTTCAAGCTCTATGATCACTACAGGCTGCCGCACGCGCGGGTGATCGCTATCGAAAGCGAACGCGAGTTCGGCCTCTCGGTGCTCGAGCAGCTCGACCGCGAGTTGAAGCGCCGCGGCGACCTGTTTCGCGAGTTCGCCGTCCAGGATGTCGCCGGATTCCGCCAATCCGGCAACGGCGAGCCGATGCCCCGCATCCTGCTGATCATCGACGAGTTTCAGGAAATCTTCGTCGAGGACGACAAGATCGCCCAGGATGCCGCCCTCATCCTCGACCGGCTCGTCCGCCAGGGCCGTGCCTTCGGTCTGCACGTGCTGCTCGGCTCCCAGACGCTCGGCGGCTCCTACAGCCTGCCCCGTGCCACGATGGGGCAGATGGCGGTCCGCGTCGCGCTGCAATGCAACGAGGCGGACTCCAGCCTCATTCTCAGCGAGGACAACACCGCCGCCCGTCTGCTGACCCGCCCCGGCGAGGCGATCTACAACGACGCCAACGGCATGGTCGCCGGCAACAATCCGTTCCAGGTCGTGTTTTTGAACGACGAACGCCGCGAACGGTATCTGGGCGCCCTGCGACGGCTGGCCGACCGGAGGACCGACATTCCGGCGCTGCCACGCATCGTGTTCGACGGCAACGAGGCGGCCGACCCGGCTGGCAATCCACTGCTGGCCGAGCTGCTCGCCCACGGCACCGTGGGGGGCAAGTCGCAGACGCCGCCGCTGGCATGGCTGGGCGACGCCATCGCCATCAAGGATCCGACGGCCGCCATCTTCCGCCGGCAGGGCGGTGCCAACCTGCTGATCGTGGGCCAGCGAGAGGATCTGGGCGTGAGCCTGCTCGCGATGTCGATCGTCAGCCTGGCCGCGTCGCACGATCCGCATCCGGGCGGCGGGCTCGGCCGCGCGGGCCGATTCGTCGTGTTCGAGCCGGCGATCGCCGAAGAGAAGCCCGACATCCTGCTCGCCAACCTCGCACCGTCGCTGCCTCACGAGACCGAGATGGTGGGCCGGCTCGGTGTCGGCGATGCGGTCCAGAGGCTGGCCGACGAGGTGCGGCGGCGGATCGACGAGCAGGTGCTCGATGGCGAGGCCGTCTACGTGATCATCCGCGATCTCGCCCGCTTCCGCGAACTGCGACGGAACGAGGCCGACTTTGGCTACTCGTCGTTCGGCGGCGAACAGAAGGCGACCCCCGCGCAGAACCTGGTGAACCTGCTGAAGGACGGTCCGCCCGTCGGCGTGCACGTGCTCATCTGGTGCGACTCGCTCACGAACCTGCAGCGGACGTTCGAGCGTGGCACGCTCAAAGAGTTCGAACTCCGCGTGCTCTTCCAGATGAGCGGCTCCGATTCCAGCCAACTGGTCGACAGCCCCGCCGCCGTGAAGCTGGGGCCGCAGCGGGCACTCTTCATCCACGAGGAGACCGGCACGCTCGAAAAGTTCCGCCCCTATGCCTTTCCCACGGCGGCCTGGCTGCAAACGGTGTCGGCCGCGATGAGGGCGAGGCCGCAGGGCACACCGGGAGAGCGGCCACTGGCGCCGGCCGCGTCATCGACGAAAACGTCTCCGCCTCCGGGCGAGGATTTCGGGTTCACAGGCAAACTCGGCGGCGGCTTCGGGAACGACGAGTTCAACTTTGCCAAGTTTCTCGACGACCCGCCCGCTGAAGGGGCACCGCCGGGCGACGCCGAACACTAGTCGCTGGCTGCCGGCTTTTACTTGTCGTGCGGCCGGCGGCCGACCCGCACGATGATCGTCCGCTGCTCGCCATCTCGGATGATCGCGAGAGGTACCTCCGCCCCGACGGGCGACCGCGTCAGCAGCAGCACGAGCGTTGCCGGTTCGGTGATCTCTTCGCCGTCAAAGCTGACCACCAGGTCGCCCGGCTTCACGCCGGCCTCCGCGGCCGGCGAATTGGGCTCCACGGCGGCCACGGCAGCTCCCGGTCCCCCAGCGAGGCCCGGCGGCAGTTCCCTGAGCGCCATGCCCAGATAGCCGCGTTCCACGTGCCCCGTCGCGCGGATCTCGTCGCAGACACGCCGGGCCGTGTTGCTCGGGATCGCGAAGCCGATGCCGCGAAAGCCCTTGCCCACGATCGCCGTCGTAATCCCCATCACATGGCCGTGCACGTCGACGAGCGGGCCACCGGAATTGCCGGGGTTGATCGAGGCATCCGTCTGCAGGAACTCCTGGAACGGATTGTCCACGACGCCCCGCCGGCCCACGGCGCTGACGATCCCGTAGGTGATCGTCCGGTCGAGGCCGAACGGGTTGCCGATCGCCCAGACCATCTCGCCCACCTCGGCGGTGTCGCTGTCGGCCCAGTCGGCCTTCGGCAGATCCTTGGCATCGATCCGCAGCACGGCCAGGTCGGTGGCGGCGTCGGCGCCCACCAGATCGGCCTCGAAGCGGCGGCCGTCGGCCAACGCGACGTCGATTTCGTCGCTTTGCGCGACGACGTGGTAATTGGTGAGGATCACGCCGTCGGACTCGACGATCACTCCCGAGCCCACCGATTCGTCGGTGGCTCCGGCAGGCGTCTCACCGCGCAGGGCGGCGATCTCGTCGGCGAGCGTGTGAACCCGCTTCTTCGCCGTCACGTTCACCACCGCCGGGCCGATGACCCGGGCGAGCGTCGTGAACAGCTTTCCTACCGACTTGAGTTCCGCTCCGGCCGCCGCATCGCGGATCGCCGACAGTTCGGCCCGCGTCTTCGCGTATTGGATCCGTCCGGCCAGCGACGGCCAGACGATCAACCCCACGAGCGTCACGAACCCGGCAAACAGGAGAAGCGTCCGCCAATTGGCGGTACGGCCGCCGTCATGGTGCTGGCCGGAATCCTGACCGGACGAAATGGACGGACTCATGAAGCGGCAATCCGGGTTTCGAGTTTCCGCCGCACCAGATCGACGGCGGTCTTCGCCGCGCGGGACAACGCCAGCGCGGGGCCGCCTCCCAGCATATGCTCGATCTGCTCGACGTTCTGCCCGTCGAAGAGGGCGATCGTCATCACGCTGCGGCCCTCGGGCCCCGGACAGGCCGCACCGACAGCGAGTCCCAGGCTGGCACCATGCTCGGCCCGGGCCCGCTCCGCAAGGCTTCTCATGATGGCGGCGAAGTCGTGGTCGCTGCTCGGCCCGGCCATGGCCGGCAGCACCAGGCCACCGCGGTAGACCGCCGGGGCTGGAACGTGCGGGTGTGACGGCAGCTTGGACTGGCTTTTGGACTGGCTTCTGGACTGGGCCTGCGCGAGGCTGGCGGCCACCCGGCCCTCGGTGCCGATCTCGATCGTGCCGAGCGTCTGCCCGGCGCCGGCCAAGGCCCGCAAGGCCGCATCCTCCACCTCGTCGTCGTCACGGCCGTAGACGTGGTCCCCGAGACACTCCCAGATCGTTCGCTCGGTGGGGGCGATCTTCGCCAGGCATTCCGCCTCGTCGCGGCCACGCGCCACGATCCGCAGCGTGATCGTGGCCTCGTGCGCCGTGATGCCGACGAGCGGATCACGGCCACGGCGGATGAGGTCGGGCAGCATCGCCTCGATCGCGCTCTCCCCCGCCCCGAAGCACTTGATCCGGCGGTGCACGAACACCCCTGCGTCTGGCAGCATTGCCACGAGGGCTCCGGCCACCGTGCCCGCCCACATCGACCGCATCTCGGAGGGCACGCCGGGCAACGCGAAGATGCGGCTCGTGCCGCCATCCGGCCGCCTCACGTCCATATCGATGCCGGGGGCCGTGCCGTCGGGGTTGGGGATGATCCGACTGCCGCGTGGAAACATCGCCTGCCGGCGGTTGCTCTCCGGCATGATGACCCCCCGCCTGGCAAACCGCGACTCCACGGCCTCGAGCGCCGCTGCCGAGAGTTCCAGCGGTTGGCCCGCGACCGCCGCCAGAACGTCCCTGGTGAGATCGTCCGCCGTCGGCCCCAGCCCGCCGGTGGCCAGGACCAGGTCGCACCGCGCGGCCGCGATGCGAAAGGCCTCGATTCCCGCTTCCAGCGTATCGCAGGCGGTCGTGTGAAAGACCACCGGGATGCCGAGCAGACCCAGTTCGGTCGACAGCCACTGGCTGTTTGTGTCGAGCCGCTGCCCGGTGGTGAGTTCGTCGCCGATCGCGATCACTTCAGCTTGCATGCCCCTCGTATACCCCACGCACACCCCTGTTGCACAGGCCCGGGCTGGTCGGATGAGCGATTCCGGGGAACAATGACTCCATGAAACTCGGACTTCTTGGCATTGACGCCCGCATCTCGGAGGTTGTCGCGGCCGCCGCCGCCCGCGGCGACACGATCGTCATCGGCTGCGATCTGCCAAGCGATGGGCCGCTCGCCCACGTGATCGCTGCAAACGTGCCCCGCGCCCCGTCCTGGGAGGGACTCCTCGATCCGGCAGCCTGCGATGCCGTGCTCGTCGGCGGCGACGGCTGGACCGATGCCCGTGCCGATGGCGTGCGGGCGCTCGTGCAGGCGGGCCGCAGGCTGCTGCTTTCCCATCCGCTGGTGCTGTCGATGCTCTGGGCCTACGAACTCGACATGATCCGTGGGGATTCAGGCGCCACACTGATCCCGTTCCTGCCCGACCGGCTGCATCCGTTCATCCGCCGTCTGCAGGAGAGGATCGAGGCCGGCCTCGCCGGCGCCGACCCGCTTGGGCCCGTCGAGACGATCATGATGGAACGGCGGTTGGTCGACCGTTCGCGGGATGCCGTGCTCCGGGCGTTGGCCGTCGATGCCGATCTGGTGCGGGTGCTGGCGGGTGATCCGTCCCGGCTCTCCACGCTGGGCGCGGCCGATGCCGACGCCGCCTGGAACACCTTGGCCGTCGGCTTCACCGGGCCGTCGCAGGTGCCGGTGCGATGGCAGGTGGTCCGCGGCGAACAGCCGGGCCTGCGGATCACGCTCGTGCAGGCACAGGGCTCGACGAGCGTCGACATTCCGGATGGGTCTCTGAGCCGGAATGGAAGCCACGACGTGCCGTCGTGGACGTGGTCGGGCGTTCCCGCCGAGACGTCGGCGTTCGACCGCGGGGCGGTGATGCTGGACGAACTGCATCGGAACAGGCAGGCGACGACGATCACGCCCGCGGCCTGGTCCGACGCCGCCCGCGCGATCGAACTTGCCGAGACGGTGCCCCGCAGCCTCGCCAAGGGCCGGGCGATCGATCTGCACCAGGAAGAGTTTTCCGAACTCGGCACGTTCCGCGGCACGATGGCCTCGCTCGGCTGCGGCCTCGTGCTCGCGGCGCTCATGCTGCTCGTGCTGGCGACCCTCGTGGGCGGCGTCGCCCGCGAGGCAGGCTGGGAATGGGGGGAACGCATCGCGGGCATCTGGCCCCAGATCGTGCTCGCGGTGCTGGGACTGTTTCTCGCACTCCAGGTCCTGCCGCTCCTGATCGGAGCCGGTAAAAACCCTCCAGCCGCGGGGGAACCCCCAGGGCCGCCGCGGCGTGAGTAATTTTTCGCGCTGCCTCAGAAATGGGCCCAGCTGGCCGCTTTTGCAGCCAATCGACCCGATCCTGGAAAGCTGTGCGGGCCCGCTCCGCAGGCTGTGAATCGCATGGCCAATCCATCCGATTCAAGAGCATGCGGCATGGGGAAACGGCTTGGTGGCCGGTTCAGGGCCGCCGAAGCGGATCCGAATCGACCTGGTGACCAAGTCGATCTGCCCGCGGGTTTTCGGGAGTCTGGCGTTCATGCGTTGTCCGTGGACCGTTGTTCCAGCCATCGCCCTTCTGCTGGCGTTCGCCGCACCCGTGCGGGTTGATGCCGTCGAAGGAAGACGGACCGCGATCGTCAAGGCCATCGAATCAACCCGCGACAGCGTGGTGAACATTCACGGACAGAAGTTCGTGCCGAGCGCAGACGACGAGGCCGCTGGCGAGCTCAAGCGGGTGAACGGCATGGGCACGGGCGTCGTCGTGGACGCCCGGGGCTATGTCGTCACGAACTACCATGTTGTCGAGGGCGTGCGACGCATCGAGGTGACGCTCGCCTCCGGCAAGACCACGTCCGCCGCACTTGTCTCCCACGATCCCCGCACCGATCTTGCGGTGATCAAGGTCGAGCACGACATGCCGCTCCCCGTGATCTCGATCGGCACGTCCTCCGATCTGATGATCGGCGAGACGGTTCTGGCGCTCGGAAACGCCTACGGCTACGAGCATACAGTGACCCGCGGCATCGTGTCAGCGCTCCACCGTGACGTAGAGGTCAGCCGCACCCAGCGGTACGATGACCTGATCCAGACAGACGCCAGCATCAACCCCGGAAACTCCGGCGGCCCACTGCTCAACATCAACGGCGAAATGATCGGCATCAACGTAGCGGTGCGGGCAGGTGCACAGGGCATCGGTTTCGCCATTCCCGTGGACAAGGTGCTGGAAGTTGTGGCCGCCTTGCTCTCCGTCGAGCGGGTGGACCGCACGTGGCACGGCATCGTGGCCCGCACCGACGGGCCGCGGGGCGTGATCGTCGAGGCGGTGCACAGGCAGAGCCCTGCCGAAACGGTGGGAGTGAAGGCTGGCGACGTGATCACGCGGATCGGCGAGATTCCCGTCGCCCGTCCGCTCGACATTGAGCGCGGGCTCCTTGGCCGCCGGGCTGGCGACAGTGTCTCTGTCACGGTGATGCGGGCCGGGGGCGAGGAGAAGCTTGACCTGGCACTGGCTGTGGCCCGGCGAGACTCGCTCTCGGTCGACGAGCGTTGCTGGCAGGACATCGGCCTGCGGGTCGAGCCGATGTCTGCCGCCAAGGTGCAGCGGCTGCAGTCACGGTATCGCGGGGGCCTGCTGGTGAGCGAGGTTCGTGAGGGCGGCCCGGCCAACGAGCAGGGCATCCGGGAAGGCGACATTCTCGTCGGCCTGCACGTCTGGGAGACGATCGTTCCCGACAACATTTCCTACATCCTCGACAAGGCCGAGGAGGAGCACCTCAACCCGATCAAGTTCTACGTGCTCCGCGGCCGGGAGACGCTTTTCGGCCATCTCGTCTCGGAGACGATCCGCCGCTGAAAGGCGGGTTGTGCCGCCACTCGGGCGGGTCTCAGCCGTACCGCATCGGTCGGTCGCTCGTAGATCTCGGTTCTGCGACTGGATACGCGCCCCCTCGTGACTACCATGGAGGCAGAGGGCCCGGGAGCCGCCAGCGGCTGGAGGCTCAGAGTGGCCGGCGACGGCACGTGCGTCGACACCCGAGGAAACCGTCATGATTACAGCCCGCAAAGATTCGAACAAGCTCGAGGAAGTCATCAAGCTCTGCCATAACGCGATCGCCAAGCAGGCGGAGCAGAATGCGAGAGGTGGCTTCGGACTCGACGACTACACGGATGGTCGCATCGTGGGAGGCGCCAGCCTGGCACGCAACATCCTGCGGCTGCTTGGACGCGGTTAGGACCGCGTGCAGATGACGTTTCTATCGTTGGCGAGAGACGATGATGACCACCGTGTGCTTCATCATCGTCGAACTCTTGTTTCTGGCTGCCACGCACCTTTTTGGCGGCCCGCCGTGGACGGTGATCGGAGTGATCGCCATCCTCGCGCAGATCCTCGGTGGCAGCCGCATCGAGTCGCTGGCCCTCGCCGTCCCCAGCCTTGCATGGCTCGCACTTTCCCACGCCACCGGGAATCGCGAACTCTTCTTTCCCTACACGATGTACCTGGCGAGTTGCGTGGCCCTGCGGACCGCAGGCCGCGCGGCGTGGCTGGGTCCGCTCGGCGGGGCGGCGATCGTCGCCGCGTTCATGGTGATCCGCATCCTGCAACACGCCACCGTCCGCGTCCTCGCCGTGGAGTTCGTGGTCGCGGCCACGATCCTGGCACTCGTGCTCGTGGCCCCGCGGTGGAGCGGAAATCGCCTCACGCGGGATGCGACGCTCGTCGTGGCGGCCTCGCTCGTCGCCTACGCAAGCCTGGCCCTTTGACGGGCTGTCCCGGCATGAAGGACGAGACCGAAGGACTTCGACCCCTGGCCACGAGTTTTTAACTTGTGGAATCCGCACAAGGGACACAGACAAGTCAAAAACTTGCCGCCACGGGCGGGAGAAGCACGTATCGTGCCGAACACTCCTGCATCGATGGTCTTTTTCCGCCTCCTTATAGAATGATTCCCGTGGAAACTGAATTCCTCAACTGGCTGATCGACCGCATTCCGCCCGACCCGCGGCTGGAGGTTCCTCCCGGCGACGACGCCGCGGTGCTGCGGCCGCCCGCCATGCGGCGAACGGTCGTCACGGTCGACATGCTCACCGAGGGCGTCGATTTCATTCTCGGCCCCGACTGCCCTCCGCGGGCGGTCGGCCACAAGGCCGTCGCCGTGAGCCTGAGCGACCTGGCGGCGATGGGGTCGCGCCCCGAGGCCATCTTCGTGGCCGTCTGCCTGCCGCAGAGCGGTGGCGACACGATCGCCCACGGCCTGCTCGAGGGCATCCAGGCGATTACGGCCGAACATGGCTGCACGCTGGCCGGCGGCGATACGAACTCCTGGAATGGCCCGCTCGTCGTGAGCGTGACGGCGATCGGCAGCGTGTTGCCGGGCCGGGCCTGGCGTCGCGACGGCGCGAGGCCCGGCGACCTGCTCGTGGTCACCGGGGCCTGCGGCGGCAGCCTGCTGGGCCGCCATCTCGCCGTCGAGCCGCGGTGCCGTGAGGCGATCTCCATTGCAGGCCGGTTCGAGGTGCATGCCGCGATCGACGTCAGCGACGGCCTCTCGCTCGACCTCTCGCGGATGATGCAGGCAAGCGGAACGGGCGCCGTCGTGCGGCTGGCCGACGTGCCGATCCATGCCGATGCCCGCCGGATGAGCCTCCTGCCCGAGGACGGACAGTCTCCGCTCGACCATGCCCTCTCCGACGGCGAGGACTTTGAACTCATTCTCGCCATGCCGCCCGACGCGGCGCATGCCCTCGTCACAGCAGCGGGCAAGGCATCATCGGGCCAGGCTCCGCTCGATCTGCCGATCACGATCATCGGCGAGGTCACATCCGAGCCGGGGCTCGTCGCCGAGGATGCGCATGGCACACGCACCGCACTGGCACCACGGGGCTACGTCCATGCCTTCAACAGCTGACAGCGAGTCTCCGCTGACGCGGACCGTGACCGTGGCGGTGCCCGACGAGGCCGCCCTTGCGCCGCTCGCCCGACGGCTCGTGGGCGGACTCCCGCCGCGAGCGTTTGTCGCGCTCGAGGGAGATCTTGGCGCAGGGAAGACGACGTTCGTGAAGGCCATCGCCGCGGCTTTGGGCATCGACTCATCCGAGGTGGTAAGTCCGACCTTCGGACTGATCCACGTTCACGACGTGCCGGCCGCCCACGACCGGCCGACGCAAGGCGTGCCCGAGCGTCTCGTGCATGCCGATCTCTACCGTCTCTCAGGCGCCCGTGATCTGGCGGAAATAGGCTGGGAGGATGCGACCACCGGGCGGTGCTGGGTGTTTGTCGAATGGCCCTCGCGAGCACCAGAGGCTCTGCCTGCCGATCGGCTCGATATCGCCATCAGCATCGATTCCGAAACCGCCCGCACGTTCCGGATCACGCCACGTGGTGACTTCACGCTGGCCGCTTTATGATGTCGCCGTCACCCGCGCGAGGATTCCATGCGACTCGATCCCCCCACCTGCCTACTCTGCGTCGTCGACATCCAGGAACGCCTGCTGCCTGCGATTCCCGCCGGGCCGCAGGTGGTCGCCATGGCCGGCCGGCTCGCCGACGCGGCGGCGCTGCTCGGCGTCCGCAGCGTGCTCACCGAGCAGTATCCGAAAGGGCTCGGCCCCACGCCGCCTAACCTCGCCGCCAAGCTACCTCCGGCCCTGACCAAGATGGCCTTCAGTTGCTGCGGCAGCGAGGACTTCACGGCAGTCCTCGCGGACGACATTGAGTCGGCTCTGCTCTGCGGCCTCGAGACCCACGTCTGCATTCAGCAGACGGCCCTCGACCTGCTCGCCCGCGGGCTGACCGTGTTCATCGCCGTCGATGCCGTCGGCTCCCGGCACACAATCGACCACGAGATCGCCCTGCGTCGTCTGGAATCCTCCGGGGCGCTGCTCACCACCACCGAGGCCGCCCTCTTCGAATGGTGCCGGTCGGCCGAGCATCCGCAGTTCCAGGCAGTCCGCAAGCTCGTATTGGCCGACCGGGCTTCGTCAGGATGACGGGATCGACGGGATGGCCTGCCCGCCGGCGGCGTCGCCTGTCTCAAGCGTGAGATCGAGCGGCTGGTCCGCCTCGGACGCCACAGGATCGGCCTCGAGCGCCCGCAGCCTAGCGATCTTCGCCGCCGCCAAAGGCTCTCCAGGAATCTCGCGGCCCGGTGCCGACCCAAACAGGATCGTCCGCGGCGGCGGGCCGACGAGTTCCCAGCGTCGGAATCCAGGCTTGCCAACGGGACGACATTCGGTGAGCCCGAGTTGCTTCCATTCGGGGCCGACGGCAAGCGCCAGTGCCGCCCCCTCCTCCACGACAGGATCGCCCCACGCCGATCCCTCCGGGCCCTGGGGGCTCGACTCGACGCCGGAGACCCGCGGATAGAGCGAGGCGGATTCAGCGGTGAAATCGCCGCTTGGCAGCACCACGCCCTCGGCATCGACAGCCAGCAGCCCGCCTTTCACGCCCACCATCGCCACCGGCTCCCGGCAGAGCACCTCCACCGCGGCGGCGGCGGGATGCCGGAGGCTCACGTTCACGACCAGCTTCACCCATGGGTGCATTTCGAAGGCCCGCGCCAGCCGGCGGGACAGTTCGGGATCGTCGAGGGGCAGGCCGCCGTCGAGGCTGGCGTTGCGAAGCGCCTCAGCCTTGAGATCGCACCGCACCCAAGGGGCCACGCCACGGAGTTCGACCGCGTCGGGCATCAGCACGACGTCGGGATGCACACGGGCCGAATCCGACACCCGCGACCAGATCACCCAGCCGGCAACTGCCGCCGCGAGGACCACCGCGACTGCGCCGAGACCCGCCCGATGCTCGGCCAGAAACGCGCCGACGCCGACACGCTCTGGCTCTTCGACGGGGAGCGATCGGCCGCGGCGCGGAGGGGCAACCATGCAATCGCCCCTTTCACCAGACTTCGATCTGCGGCGTCAGTTCCACACCCAGCCGTTCGCGAACCTTGGCCCGCACCAGCTCGATCAAAGCCCGCACATCATCGCTCGGACAGTTGGACGATGCCACCACGTAGTTGGCGTGGGCCGCATAGACAGACGCCTCGCCGACCCGCAGGTCGCGGCCGCCGGCCTGCTCCACGAGCGATTCCGCGGAGCTGCCGTGGGGATCCTTGAACATCATGGCGACCGTCCGCGTTCCCGAGGGCTGTTCGGCCCGGGCAACGATCCATTGCTTTTGCATCCGCTTGGTGAGCCGCTCCGGGTCTTCCTCGTCGAGTTCGAGCCGGCAGCCGACGACGATGCAGTCGTCGAGGTTGCTCCATCGCGACTCGAAGGCGAGCGTGGCACCCGTGCGGGTCTCGATCGTGCCATCGGGCAGCATCACGGTCACCTCACGGACGCACTCGCCGATGTCGCCGCCATGACCGCCGGCATTGCCCACGAGCGCTCCGCCGACCGTGCCAGGAATCCCCACGAGCGTCTCCAGACCGGAGAGCCCGGCCTGCACGGCTGCGGAGACGACGTGCACGAGTTTCGCACCGGCGCCCGCGCGGAGCATCGGTCGCTCCACCGTGATGCCGCAGAACGCCGGCGCCGAGAGCCGCACGACCATGCCGGGAAAACCGGCGGAGGGAACGAGAATGTTGGAGCCACCGCCGATCACGCGGAGCGGCACCCGCTCGGCGTGGCACCGCGCGACGAGACGGCAGAGCGCGTCGGCATCCACCGGCTCGCAGAAATATCCCGCCTCGCCCCCGATCCCCAGCCAGGTGTGGTGGGACAGCGGCTCGCGGCAAGACACCGCCAGCCCCAGATCATCGAACGGCGTGCCGCCCGGGTGTGCGTCCGAAGGCGCGGCATCCACTGCCGTGCCGTTGTGGCGAGACTTCATGAAAGGCACCTGGTGAGAGTCGTTTTGTCCGTGACCCTCTTGGGCCCGGCGGCGGTATTGTGCCTGAAGCGACGCGGCCGCGTCCATCCGGCCAGGATCGGCCCGTCACGCTGCCCGCCGCTCCGACGCAAACGGCTGCGGAACATAGGCCAGTTGCAGCCAGCCGTCGACCACCGCCGCCAGCGGGAGCGGGTCGCCGTCGGGATCGATGGGGTTCTGGGAACGGCCCCCCACGTCGCCGAGCACGAGCAAGCAATCCTGCTCGCCCAGTGACGACAGCAGCCTGTCGATTCTCGCATAGGCCATCACGTCGGCGGCCTTGCCGACCTCGTCCATGAGCGTGCCGGACACGAGCAGACAGTCGTCGGCCCAACGCATGGTCCTGCGGTTGAAGGTGGCGGCCACCCGACCGTCGCCCTCCCTTTCGCCGATATCGCGTTCGGCGTCGCCCGCTCCGCAGGCATCGGCCACCAACCGCTCGGCACAGGCCGTTTCCGCAAGCACCACGAGCCGGCCACGCGTCAACCGGCGCAGACCATTGAGGGTGGCCGCCAGCGCGTGGCCGCTGGTGGGGTGATCGACGAAGGCGGCGTGGTACTGGCCGCGGTCGATCCGCTCGAGGCGGCCCGACACGCTCCCGCAGGCCTCGATGCCCCGCACGATCCGTTCCAACGGCACGCGATAGCGGAGGCCGATGGCAACAGCCAGCAGGCTGTCGCGAACGAATGAAGCCACCGGGGTCGACACCGCCACCGGCATGGCATGGCCGCCCGCCTGCACGAGGAACGTCTGGCCGTGGAGCGTCCGCTCCACGGGAGTGGCGGTCACGTCGGCAGGCGTGCTGAGCCCTGCGGTGATCAGACCACCACTGGACCCCATGGCTGCCCGCCGCTCGACCAGCCGACCGACACGGTGGTCGTCCGACATGGCGACGAGACAGCCGGCCGGATCGAGGCAGTCGAGGATCCGTGACTTGACGGCGTGGTAGGCCGAGGACGTGCCGTGAATGTCGAGATGGGCCGAGCCGAGATTCGTGACCGCGACGGTGTCGCAGGCGACGCCCGCCAGGCAGTGCGCTGCGAGCATGCGGCTCGACACTTCGACCACGGCGTGCGTGCAGCCGTCTTCGTGCAAGCGACGGAGCCAATCGGCGAGCACCTCCGGCCGGCTCAGGTCCGCCGCAACCGGCTCGGCGGCGTCGGCGGCGAGGCAGCCGAGGTCGGAGAGCACCCCCACCCGCAGCCCCGCCTCGGCGAGGACCGAAGCGGTCAGCCAGGCGGTGGTCGTCTTGCCGCTGGTGCCGGTGATGGCGATCACCTTCATCTTCCGGCCGGGATCGCCGGCGAAGGCATGGGTCAGGCGAGCCAGGGCCCAACTGCTCTCCGAGACGATTGCCAGCGGCGTGCCGAAGGTCGGAATGATGCGTTCGGCTACCACACCGGCCACGCCGCGGGCCAGGGCCCGTTCCACATCGTCGTGACCGTCTCCGTCGGCGGTGAGTCTGGCAACGAAGACATCTCCGGGCCTGCAGGCGTCGGGATCGTCGGAGCATCCTGCGGCGAAGATGTCGTCGCAGGCGAAGAAGGTGGCGTCTGGCAAAACCTGCGAAAGTGCGATGCCGCGGCCTCCGGCCTTGGCACCACGGCTTCGCCGTGCACGCGGTTTGTCGCCCTCGCCATCGCGGTCGCGAACCCTATCGTCACGCATGCCGGCCTCCTGCCTGGTGCCGTAACAACCATGCGTCGAGCACGGTTGTCACGGATGGTGAAACGCTGCCACGTTCATCCTTGAACGTGATCGCGGGCAAATTGTCCGTGGGTCTTCAGATGGGTCAAGATCGGCTTCCGCTGCCCTCAAAACCGCCTCCGTAGCCATCCCAGCTTGCCGGCACGACGGCTGGCGCGGGACGATGGGCAAGATGAACACGGCTTCCTCAGCGCCCACAATCGACGCCCGCCCGATCCAGAGCCCCCGCCGGGATGTGCTCTGGATCGGTTCTGTCGACGGGCTTGAACTTGCCATGGCCCGCAGCGGGCTCGCGGCGCTGGCCGATGTGACCGACGCCGAGACCCCACAGGCCGCCGTGCTCGCTGCCGTGGCCAAGGCACCGCAGGCCACGCCAACGCTCGCTGTGCTCGCCGCCGACAGGCCGGCTCGGTTCACCGCCACCGACGCACTTCTGCTCTCCCGGACATGGCCGCTGATGCCGATCGTCTCGGTGGCCTCGAGTCTGGTCGATGGACGGCGGAGAAGCGGACCGCCGCTGCCCGGCATCGACGAGGTGCCATGGCACGATCTTCCCGGCCGGTGCGGCTGGTGGCTGGCGGCCTTCGAGGCCGGCCTTCCAACCAGCCTCGGCCTGCCCGCGACCTCCCGCCGCGAAGAGCGACTGCTCGAATCGATTGGCGGCCTCCGCAGCTCCGGCGAGGAAACCGCGGGCCGTTCACCTGCCCTCGCGGCCCTGGCTCCGGCCGAAGTCTCGGTGGCCGCCGCCCGGGCCGACGATCTGGAGGGACTCTGCGACCTGCTCACCATCGCCGGCCACCGCGTGGTCAACCGGCATCTCGGCCGGCCGCGTCTCGATGAATCGGCCGGCACGCTCGTCTGGGATGTCGCGGACCTCGCCGCCGGTGACCTGGCATCCGGCGATCTGGCGTGGCTGCAGCTGCTGGCGGCCAACAGGCCGGGGCTGTTCATCGTGCTGCTCGACAGCTTTCCGCGGGGCGACACGGTGGCGGCTGCGCAGCGGGCCGGGGCTGCCGCAGTGCTGGGCCGGCCGGTCTGCCTGGAGGCACTCGCCGGCACGCTCTTGCGCCGGTAGCCCTTCCGACCGGTAAGCACTCCTCCCAATTTCCCTCGCTTGCGCGTCGGGCTTCCACGGGTGTGGGGGAGAAATACCGGTGAAAACTGGGAAATCCCGGTCTTGGCGAGGCTGGGAGCCGCCGCTAGCATCCGCGGCTTGAAACGACACCTGCCCAAGCCGCCGCCGCGACAGTCGTCACCCAAGGTGACGCCCCTGCTCGTTTGTTTTTTCTTCAGCTGCGTTGCTGCCGGCTGTGCCCATCTGGCTGCGGCGCCCGGCTGGAGCGCGAACGCCATCCAGAAGGTGCCGCTCCCGTGGTCAGCCGCCGACGGCCTGCCGTCGCGCGCGGAGATCGTGGCCGGGCAACTCGTGATCCATACCGACTTCCCGTTGGCCGAGCAGCACAGGATCGTCAGGGAACTGGAGAGCCTGCGGGCCGACGTGAGCCAGCAGCTCGGCCTGCCCATCTCCGATGAACCTGTGCATCTCTATCTGTTCGAAAACAAACAGCGCTACGACGACTTTGCGGCCCGGCAGTTTCCTGGTTTTCCGTCGCGGCGAGCCTTCTTCGTCGAGACCGACACCACGCTTTCCGTCTTCGCGGTCTGGCAGGACCGGATCGCCGAGGATCTGCGGCACGAGACGACCCACGGCTACGTGCATGCCGTCGTGCCCGCCATTCCCCTCTGGCTCGACGAGGGTGTCGCCGAGTATTTCGAACTGCCGCGGAGCGAGCACGGCATTCATGCGGCACACGTGGCCCATCTCTCGGGCCGGCTGCTCGAGGGCACGTGGCGGCCCGACCTCGACAGGATGGAGGCCCTCGCGTCGGCAGGGGAACTGTCCCAGGACCACTACGCCGAGGCATGGTGCTGGACGCACTGGCTGCTTAACACCACGCCGCAGCGGCGGCGGCTGCTGCAGGATTATCTCACCGACGTCCGCCGCGAGGGCCAGACAGCCCCGCTTTCCGCACGGCTACGGCATACAGAGGGCCTGGGCACCGACCTTGCCGCCACGCTCCGGGCCCACCTGGAATCGCTGGTCCCGACGCCGAAGTAAGGGGCCGCGCCGGATGACAAAATTGCCGCCCCGGCCATTGGTATAACAATTCCGGCAATTTCCGGATTTGGCCTGCCCACCGTTTGGACCCCACACCCATGTGTTTCCGCCTGTCACGCGTCCTCGTCCTGCCCCTCGTGGCCGCCCTCTTCTCCGCCGCCTGTCCGTGGGCATCGGCCGACCAGCCGCCGGCCGCCCCGGTGGAATGGCTCTTCGACGGCACGAGCTTCGCCGGCTGGAACGGCGACACGAAAAACACGTGGCGGATCGAAGACGGCGCGATCGTCGCGGGCAGCCCGACGGACGCCGCGCCGCGGAATCAGTTTCTCGCCACCGACCGCACGTTCGGCGACTTCGAGCTCCGCTTCGAATACAAGATCGACGGCAGCAAGGACCTCAATGCCGGCGTGCAGTTCCGCACTGTCCGCATTCCCAACCACCACGAGGTGATCGGCTACCAGGCCGACATCGGAGACGCCTACGAGGGCTGCCTTTACGACGAGAGCCGCCGCAACAAGGTGCTCGTGACACCGCCCAGGGAGACCGTTGCCCAGGCCCGCGGTCGGGCGAAGGACGGCTGGAACGAATACGTGATCCGGTGCGAGGGCCAACGGATCCAGCTATCGATCAACGGCGTCCAGACGGTCGACTACACCGAAACCGATGCCACGATCCCACAGGAAGGCGTGATCGCACTGCAGATCCACGGCAAGATGGTGGGCACGATCCGCTACCGCAACATCCGGATCGTGGAATTTCCCCCGCTCCTCGCTTCCGACTTCCGCCTCGCGCCCGCGGCCGAGGGCTGGGAGCCCTCGAAGGCCCCGACGCCCTTCGAGGGCGACACAATCTCATCCGGCGGCGACCCCGACGAGCACGGCATCCGCATCCGCAAGGGACAGCTCATGAGCAAGTCCTTTCCCGTCGAGCCGTTCGCCTTCTACCGGCTCCGGTTTCTCGCCCAGGCGGCGGAGAAGCCGCTCTGTGCGGCGGTGTTCCTCGACAAGGACGGCAAGGAGATCGTGAGCGACGACCACGACAGCATCGACGCCTCCACCGACTGGCGTCCGTATGTGCTCTGCTTCCGCGGCCATGCCGACGCCCGCAAGGCGCGGATCCGCCTCCAGGCCAACGCGGGGCCCTTGTCCGTGAAGAACCTGCGGGTCGAGAAGATCACCCAGGATGAGGCGGCCGCGTGGGGTGCCGGCCTCGCGGCGCAGTGCCCGGTGGTGCAGTTTGAGCCTGCGGCAGACCGCTGGCAGTTTCTCCCCGCGACGATGCAGCGGCTCGCCAGTGGTGGCCCGCTGCGGATCGTGATGCTCGGCGACAGCATCTGCAACGACACCTCGAACTCGCTCTACGAGACGCTGCTGGCCCGCACCTACCCCAAGGCCAGGATCGAGATCGTGACGAGCGTCCGCGGCGGCACCGGCTGCCAGTATTACAAGGAAGACGGCCGGGTGAAGCCGTACGTGCTCGACTACAAGCCCGACCTCGTGATGATCGCGGGCATCAGCCACGGTTTCGACGTTGAATCGATCCGCAGCGTCATCCGGCAGATCCGGCAGGGCTCGAACTGCGAGATCCTCGTGATGAGCGGGGCCATCGCGCCGCGGGAACTCTACGAGCCCGCTGTATTCGGTTCGAAGAAGCCGGCGGTGGCCCTCGACGACATGGAGCAATTCTCAACGCGGATGCGGCGCATGTGCCGCGAGGAAAGGGCCGAGTTTTTCGACATGCGGAAGGCGTGGGAAGACTACATGTTGCGGTCATACAAGCCCTACGACCATTTCGCGCGGGACTCGATCCACGGCAACAGCCGCGGCAAGCAGATCGTGGCGAGGATTCTCGGCCGCTACTTCGAGCCGAAGGACCTGCCCCGATAGGGCGAGCCTCGCCGCCGATTCACTGTTCGAGAAGCTCTGCCAGCCTGCCGGTGCTGTCGCCCAGGTGATCCACCGAAGCGTCCATGCGGTCGAGGAGCGACAGCCAGAGGTTGCTCAGCGGCGTCTCCGACGGAAACCGCAGGTGACGGCCGGTCGTGATCGTGCCGCAGCCG
>CAZOMJ010000108.1:0-22573 GCA_964581055.1 uncultured Candidatus Kuenenia sp.
TTATGAGTCCCCTGCTCTAACCGCTGAGCTACGGGCCCGAGTGCGGGCCAGTGTAATCGCTTTCCACGATCGCGGTCAGACCTCGTCTGCAATCGCTCCCCGCCCCACGTCCTCGACCACCGACAGGCTATCGACCGTGAACCACCTCGTGAACAGGTCGAAGTCGGCGGTGTCGGGCCACATCGTCTCGTCAGGCTGCCAGGCCATCAGTTCCCGGCGAAAAATCTCCTCGAAGATGTCGCCGACGACCTCCTCCGCCTCCTCCGGATAGTGGCAGGCGGGGATCAGATACACCGTGCGGTCCGCAGTCGCCTTGCGTTCGCCGATGGTCTCGTCGCTGATCCCGCTCGTTTTCAGCCAACCATAAAAAGCCGGCTCGTGACCGATCACTGCGGCACTACGATTGAGCATGGGTTCCTGCCGTTTCGAGAACGGAACGGCGTTCTGCCCGGCTGCCTATCCGCCGCATAACCTGCCCGCGGAACCACCAGAAGCCGGTCCGGCAGTCTGGTAGCGACATGGTATGCATGCGCTAGCAACGGCGGACCACCGCCGAAGGAGGCAATGAAGAGGGCACAGTGGACACTCGCGGAAGATGCACGCGACCTGTTCAGCATGACAGGCTCCCCGCATAATCCGCCTGCGGTTCCGCCCCGGCCTTTTGCGCGACGTTCCCCTGCCCGCCGCCGCCCCCGAGCCTATCCGTGCACGAAGTCGACCTCATTCTCACGCTCACTGGCGGCCTGACCGCGGCGCTCGTGCTTGGCACCATCACGCAGCAGTTACGGCTGTCGCCCATCGTCGGCTACCTACTCGCTGGGATCGCCATCGGTCCGCACACGCCCGGCTTCGCAGCCAACGCTTCGATCGCCGGCCAGTTGGCGGAAGTCGGCGTCATCCTGCTCCTGTTCGGGGTGGGATTGAACTTCCACCTCCGCGAACTGCTCGCGGTTCGCAGCGTCGCCATCCCCGGGGCGCTTGCGGCCAGCAGCGTCGCCACGCTGCTCGGCATGGCCGCGGCCCATCTCCACGGTTACGGCTGGGCCACCGCCGTCGTGTTTGGCAGCGCCATCGCCGTGTCGAGCACGGTCGTGCTGATTCGCGTGCTCTCCGACAACCGCGACCTGCACACCCGCGCCGGGCACATCGCCGTGGGCTGGGTGGTGGTCGAGGATCTGCTCACGGTCACGGCACTGGTCGTGCTGCCGGCCATGCTCGGCGGAGACCAGCCCGGCTTGCATGGCGTGGGGCTCGCGCTTGCCAGCGCGGCCCTCAAGATCGCCGCGCTGGTCGGCGTCATCTTCCTGGCTGGTGGACGCTTCATCCCATGGGTGCTCGAACACGTCGCCGCGACCCGCTCGCGGGAACTCTTCACGCTCGCCGTCCTCGTGATCGCGCTTGGGATCGCCGTGGGCTCGGCCAAGCTCTTTGGCGTCTCGATGGCGCTGGGGGCATTTCTCGCGGGCACGATCGTGGGCCGCAGTGACTTTGGCCTCCGGGCTGCCTCCGAAGCCCTGCCGATGCGGGATGCGTTCGCCGTGCTATTCTTCGTGTCGGTCGGCATGCTCTTCAATCCCACCACGCTCCTCACGCAGCCGAGGCTACTGGCGGCGACCGTGGCGATCGTACTGCTCGCCAAGCCACTCGCGGTCTGGACGGGCGTGCTGCTCCTGGGACAGCCCCGACAGATCGCGACGAACGTCGCCGTGTCGCTGGCCCAGATCGGAGAATTTTCCTTCATTCTGGCAGCGCTTGGCCGGCAGCTCGGTGTTTTGCCCGACGAGGCGGTCAACACACTGGTCGCGGCCGCCATCGTGTCGATCACGCTCAACCCGCTCCTCTATCGGCTGATTGGGCCGCTGGGACGCTGGCTCTCGCGGCATGAACAGGCGGCCGAAACGGGTGACGACATTGACTCGCATGCCGCATTGGCGCCGAGCCATCGGGCGATCGTCGTGGGCTACGGCCCAGTGGGCCAGACCGTGACACAACTGCTGCTCGACAATGCGATCGAGCCGACCGTGATCGAACTCAATCTCGAGACCGTCCGTCGCCTCAAGGCCTTCGACGTTCGGGCGCTTTATGGAGATGCGATGCGGCCCGACGTGCTGGTCGAGGCCGGCATCCAGCAGGCCGACAACCTCATCCTCACGAGCGGTTCCAGCCGTGTGGACGAGGAGATCGTGCGGCAGGCCAAGGAGCTCAATCCCGACGTCGCCATCCTGGCTCGTTCGCAATACGTCCGCGAACTGCCGAAGCTGCACCGTGCAGGGGCGGAGGACGTCTTTTCCGCCGAAGGCGAGGTGGCCCTGGCGTTCACCGTGCGGATTCTCGAGCGACTCGGCGCGACCGGCGAGCAGATCGACCGCGAACGCGCACGGGTCGAGGCGACCTTCCGCAGCGGCTAGCCACCGGCTCATCCAAGACCGCAGCGCCGGCAAGGGACACGTCGGGGACAACCCACGGTCACTGCGTGGCGCGGAGCGTCTCGAGCCAGGCCACCAGGTCGACCAGCTCGTCGGCGGAGAGCGTCGTGGCCAGATCGGCCGGCATCAGCGAGACCGGCTGCTTCACGAGTTCCTCGACCTCGCCGGCGGGCAGCGTCACGTCGATCGAATCCGCACCGCGGATCACGACCTGCTCCGGCGACTGCGACACGAGCAACCCGGTCACGCTGCGGCCATCCTCCATCAGGGCCGTGAACGTCTCGTAGCTGTGACTGATCGCAGCCGACGGCGCCAGCACCGATTCGTAGAGCGCCTCGCGCGACAGCTTCGCTCCGACACCGGAAAGATTGGGGCCGACCGCCTTGCCCTCGCCATCGACGACGTGGCACTTCGCGCAGGTGCCTGCGCCGGCAAACACCACCTTGCCAACCGCCGGAGTGCCCTTCCGCTTCACGAGGTCTGACACCGGCGGCAGCTTCTCGCCTCCCTTGGACTTCGGCATCGGCAGCACGTCGGACGCCGATTGCCGAATATCGCCCCACGGGCACGATCCAATCGCCACCGCCGCCACCTGCGGCAGGACGCCCGAAAGGTCGCCCGCCTTCGCCAGGGCGACGAGATCCTTCGCTCCCTGCTGCGAGCGTGCCAGGCCGCGGACCGCCGCGGACTTCAGTTCCGGCTTTGCATCGGCAGCGGCGAGGATCCCCTTGAGCAAGGCGGTCGACCGGCCCGAGCCGCGGATGCCGAGAGCGTTGAGCAGGCGGGACGCAGCCACAGCGTCACCAGCGAGTGCCGCCTTGACGCGGTCCTCACCGCCGGCGTCGATCACCGCGCCAGCGGCGGCCGCGGCCAGCTGTTCGCTCGTGCCTTCGGTGGCCGCCAACGTCAGGAGGTCGTCGTGCCGGTCCGTGAGACCAAACCGCTGCACGATGTCGACGAACTGCTGCGTGCCCGCCACGGAGCCGGCAGCCTCGGAGATCCGCCTGGCGAGCACCGGATCGGCCGCGTCGCCGGCCTTGAGCCGCATGACGAGCTCGGGCAGGATCACCCGCAGCTTTTCATCCGCAGTGGATGAGAGACCGCTCTTGAGCAGATCGCGAACGGCCTCGGCCACGCGAGCCTGATCCTGGAAGTCGAGAGCTCGGATGATCGCCAGCGATTCGGCCGTGGTGACGTCGGGATACTCGATCAGCAGGCACTGCATCGCGGACGACCTGGTGCCGCGGCTCCTCCAGACGATCTCCCGCCCCGCCGCGTCCTTGGGGCCTGAGGTCTTCGCCAGCCAGGCCTCGAGCCGACCGTCCCAGAGGCCGTCGGCCCCGATACCAAGGGCTTCGAGTTCCCAGCGGTCGCCAGCCTTGTGCCGTGAGGCCAGTTCGGCCCACGCCCGGTCGGCCCGATCACCGCCGACGCCCTTGAGCGCAATGGCGCACTCACGGCGGACCGCCACGGAGGGATCGATCGCGAACTTCTCCACGAGACCCACGACGTCCCCCTTCGTGAGCCGGCACATCCGCAGGCCGACGATCCGGAAGCGTTCGTCCTTGTCGGTGGCCAGCCGTGTGATCCACGTTTCGGACTGCCCGGGCAGCATGCCGGCCGCCCAGGCGAACCGGGCCTTGAAGCGGGGATCGTCGGCACGCTCGAAGGCCTCGGAGAGCGCGGCTGCGGCCTCCTGCGGCTGCTTCGACAGGCCCGCGAGCGCCATCGCACGGGTGCAGAGGTTCGGGCTCACGAGTGCCGCCACGCAATCCCCCACGCTGGCGAAGCGGGCGGCCGGCACCGACCACGCGGAGCCCTTGGGGGCGATGCGATAAAGGCGGCCCTTTTCGGTGTCGCCCATGCCGTGGCCACCTACGCCGGGGTCGTACCAGTCGGCCACGATCAACGAGCCATCGGGCGCCACGCAGACGTCGCTCGGCCGGAACCACCTGTCAGCGGAGCCGTCGATGACCGTCTCCGCCGTCGCGGTGTAACCAGCCGCCGCGGGCTGCACGTGATACGCCCGCACGACGTTCGGCCCCGGATCGCAGTGCACGAGTGACCCGCGAAACCGCTCCGGCAACAGGCTCCCCTCGTAGACGCAGATGCCGCAGGGTGAGCCGCCGCCGGTCATGAGGAGATTGGGCACGACTCCCGGATCGTTCTGGTGCCAATGTTGCAGCGGCACCTCGGCCTCGAGGTTCGTCCGCGGCGACCGCCAGCCGGCGCCGGAGAGCTCATCGACGTAGCCGTAGTTGCCGTATTCCATCACCCAGTTGATCCGCACGCCCTTGTTGCCATCGTCGTCGTTATCGCTCTGCCAGAGCGTGCCGAAGGAGTCGACAGCCACCTCGTAGTTGTTGCGGAAGTTGTGGCCGAGCACCTCGAAGTCGGTGCCGTCGGGCTTGCAGCGAAAGACCATGCCCTGCCGGTACGGCTTGCCCGAGTCGTTCACCACGTTGCCAAACCGGTCCTTCACCGGATTACCGTCTTTGTCGTGCACCGCCTTGCCCGTGTTGCCAAAATTGAAATACCATCGGCCATCGGGACCGACCGTGAAGGCGTGCACGGAATGATCGTGCTGCGGTTGGCCGGTCTTCGTGAAGAGCGACTCCTTGCGGTCGGCCTTCAGGTCGCCGTCGTCGTCGTGGAAAATGAAAACGTCGGGGGCGCAGGAGACGATCACCTTGCGTCCGGGCCCCTCGCCGATCACGCAGATGCCAAGTGCGCTGTCGACGTCGCGGCCCTGGTGAAACACCGTCTGCTTGTCGGCCTTGCCGTCGGAGTCGGTGTCTTCGAGCACGAGGATCCGGTCGCCCTCTTTCCGGGTCTCCTTCTTGCCGCGGTAGTTGAGCACCTCGCAGACCCAGACGCGGCCCCGGGAGTCGACATCGATGTCGGAGGGGCTTGAAAGCAACGGTTCGGAGGCAAAGAGGGTGGCCGACAGGTCGTCAGTCAGTCGGAGTGTGTCGGGCGTCGCCTCACCGGCCACCGCCGCCCGGCCCGCAGCCGATCCGATCAGGCCCACGACCAAGACCGCCACCAGATACCGCCAGCCATAGATACGGTTCATGCGTTGCAACTCCTACGTCGTGTGTTCCTCGCCCGGAGGGCCAGGCGGGCCCTCGAAACCAGTAGTCCATAGTAGTATCTCCACCGCCGACGACAGCCACAAACCCGCGGTCCTGGCGTCGCTGAGAAAGCCGAAATTCCTTGGAATTCCCGCGATTCGTCCGGTATGCTCGGTGCAATGCCGCCCTTCTTGTCGGGCTCCTACCACCAACTACGAGACCGTCACGATGCTTCGCAGCCTCACCAGCCTGTTCAAACACGCACTCCTCATGGTGCTCTACGCGATCGGTGCGGATGCCGCGGTCGTTGCCCGCGCCGAGGCGCCCGCCGCGGCCGCCACCGCCGCCCCGGCGGAGCCGGCCGGCATGCAAGAGCTCTTCGACGGCAAGGATCTCGACGGCTGGGATGGCGATCCCCGGCTGTGGAGCGTCCGCGATGGCGTGATCCATGGCGAGACCACGCCTGAGAACGTGGCGGCGGGCAACACCTTTCTGATCTGGAAGGGGGGCGAGGTCGGCGACTTCGACCTGCGGCTCTCCTTCCGCTGCAACGCCACCAACAACTCCGGCATCCAATACCGCTCGAAGCACATCACCGACGAGACGGCGAAAAACAAGTGGGTGGTCCGCGGCTACCAGCACGAGATCCGCAACGAGGAGACATTTCCCAACGTATCCGGCTTCATCTACGACGAAGGCGGCTCGCGGCAGCGGATCTGCAACGTCGGCGAACAGGGCACGTGGGAGACCGAGGGGGGCAAGAAGGTGACGCCGACGCCGCTCATCGATCAGGAGGCTTTCAAGGATCTCATGAAGGTCGATGACTGGAACGATGTCATCATCCGCGCCGAAGGCAATCGCATCCGCCACTATTTGAATGGACGGCTGATCCTCGACTTCACCGACAACGATGCCAAGCGGGCGCTCGCCAAGGGCGTCTTGGCCCTGCAACTCCACGGCGGCAAGCCGATGTGGGCGGAGTACCGCAACATCCGCCTCAAGAGCCTCTGAGCCAGGTGAGAACGGTGTCGGCCTGATCCTGTTCGTCACGGGAAATGGCCTCCCCGTGGAGGCGAGTTTTCAACTTGCCGAATGCGGCCCCGAGCCCAACAAGATGGAATCTTGTTGCCACGTGTGAAAGCACAGCACGTGTCCTGCCGAACAAGGTTGGCGTTGGCCACCCTGTTCATTCCCTTTTATTCTGGCTCGGCGGCAGGCAGGCGTGCGAGCACGGCCTGCATGAGGGCCAGATGCGCCGGCAGTCTACCGAGGATCAGGGGAACGATCTCCTGCCGATAGATATGGCTGCACGTAGTGCGGTCTTCGTAGATCTGCATGCCCGCCGGGTATTCGGCCTCTGCCAGGAAGCCTCGGGCCAGCGCCTCCTTAAGCGTACCCCGCGGACTGTTAGGCACTTCTTTCCCTTCTGCCTGCAGGCACGACCGCACGTATTTCCAGAACAGCTCGGCGCAATACTCAAACTTCTGGATACGGCCGTTTTCGATGGCGTCCCGAATGGCGTCGGAATACTCGTCAATCTCGAGGTCGAGCACCTCGGCGAAGCTCTTGAGTGCCCGCTGGATGTTGTCCTGACCTAGTTCGCCGCTCGCCATATCTCGCGACTCTCGTAGGCATGCTTCCGGAATTTCTCGTCGGTCACCAGCGCGAAATCAACCACCTGGCACCGCCACGGCACATCGGATTCGGTGAGCAGCCAGAGCAGCCTTGAGATGCCGCCGGGAAGCGGCTCGGGTCCGGCGATGCCGATGTCGACATCGCTCCCGTGGTCGCAATGCCCCCGGGCCCGCGACCCGAACAGGAAAATCTCGTACCGCGGATCGGGCACCGTCTCCAGACAGATCCGCCGCGCCTCGGCGAGGTATTTCTCCTCGAAGGGCGTGCGGGGCTCACGGTTTTGAGTGGTGGCGGGCATGCGGGACATCCAGCCAAAAAAAGCCGCACGGGACGCCGAGAAATCGGTGGTCTAACACCATCCAGTATATGCTGACGCCATCCCCGAATCATGCCCGAGCCTTTCTCACGCTTTCGCGTTTTCTCTCGTGCCGCGCAGCTCCGCTGCCCACGGTGCGGGATCGGTCCGCTCTTTCGCGGCTGGTTTCGGATGCTCGATGCCTGCCCGCACTGTGGCTTCTCCTACGAGCGGGAGCCGGGCTTCTATCTCGGGTCGATCTATCTGAACTACGGCGCCACGGTGATCCTCACCGGGGCCCTCTATGCGGTCTTGGTGATGGGCCTGGGGCTCTCGAACGAAACGACGCTCGCCGTCTGCCTCACCGCCGCCGTCCTCTGCCCGATCCTCTTCTTCCGCCACGCGCGGAGCTTCCTGCTCGCCCTCGACAGTTCGGTCAATCAGGACCAGGCACGCAGTGCGGAGGAGACCGTCGCCGGCGCCACGCCGACCGCGACACTCACCAGCCGCAAACTCGCCTCGCTCGCCTCCGACGACGGTCGGGCGGGCTGCGCGATGGGGATGGCCCTCGCGCTCATTCTCCTCTTCGGCCTCGGCATGGCGGCCGTCACGCTCTACTTCGCAACCACCACCAGCACGCAGATGGAGCCCGGCGACGGATTCGAATGAACGACGCCAAAAAGGGGACGCAACGTCAATGCCCCACCGGCCATGAGAAGAGCCGGATGCGGTTGCCGTCGGGATCGGCCGTGATCAGTTCCCGAAAGCCCTCGGCGTGCAGCTTCGGCGCCGTGACGGCGGCATCACTCTCGGCCAGCCGCGCGTGCACCGCGTCGAGATCGACCACCTCGAAGCCCAGGCTCCACCGCTGGCTCGGGTCGCCCGGCGACGGGCGATTCAGGATCGCCAGCCGCGTGTCGCCCGCCGCGAAGAGCGCGTAGCCGTCGTCCACCACGCGGACGAGCACCCGCAGGCCCAAGACGTTGCGATACCACTCGACGAGCTCCTCCCAGCGGGCGGTCCGCAGTTCCACGCTGAACAGGCTGGGGCGGTGATGAAGGGTCATAGACCGGGCTTTATACACAGACACGCCTCTTTTCTGCGGCAGCCACCCTGGGAAATCCCGACTTCTCGAAATCGCCGTAAAAGCCGACAATCCGTGTTTCTCCATTTGGGTTTCCAACGCCCACCCCTTCCCCCGGTCCTCGAGATGCACGTGTCACAGCCCCAGGAACCTTCCGCCTCCGACCGCCCCGTCGGAACGGCCCCAGCCGCTCCCGTCACCACCACATCGGGCCTGGAAAAGGCCCGCCGCGACAAGCTCGAAAAACTCCGCGGCCTGGGCATCGATCCCTGGGGCAAGCGGTTCGACGGGGCCATGCCGATCGCGGAGGTCCGCAGCACGGGGGCCACGCTCGACCCCTCGCCCGACTTCACCGCCGGCCCCACCGTCCGCGTGGCCGGCCGGATCATGCTCCTGCGAAGCGCCGGCAGCCTCGTCTTCATCGATCTCCACGACCGTACCGGCCGGATCCAGATCATGCTCGGCAAGAAGCAGGTCGGCCCCGATGCCTGGAAGATCATCGACTGCCTCGACCTCGGTGACTTGGTCGGCTTCGACGGCCGGCTCGGCCATTCGAAGACTGGCGAGATGACTGTCTTCGCCTCGGGCATCGAGTTTCTCACGAAGTCATTGGAAACGCCCCCCGACAAGTATCACGGCCTGGTCGACGCCGATCTGCGGCAGCGGATGCGGTATCTCGACCTCATTCACGGCGAGGGCGTCCGCGACCGCTTCGTGGCGCGGTGCCGGATCGTGGAGGCGGTCCGCCGCGTGCTCACGACCCGCGGCTACCTCGAGGTCGAAGGCCCCACGCTCCAGGAGAGCGCCGGCGGCGCGGCGGCCCGGCCGTTCAAGACCCACCACAACGCGCTCGACATGCCGCTGGTGCTCCGCATCGCGCTGGAACTGCATCTCAAGCGTCTGCTCGTGGGCGGCATGGAACGCGTGTTCGAACTGGGACGCGTCTATCGCAACGAGGGCGTGAGCCCGCGGCATAACCCCGAGTTCACGATGATGGAGGCCTACGAGGCCTACGGCGACTACCTCACGATGATGGACCTCACCGAGGCGATCTTCCTGGAGGCGGCGAAGGCCGCCGACACGCCGACGCGGTTCGAATGGATGGGGCACACCGTCGACCTCACGCCCCCCTTCCGCCGCGCGAAATACGACGACCTCCTGGCCGAGGTGACCGGCTGCAATCCGGCCGACCCCGCGAGCGTGGCCGCGGAGGCGGCGACCCGTGGCATCGAGACGGCCGGCCGGCACGCCGACGTCATCAAGAGCGAACTCTTCGAAGCCACGGTGGAGAAGACGCTCTCCGGACCGGTGTTCGTGATCGACTATCCCGCGGCCATCTGCCCGCTCACCAAACGCAAGGCCGACGCACCGCACGTCGCCGAGCGGTTCGAGCTCTACGTGGCCGGCATCGAACTGGCCAACGCCTACACCGAGCTCAACGACCCCGACCTGCAGGAGGAACTCTTCCGCACGCAGTTGGCCGGTCTCGCCCAGGAAGAGTCGATGGCGCGGATGGACACCGACTTCATCCGCGCCCTGCGGCACGGCATGCCGCCGGCCGGCGGCCTGGGCATCGGCATCGACCGGCTGGTGATGTTTCTCACCGCCGCGCCCTCGATCCGCGACGTGATCCTGTTTCCCATCCACCGTCCGCACGCGGAGGGCTGAGCCCGTCTCCGTCCCCGCCCGCCCTCCCGAGCCACCATGTACAAACTCCTCCTCTGCTGGCGGTATCTCCGCACCCGCTGGATTGCGCTGGTGTGCGTGGCCAGCGTGATGCTCGGCGTGGCGACGATGATCGTCGTCAACGCGGTCATGGCCGGCTTCTCGCACGAGATGCAGACGCGGATCCACGGCATCCTCTCCGACCTCGTGTTCGAGAGCCACTCGCTCTCGGGCTTCCAGGATCCGAAGTGGCATATGGAGGAGATCGCCCGTGCGGCCGGCGGTGACATCGAGGGCATGACGCCCACGGTGGCCGTTCCCGCCATGCTCAGCTTTCAGGTCCGCGGCCAGTGGCTCACGCGGCAGGTGATGTTCATCGGCATCGACGAGGCCACGCACAGCCTGGTGAGCGACTTCGGCACCTATCTCCAGCATCCGGAGAACCGCCGCCAACTCTCCTTCGGCCTCCGCGACGGCGGCTACGACACCTTCGACAGCCAGGCAGAGGGGAAGGCCGGCGAGAACGGGCCGACCCGCCCTGCGATGGAGGGTGCCGGCTGGCCACACCGGCGGATGCGGGTGGCCCGCGAGAAGCTCTGGCGGGACAAGATGGGAGCCCGCGGCGACTCGGCCGGCCAGCCGGCCCGCCCGATCGACCAGCAGGTCGACGCCGTGCTGGCGGCGACGGCTGCCGATGCGGGCACGCCGCCCACGGACGGTGCGACCGGCCAGCAGGCCGACGGCGCTGCAAGCGGCACCGCCGGCGAGGCTCCCCCGGCGACGGCGGCCCGCCCCGATCCCTTCCGCGCCGCCCGGCCCGAGGAGGGCGACACGATGGATCCGGCCAAGGAGCAGTTCACCGGCATCGTGCCGGGCATCGGGCTGGCGAGCTTCCGCGATTCAGACGGCGTCGACCGGTTTCTCGTGCTGCCCGGGGACGACGTGAAGATCACCTTCCCCACCGCAGGCACGCCGCCCAAGGCCGTCAGCGACACCTTCACGATCGTCGACTTCTACGAGAGCAAGATGAGCGAGTACGACTCGAACTTCGTCTTCGTGCCGATCGCCGCCCTGCAGCGGATGCGGGGCATGATCGATCCGCAGACTGGCATTCCAAGCGTCAACTCGATCCAGATCAGGCTCAAGCCGGGCGCCGAACTGAACGTCGTCCGCGACCGGCTGCGGAAGGCCTTCCCGGCCGAGATGTATGCGATCTCCACCTGGCGGGACAAGCAGGGGCCGCTCCTCTCCGCCGTCGACATGGAGATGGCCGTGCTCAACATCCTGCTGTTCCTGATCATCGCCGTGGCCGGCTTCGGCATCCTCGCCATCTTCTTCATGATCGTGGTGGAGAAGACCCGCGACATTGGGATTCTCAAGTCGCTCGGCGCCGGCTCCACCGGCATCGCCGGCATCTTCCTGGGCTATGGACTCTTCCTCGGGCTGGTCGGGGCGGGCGTCGGCCTGGCGCTGGGGCTGGCGATCACCTGGAACATCAACGCGATCCGCGTTGGCGTGGAATGGTGCACGGGGCAGCGGGTCTTCGATCCCTCGATCTACTACTTCTTCAAGATCCCCACGATCGTGAATCCAGTCACGGTGGCCTGGATCATCGCCGGAGCCGTGGGGATCGCCGTGGCGGCGAGCGTGCTGCCGGCCCTGCGGGCGGCCCGCCTCCATCCGGTGGAGGCGCTGCGTCATGACTGACTCTGCCGCGGGACAGGCACGCGACGAGGCGATGCTGCGGGGCACTGAGGACGCAATCCTGCGCGTCTGCGACGTGCGGAAGAGCTACCGCTCGGGTGGCGGCATGCTCGAGGTGCTCCGGGGCGTCGACTTCACCCTCGAGCCCGGCGGGTTTGCCTCGGTCATTGGACAGAGCGGCTCGGGGAAGAGCACGCTGCTCCACCTGATGGGGCTGCTCGACGCCCCCGATTCCGGGGAGGTGCATTTGGCCGGCACGCGGATCGACAACCTACCCGCCGCCCGCCGCGACCGCCTGCGGAACACCGCCATCGGGATGGTGTTTCAGTCGTATCACCTGCTGCCGGAACTCAACGCCCTGGAAAACGTGCTCGCCCCGCTCATGGTGCGGCATGGCGTGATGGAATGGATGCGGGTGCGAGCCTCGGCCCGCGACCGGGCCCGGGACCTGCTCGTCCGCTTCGGCCTGGGAGCCCGGTTGCACCACAAGCCGCGGCAGCTTTCGGGCGGGGAAATGCAGCGGGTGGCCATCGCCCGGGCCCTCGTGACGCAGCCCAGCGTGCTCCTCGCCGACGAGCCGACCGGGAATCTCGACGAGGCCAGCGGGGCCGGCATCCTCGACGCCCTCTGCGAGTTGAACCGGCGGGACGGGCTTTCTATAGTGCTCGTCACGCACGATGCGGCGATCGCCCGCCGCGCCGACAGAATCGTGCGGCTGGCAGCCGGCCGGGTCGCTGATGCGTGAGGCCCGGTGTCGGGCCTTGTGCATGTGCGTGTGTCGATTGCAGCGTGTCACTGGCTGAGCCTCCGAGCCCCCACATCTTCCAACCCACGGGATCGATCATGCCGCGGATCATCTTCATGAACGATCGCCTCGTGCCGGAGGAAGAGGCCCGCATCAGCGTCTTCGACCACGGCCTGCTCTACGGCGACGGCGTGTTCGAGGGCTTGCGGAGCTATTCGGGACGAGTCTTCCGGCTCGACGCCCACCTCGACCGGCTGTGGGCCAGCGCCCGCGCGATCAGCCTGGAGATTCCGCTGGCGAAGGAGGTGGTGGCGAAGGCGGTGAACGACACGCTGGCCGCCAACAAACTCGTCGATGGCTACGTCCGACTGGTCGTCACCCGCGGCGCGGGCAGCCTCGGCCTCGATCCCAACCGCACGAAGAATCCGCAGGTGATCGTCATCGCCGACACGATCAGCCTCTACCCGCGGGAGTTCTACGAGAAGGGCCTGCGGATCGTGACGGCGGCCACGCAGCGGGTGCATTCGGCGGCGCTCTCCCCGCGGATCAAGTCGCTCAACTATCTCAACAACATCATGGCGAAGCTCGAAGGCCTGCAGGCCGGCTGCGTCGAGGCCCTGATGCTCAACCACAAGGGCGAGGTGGCCGAGTGCACGGGCGACAACGTGTTCGTTGTCCGTTCGGGCCGGCTCCTCACGCCGCCCGCCGATGCCGGGATCCTCGAAGGAATCACCCGCAACGCGGTGATGGAACTCGCCCATGCCGCCGGCATCGAGTGCCATGAAGCCACGCTCACCCGCTACGATCTCTACACGTCGGACGAGTGCTTCCTGACGGGGACGGCGGCCGAGGTGATCCCGTGCGTCGAGATCGATGGCCGCAAGGTCGGGGACGGCACGCCCGGCCCGGTCACGGCCCGGCTGACCGCCGCTTTCCACACGCTCGTCCGGCAGTAGCGGCACGGCTTGCCCCGTCGGTACCGGTTTTTAACCCCGTGGGTACCGGTTTTTAACCCCGTGGGCACAGCTTTTTAACCCCGTGGGCACAGCTTTTTAACCCCGTGGGCACAGGTTTTTAACCCCGTGGGCACAGCTTTTTAACCCCGTGGGTACAAGTTTTTAACTTGTACATGCTTCAGACAAGATGCAATCTTGTCGCCACGTGCAGACACGATGAAATCTTGTCGCCACGATGCTTCCTTACCGCCGCGGCGGCCGATGCTCCTCGTCGCCGATCCCCTCATAGCGCGAGATATATCCGGGCTCCCGCGCGCGAACCAGTTCCAACTCATATTCACGCACCACGCGCTTCTGGATCATGTCCCGACAGCTGGCGTTGATCGGATGGGCAATGTCGGCGTAGAGCCGCACCCTTCCCTCGCCGTCCCGCGTCGGCTGCCCTTCCAGCAACTTCGTGCCGCACTGGTTGCAATAGCTGGCCTTGAAGGGATTTTTATATCCGCACGTGTGACAGTGCGTGCAAAGCTTCCTGCTGGGCATCGCCACGAACGGCCCGTTGGGGCCGCCGATGATCTTCAGGTCTCTGACCACGAAGGCCGCGTTGATCGTGATCGAACAGAACGCGAGCAGACGCTCCGCGGCGTGGTCGACGAGTTTGATGCGAACCTCGGTGATTTCCATACCCTCGATCCCCCTTCTTCCACCCCGGCCGCACCTCCCCAGGCCGTCGGCGATGGACATCCTCAGCCGCTCACGAATCGCACTCGCGCATCATGCACATCCCACGGGTGCCAGCGGCTCACCGGCCGTTGACGCCAGCCTGACGGCAAACACCCCGGGCCACCCCCCCATCTCGAGCCTCGCAGCCACGCGCCGCGTCTCCAGGGCTGAACGCATCAGTGCAAAGCAGGCACTCCCGCTGCCGGTGAGCATCGGGTGCGTCGCGCCGGCCCGGGAAAAATGATCGAGCAGGCGTGCGACCTCGGGGCACATGCTCCGCGCGGGCGCTTCCAGGCTGTTGTGCATGAGCGCCGGCGCGGCGCGCAACCGTCCGGCGGAGAGAGCGGCCGCAAGCCGCTGCGCCGAACCGCGCCGGCTGGCATCCGGCGTGCATCGCGCGTAGACCGCCGCAGTCGACAGCCCGGCCGCCGGCCGCGCGATCACGGCATAGAGCGGCGGCATCCCCGCCACCGGTTCGATCCGCTCGCCACGGCCCCCCGCGATCGCCGCGCCGCCCGCAAAAAACACCGGCACATCGCTGCCGATCCGCGCACCGATTGAGGCCAGCAGGTCGGGGGACACGTCGAGCCCCCACACATCCGCCGCCGCCATGAGCACCGCCGCCGCGTCGCTCGAGCCGCCGCCGAGCCCCGAGCCCGAAGGGATGCGTTTCACGAGATCGATATCGAGACCGGGAACACAAGGGGATTCGGGCGATGCCGCAAGCCCCGCCTCGACGGCCAGTGCCTGCGCGGCCCGCACCACGAGATTGGACGCGTCGGTCGGCACGTCGTGGGCCAGGGAAGCTCCAGCGGCCGTGGCCAGCCTGCCACCAAACCGCACACGGAGCCTGATGCCTGGCGCCTCCGACACCTGCACCCGCAGGGTGTCGTGGAGCGTGACCGGCACCATCAGCGACTCGATCTCATGGAAGCCGTCGGCGCGTCGGGCCAGGACCGCCAGCGAGAGATTCAACTTCGCAGGGGCGCGGATGAAAACCGGTTCGGGGCGCAGGCCGGTCGCAGACGTGAGCACTGGTCGATTCGACATGCAAAAGCCGCTCTCTTCCGAGCCCGCTGCTGGCCCCACCCCTTCATAAAACACTTACAAGAATCTAACGATTCATCGGGGGAGGGGTCAACGGGCACGGGCCGCCGCCGCCGGAACAGCCGTCCGCCCGAGGAAACGTGTCGAGGAAAAGTGGCAGCGGCCCAGCCGGCGGGCCTTACCGCCAGTTGGCGACGAACGCGACGGTGCCCAGCGACAGAAGCAGCCCGGTCGCGACCAGCACGGCCAGCAGGATCGCGATACTGCGGCCTGCCCAGAGATCGTCACGGATCATCTCGGTGCGGTCGGCCTTGTCGAACGAGGCGTTCCAGACGGGAAAGGCCTGTTCGTCGTAGACCCACCGTGTCCGCTCTTCGAGGTTTTTTTCGCTCATGGTTCTGCGGAGTGTTCCTGCATCGACCGTCGCCGGCTGCGTATGATGGGCGGAATGACCCCAGAAATCTACCCCGCCGATTCCGGGAACGCCAGCCGCCTCGAAAACCCGGCGCCCGGCCCGATCCCGGGCCTGCCCCACATCCTGGAGGCCGATGGCACGCCGGGCGGTCTGCTCGGCGAATGGCTCCGGCAGCGGGAGCAGCCCGCGTGGCGGGCCAAGGCGATCCGCCGCTGGCTGTTTGGCCGGCGGGCGGCGTCGTTTGCCGACATGACCGACCTCTCGAAGGATCTGCGGACGCAGCTCGAGGGGGATTTCCGGATCTGGACGACGACGATCGCGAAGCACTCCAAGGCTGACGACGGCACCGAGAAGCTCCTCTTGGAACTCCACGACCGCCAGCGGATCGAGTGTGTGCTGCTCCGGGACGGCGACCGCCGCACCGTCTGCATCAGTTCGCAGGTCGGCTGCGCGATGGGCTGTGTGTTCTGCGCGAGCGGCCTCGACGGCGTGATCCGGAATCTCACGATGGGTGAGATCCTGGAGCAGTTGCTCCGGCTTCAGTTGCTCTTGCCCGCCGATGAGCGGCTCAGCCACATCGTGGTGATGGGCATGGGGGAGCCGCTGGCCAATCTCGACCGGCTCCTGCCGGCGCTGGCCACTGCGCAGGATCCCGAGGGCTTCGGCATCTCGCAGCGAAGGATCACCGTCTCGACGGTGGGACTGCCCAAGGCCATCGACCGCCTGACCGAGGAAAACCCTGGCTACCACCTGGCCGTCTCCCTCCATGCGGCCGAAGACACGCTGCGGACAAGGCTCGTGCCGGTGAACAAGTCGATCGGTCTGGCCGACGTGATGGCGGCCGCCGACCGCTACTGGGAGGCGTCGGGCCGGCGGCTGACATTCGAATACGTGCTCCTGGGTAGCGTGAACGACTCGCCCGAGGATGCCAAGCGGCTGGTCCGACTGCTTGGCCGGCGGGCGGCGCTGGTCAACGTGATCCCCTACAACGCCGTGGCCGGGCTGCCGTGGAGGGAGCCGACCCAGGGTTCCCAGGAACGGTTTCTCGACGTGCTCCGCACGGCGGGGGTAAACGTGCAGGTCCGCCGCCGCAAGGGCGCCCGGATCGACGCCGCCTGCGGCCAACTCCGCCGCCTGGCCGCGCAGGCGACGTAGCCAATCGAGAGCATCGGGACGGGGTTGATCAGCGTCGGCGAACCATCGCGGCCCGCTGGAACCGGCTTCGTCAACTCATGGCAAGTTAAAAACTTGCCGCCACGGGATCCGTGGGAACAAGATTTCATCTTGTCCATTTGACGCGAGTTGGTAGTGCTTTACTGCAGCCAGCCGAGCAGCAGCACCGCCGCCAACACCATGCCGAGCATGCCGCCCAGCCACACCGTCCAGTGGACGGTGGCCAGCCGGATCTCAGCCGGATTCTCGTGATGCGTGGCGGCAAAGATCAGGCTGGCCAGCGCCACCAGTGGCAGACCGAAGAAAATGCCGGGCACCCTGCCGGCAAGCGACGCCACGAGCGGCGTCTGCAGAAGCCACGGGGACAGAGCCATTAGTGTCAGTGTCGTCGTCGCGACCATGCGAGCGTGTCTTTCCTGCGGTTGTCTACGACGTCAATGCCGTCGGCGTGGGTGAAGAAGGGGGGGTGTGTCAGGAATTTGATTCAGCCGTTGCCCCGGGTGAGGCGGCGGCCGCCTCGGCGGCGCGACGTTTCTTTTCATCCTCTGATGGACCGAGCGGCCCGGCCCAGGCATCGTAGATCACGAGCAGATTGAGCATGCCGGCCAGCATCGTATAGAGCGTGCCGATCTCGAAGAATTTGCCCAGCGTGCGATGCCACTGGGCGAGTTGATCGCGGCGAAACTGCTTCAGCGGCGGCTTGTCGAAGAAATCGTCGGGCCGGATATCGGGATCGTGTCGCACGAGCCGGTCGGCGTAGGCCCGCGAGACATACTGCCCGGGAGCGAGCGGCGGTGCCATGAACCCGCCCAGCAGCAGCGGCTGCCGGGCCGGCCCGAGCAGTTTGGCCGACTGCACGACCGCCGGCAGGGCCACCAATCCGGCGCCGGCCTGGCAGACGAAGGCCCAGCGGGTGTCACCGGGTTTCCATGACGCATAGACCACCTTGCCCCCACCGAGCCACAGGCCCAGCACGAACGTGGTGAGAATGGCCGCCATGAACAGGCTGCCTTTCACGGTGCGGCCCTGGTAGAGCTGCCCAAGTCCGGGCACGGCCCAGGAGAGCACCGCGGCCAGGGCCGGGTTGCGCAGGTCGATGGCGGAGCCGTCGTCGGGCGAGATCGCGACGATTCTCGACGGCTGCGGCTCGGCGTTTCTGCCCACGCTTCTATTCCCTGATTCAGCCAGATTTTTGAGTCAGCCAGAATTCTGAGTCAGCCATGGTTTCTGAGTCAGCCCGGCGAGCGATCGCCGGCGGTTCGCGACGTCAGTGTACGCGATCATTCCGGGAGAAGAAATGAGCCGGGCGATCTGAATTCGTGCCGCCGATACCTGGGGCAAAGCATTCCTGCTACGATCCGCAGACTCCGCCGACTTTCACCGGTTTCACCAAAGGTTCCACCGATGGGCCAGTCCGCACAGACATCATCCCGCCGCCGGTTCGTCACTGCGTGTGCCGCCGCGGGGGCCATGCTGTTCGTTCCCTTCGCCGGCTGCTCGAACGCCACGAAGAAGAAGGCCCGCACGGCAGGCCGTGACGGCAAACGACCGAAAGGACCGAAAGGACCAAAGACGATGGGCAACCTGCTCATCGACAGCTACATCGACGATCTCAAGACGGGACCTGCCGAAAAACGAATCGATGCGGCGAAGGAACTCGGCAACATGGGCGCCGGCGCGAAGCCGGCCTTGCCGGCGCTCGAGTCCTTGGTGAAAGACGGCAACACCAAGGTTCGCGAGGCCGTCCAGCAGGCGATCAAGTCGATCCGCAAGTGACGCAGCAAAACACGTGACCTCCTCATCCTGTTCGGCACGGCGCGAGGTGTGCGTTCACGCGTGGCAACACGATGGCATCTTGTTGAGCAAGGCGCCGCATTCGGCACGTTGAAAACTTGCCGCCACGGTGAGAGCGACGCCGCGACGCGTCAGCCCCAGAGTCGGCGGACAACCCGTACCCGCGGCTGCAACGGCTCGCGGTCAACGGCTAAGTCGGTCGCGCTTTCGTCCTGCATGGCGGCTGTCCGGCTTTCGCCGGCGGCGGCCATCGAGAGTTCTCGCCAGGCCCGTTCGACCGTGGCGGCGTCGACCCGGTCGAGACCGTCGCCCGCGGCGGCAGCCAGCGCAAGCTGTGCCAGGTGGCTGACCGTACGGGGCACGCCGCCGGCAAACCGTGCCAGCGTGGCCGCGGCTTCGGCGGGAAAGATGTCGGGGTCGCCGCCCACGCGGGAGATCGCCTGCGCGAGAAAGCCCGCGACGTCGTCCTCGCCCCAGGCCGCGAGTTCGATCCGCAAGCTCGCCCGCTGGCGGATGGACGCCGGCACACGCGACAGTCCTTCGGGAGTCGCCGTGGCCACCACGACCGTCCGGGCAAACCGCGGCTCGGCGGCTCCCACCAGCCGCGTGATGCCGTCGAGCGCGTCGGCGGGCGCCTCGTCGATATCGTCGAAGACGAGCACGGTGGAGCGTTCCATGAGCGTGTTTTCGCGAAGCCGGTTCTCGAGCTTCTGCCACGGCCGCAGCGGCTCGTCGCGGCTCTGTGGATCGAGCGGCAAGCGCTCGAGCAACAGTTCGATCCAGTCGCCCTGCGCAAGTCCTCGCAGCGACAAAAGCGCCGTCTCGGCGCCGAGTCCGCCCAGGCGACGGACCGCCATCGCGGCCAAGTGGCTCTTGCCGCAGCCTTCCGCGGCCGTGACCAGCCCGAACCGTTGCCGCTCCTCGAGCAGCCACTCCATCCGCGCGAGGGCCTCTTCCTGGGGACCGCCGGCATGGAAGGTCGCCGGCTCCAGCCCGCCGTCGAAGGGTGCCCCGGTGAATTTCCAGTGGTCGCGTGACATGATGGCGGGAGTGTAGCGGCAGCGGTGCCCCACGTCAGGACGAAGTTTTTCCTGCGAAACCCGCAGTTCGTTGGCCAAACGCCTCATGAGCGAACGATTCTTCACACCCTCGCCACCGGCCGGAAGCCGCGCCATCCTCGAAGGCGACGAGGCCCGTCATCTCACGCGGGTGCTCCGCGCGAAGGTCGGCGAGTCGGTCGTGCTCTTCGACGGCACCGGCCGCGAGTGGCCGGCACGGGTGGCCGCGATCGGACGCGATCGCGTGGAACTCGACGCGGGCGAACCGCAGGCCGATACCCCACCGCATGGCATCCCGCTCACGCTCGCTGTCGCGCTCCCCAAGGGCGACCGGCAGAAGTGGATGGTCGAGAAGCTTACGGAGCTGGGAGCGTCACGGCTCGTGCCGCTGGAGACGACCCGCGGCGTGGCGGAGGCGACCGCCTCCGCGCAGGCGAGGCTCGAGCGGGTGGTGATCGAGGCCTGCAAGCAGTGCGGCCGCAACACGCTCATGGAGATCGCAGCGGGCCGCCCGCTCGACCGGCTGCTGGCCGAGGTGCCCGCTGGCGCCTGCGTGATGATCGCCCATCCCGGCGGCAGGCCACTCGATGCGACCACCGTGCCCCCCACGACCACGGAGATGATCGCGCTCGTCGGCCCCGAGGGAGGATTCACCGACGACGAACTCGCCACCGCCGACGGTGCTGGCGTCATCCGCGTCTCGCTCGGGCCCCACATCCTCCGCGTCGAGACGGCTGCGATCGCGCTGGCGGCTCGATTCGTGCGGTGACACGAATTCCCTCGCTTGCGCGTCGGGCTTGCATGGGAACCCGCTCTTCATCCAAGCCCGCAGCACCAGCAAGGGAATGCCAGGCCGATAAAACAGCTGCGTCCCCTTTTTTATTCCCCGTCGCAGCACGGGCACCGCTGCGGCACGTCGAGCACGAGCGTGGCGGCGTAGGCAGCCTTCTCGTAGCCCTCCCCCTTCTGCTCGGGATCGACGTGGTGCGCGACGACCAGCACGAAGGTGCCCTCCTTCGGCGTGTAGCGGCACCGGCCATCCGCGTCGGTCTTTCGTTCGTGATTCGGGTCGAAGCCTTCGGCTAACGTCGCACCGCGCGGGATGAACGACACCACGTGATCGGCAAGGGGCTTCCCCTTGAGCAGCAGTCGCACGACGATCGGTCTGCCGGCACCGCACCCGAGCACGGGATGGCTCTCGAGGACCAGTTCGAGCGGATGGCCGAGCGGCTCAGGCAGCGTGGCAGGTGGCTTCGCCGGGCTGTCGAGCGACTCGGAGGCGAGAAAGTAGGTCTTGCCTCCCTTGAACCCCATCGCACCATGGCGGATGCCTTCGCGGAAATGGGCCACGCAGTGAAGCCCCTCGGTGGCGGGCACGAACCGCGCCGACCAGCAGCCTTCCTTCGGCGCATAGCCGAGGTCGACCATGTCGGGCACGAGATCGGTCTTCCGGCCATCGGGCCCGATCACGTCGATCTTCACGCCCTCGAGCGAGCCAAGCTTGCCGGCGATCTTGAAGTCGCGGTGCTCGTTGCCGTGGTTCCCGAGGAACAGATCGACATGCACGACGTCATCGGGGCGAACCAGCCGCGGCGAGGCCTGCACCCAGGTGTCGTGGGCATGGGCGGATGCGGTGGCCGCGACGACTACCAGCGCGGTCAGCGTGGCGGCCCACCGGGGTTGCCCCTGCCTTCTCGCCGGACGTTCGCTACGGGCATCCTGCCCTGCGCTCACTCCATGCTGGCTACGCTCCGCCATCCTGGCTGCGCTTGCCAGCAAGGCCGGCTCGAATGGCAGGGGCAACCCCTCGCTCGTCGAGCCGCAGACATGGACGTGACAACAATTCGATCGAAGCATGAGAGAAACTCCTGTCTCAGTAGTCGCCAGTCACCTGCTCGCCGCCGTTGATGCTGTGGAGGGCGCGGTGGAGGTCCTTGTCGGTCTTGTCCGACAGGAGCACCACCCGGCCGTCTCCGAACAGCACGTTCGCCCCCGCCACATGCCGGCTCTTTGGGCCGAAGAAGCCAGACCAGTGGACTACGTAGTCGGGGATCGTGCTGTTGGGTGTGAGGAAGCCGTTGGTCAGGCTGTTGCCGGCCGTCGTCGCCGCCCAAGACAGACCGCGACCCCGCATGGCCGTGCTCGAAGCCCCCCGCCAGTTATAAGCGGTCGTTGTTTTTGAAGCCCAACTGTCGACATGGCTATCGAAAGCCGCGGTCGTCAATGGCGATGGGGGGCTTGTGAGACTTACGGTTGTCGAATTGAAATCGTTGGAACCGTTGAACGTGTACTGGTACGGAAATGGTGGTTTTGATCCTGCCGGGAAATCACTGTCACTGCCGATACTCCGCACCGCCTCGCTGGCGATGACTGTCTTCGACGCGCCGTCGGTAATGTGCGCAATCTTTACCTTGGAGTTCTGGTAGACGATCCCGTCGGTACGAGTCCGGTAATCCAAGTACGAGACCGTGCCGGAAACCGTCGCGCTGCCGAAACTCACCATGTAATTGTTCCCCCCGAAGGAACTCGTTCCCGATTTCTGCACGCTCGGCGCCGGATCGCTGGGGCACAGCAGCATGGGAACGGGAGTGGCGAACGCCACCGCAAACTCGGGAGCTGGAGTATTCACGGTTGCAAAGGAAGCGCCCGTGAACGGCGTCTTCGTGAAGTCGAACTGGCTGGCGATAGCCGATTCCTCGGCATACGGCAGGAGCCGGGCGTGCAACGACCAGCCGGCCGTGGTGCCGGTCCGCGCATCGGTCGGCGGAAAGTGCCCTCG
>CAZOMJ010000109.1:0-16056 GCA_964581055.1 uncultured Candidatus Kuenenia sp.
CCCAGGACCACAGACAGTCGATCCGTTCGCCAGAGCACTCTTGGCAGCGGTCGACCCCAATGCCCGTAAGGAGGCTTGCAAGAGCCTCGATCGCCGCCAGGCCGTGGCTACCACGAGCACGGCCTCAAGCGGCACACCCGGTGGCAAAACCGCCGGGGGTCTGACCAAGGACAAGTCGTTCGGTCGTGACAATAGCAGCGGGCCGCTCCTACACTGCCTGCCGCGGCCGAACGGCTGACGAGGAGAGTATGACCATGTCGCCGATTCCCATTCCAACCCTCGGGCCTCCCCCGATCGCCGTCATCATGGCCGCCGGCCGCGGCACGCGGATGGGGGGCGATCTCCCGAAGGTGCTCTTCGAAGCCGCCGGCAAACCACTCGTTCGCTGGGTGCTCGACGCGCTGGCGGCCGCCGGGGTGAGCGACAGGATCGTCGTCGTCGGCTACCGTGCCGCCCTCGTGGAGGAGGCACTCGCCGGCATGCCGGGCGTGTCGTTCGCGATCCAAAGGGAGCAGCGGGGCACGGGAGATGCCGTGGCCGCGGCGGCCGGACTGATCGAGGAGCGGCTCGAGAGGGAGCCCTCCGCCAACCGCCGACCGGTGGTGATCGTCTGCGGCGACTCGCCGATGCTGCGGCCGGAGAGCGTTGCCGGCCTGCTGCGTCGCTTCGCCGAACTCCAGGCCGCATGCCTGCTCGGCACCGCCGTCACCACCGACCCCACCGGCCTGGGCCGGATCGTGCGTGATACCGCCGGAACGTTCCTCGGGATCGTCGAGGAGAAGGACGCGACGCCAGAGCAGCGTGGCATCCACGAGGTGAATATGAGCACGTATGTGTTCGAGGCCCGGGCGCTGCTCCACGCCCTCTCGCGGCTCAACAACGCCAACGCCGCCGGCGAATACTACATCACCGACTGCCCCGGCATGCTGCTGGCAGAGGGCCGCGTCGTCGATGCCGTTGCCTGCCTCGACCAGAGCGAGACCCTCTCCGTGAACACCCAGGAACAGCTAGCCGCCGTCGCCGCGGCACTGGCCGCCCGCGCACCATGACGCTCGCGCACCATGGAAGGCCTGCCTGACCGCCAGACCGGCCATTTCGCCCATCTTTCCTGATTACCTCGCCCCGTCGGATCGTGCGATCATTCCTCGCTCGGAGCACGGAATCCGGTTCGCTCGCCCTGGTGACCGGCCCGCCGACTTATCGCTGCGTGAAATGGAGTTCACCGCATGACGATGTGGCTGCACGCCCTGACGCGGATGCTGACGGCTGTCGCGCTGGTCGGTGCGTCGCTGGTCGTCGCGCTCGTCGTGGGCCAGGTACACAGAGCCACACTCGCCGCTCCCCAGATACTTTTCGACCCGATACCGCCCGATATGCCGGGGATGGTCGATGGTGGGGGATCCGCTGGTGCGGTGCGGGGCATCCATGGCTGCCGGTCTGCGACGGGGTGACAGGGACGTGGCGGGGGCGGTCGTGGGAGTCCCTTTCAGTGTAGGCGCAAGCGCCGCCATCGGTCTCTCGCTGCGGTGGCCTCGAACCAACCGGCATCGGCTGCCGTAGGAAGATTCTCGAGGAGGTCGACGATGGCTCGCAGCTCACGGAAATTCATCTGGCTGGTGGCAGCCTGTGCGGCATTTGTCGCACAGGCCGTACCGCAGTCTTTTTGTGACGCTTGTGACCGCGGCTGCTGCGCCGTGGAGGCCGCTGATCGTGGCCCCGCCGCCAATGTAGCTTCGGACGGAGCCTCTGACGGGTCCCATGGGGAGTTGCAGCTGAAGGACGGGTGCCCGCGGTGTGCAGCGGCGTCCGAGGAGTGCCGCAACGACGCGGCCGGGATGACCTCCGGGGTGCCTTGTCGCTGCCAGTTGACGCCCAGTCAGGATCAGCCGCTGACGTCGAATCCGTCGCCGTCTCACGGCGAGCATGTCACGCACCTCGCGATCCTTGAGACGGGCTCCCTGCACGTCCCGCACTTGCTCGGCCGAAGTCGGGAGTATGCCGAGGTGGCGCTGGCCATCCCGGTACGCCCGACGCGAATCCTGTTCGGCGTCTGGCGGAACTGAATCACGCGCCACGCGTGTCTTCCGCCCCACGGGCACGTATCCCGCGGGCGCCAGGCAGACATCTGCGGTGCGTTTCCCACGCTCACATGTCGTGGCGTGGATGGTTCGATTCAGTTTCTCTCTCTTCGTTTCTCTCTTGAGGAGTTTTCCCATGAACGTTCTGCTTCTCTGGACGGCACTGGCCTGCGCGCCCTTCGTGCCGGCCACCCTCGGCGGCCAAAACGCCGGCTGTGCCACGTGCGACAGCGGGTGTGACTGCTGTGGTTGCTGCGAGTCCGGCAGTTGCACGTGCACGAAGTGCACCTGCGTGTGCTGTGTCGATGAGTGCCCGACAGCCGGTCGGGCGGCCGAGCGTGAGGCCTGCGGCTCAGGCTGCTGCAGCCGATAGCCGGTCGGTCATCGTGATGCCGTGCGTGGCGGCGGGGAACGAGGGTTCTCCGCCGCCATTTTTCGTTGCGTCGTGGCTGCATCGGCCGCAGGTCCCCTTGGAGGAGCACCTCGATGCTGGTACAAGCGGGCGGGAAGACGGAGGATGACTGCCGTCATGATCCATATGGTCGATGGCGAGAGAGTGATGGACACCGCCGACGCCCGGCAACGGCCGGGCATTCACGCCGAGTTTCTCGATTTCCGAAACCGGACCCACGGCGACGTGCTGCTCGACGAGGTGGCGACGCACCTGGCGGAAGGCCGGTTCGTCTGGATCGACGTCGACAGCGGACAGGGCTCCGCGTCGGCGGTGCTGAACCTGCTCCCTGCCGACATCGTCCGTACGAGCGGACTTGCCGACGTGCACTTCGTCGCTGAACACCGCCCGGAGACGGTGTCGTCGCTGCGGCGAACCGACCGGCTCCTGCACATCGTTCTCGTCGGCTGCGACCCCGCCGAGCGGGACGAGCGGAACGACCAGAATGGACAGGAGATTCTTGAGACGCTGGTCGGCGAGGGCTTCCTGATCACCGTTCATCGCGGGCCCAACGCCGTGCTCGCTGGCGTTCGGCGCGGCTACCTCCACGACTTCGAACAACACGCATCGACGCCGAGTTTCCTCCTCTACGAGATCTGCAACAAGCAGGTCGAGTCGCTTCTGGCGACCCAGTGCACGCTCGAGGAGGCGGTGGAACAGACACGGCTGGCGCTTCGCCATTCGACCGACGAGCATGCCCTCGAATCGCTGGGGCGGGTGAGCGACCACCTGCTCTCGCTTCGCAAGCGGGTGCTGCCCACGCGGCGCGTGTTCGAGGAACTCGTGGCCCGGAAGACGAAACTCGTCAGCGACGCGACCCTCGGCTTCATCGGGGGGATGATCGAGACGCTCGAACGCCTCCTGGCCGACATCGCAGCCGACCGGGAGATCCTCGAGACGGCGCTGCAGCACTCGCTCACCGTCATGAGCCACCGCACGAACCAGACGATGAACCGGCTGGCTGTCGTCAGCACGATCTTCCTGCCGCTCACGTTCCTCTGCGGTGTCTACGGCATGAACTTCGAGGTCATGCCCGAGATCTCGTGGGAAAATGGCTATATCTACTTCTGGGTGCTCTCCGCGTTGATCACCGGCACGCTCGTCGTCGTGCTCCGAAGGGCACGGCTTCTGTAGGCCCCCCCCCGGATGAAACCGGGGCCGGCGATTCGGACTCACCGCCACTCGTCGACGAGGTTTGCCACGAGCGCCGTCCAGCTCGTCTGGTGGCTCGCCCCCAGGCCGGCGGCCGTATCGCCGTGAAAGTATTCGTAGAAGAGGAGTTCGTCCCGCCACCTCGGATCGTCGCGAAAGCGTGCCGTGTCGCCCCACACGGGCCGCCGGCCCGAGGCATCGACGAGAAAGATGCCTGTCAGCCGCCGGGCGATGTCGCGGGCCATCTCGCGGAAGGCGATCGGCCGGCCGGCCGAAGCGGGTGTCTCCAGGCAGACGTCCGGCCCAAAAGCCATCCCCAGCTTCCGCAGCGACTCGATGATCAGGAACGTCGTCGGAAACCAGATCGGCCCCCGCCAGTTGGAGTTGCCGCCCTTGAGCTTCGTCTCCGACTCCGCCGGCTCGTAGCCCACCCGACGGCCCTCGAATTCGAACGGCTCGCGCTCGTGCTTCTTGGAGAGCGACCGCACGCCATGCGGCGACAGGAACTCGTCCGGGTCGTGCAGCCGGCCCAAGAGCCGCGTGAGCTGGGCGAAGTTCATGATCGTGAGCAGGTGAGTGGTCGACCCGTCGGCCTGCGGCACCCGCTGGATCACCTTCGCCACCATGTCGGCCCGGTTCTGCATGAACCAGTTGAGGTTGGCGGTGAACTCCTTGAAGGGCGCGATCCACTTCGCCTCCAACCGCTCGACGGCGAACAGCGGAATCAGCCCCACCAGCGACCGCACCCGGAATTTCTGATACCGGCCGTCGGCGTGCCGTAGCACGTCGTAAAAGAAACCGTCCTCCTCGTCGAAGAGGGCGTAGTCGCGGCGGCCCATGTGCTTCATCGCATGCGCGATGTAGACGTAGTGCTGCAGGAACTTCGACGCCATGCTCTCGTAGACAGGGTTTTCCGTGGCCAATTCCAGCGCGATCCGCATCATCGTCAGGGAAAACATCCCCATCCAGCCGGTCGCGTCGGACTGTTCGAGCGAGGCACCATCCTCCAACTGCTCGCTCCGGTCGAAGATGCTGATGTTGTCGAGGCCGAGGAAGCCCCCTTCGAACACGTTGTGGCCCTCGCGGTCGACCTTGTTCACCCAACTGGTGAAATTCAGCAGCAACTTGTGGTAGCACCGCTCCAGCCAGGCCCGGTCCTTGCGGCCGTGCACCCTTTGCTCCATCGTGTAGACCCGCCAGACGGCCCAGGCATGCACGGGAGGATTGAGGTCGTTGAACTCCCACTCGTAGGCAGGCAACTGGCCGCTGGGATGCTGGAACTGCTCGAAAAGCAGGAACCAGAGCTGATCCTTGGCGAACTGCGTGTCGACCAGCGCGAAGGGAATGCATTGGAAGGCGAGATCCCAGGCGGCAAACCAGGGATACTCCCACGTGTCGGGCATCGAAAGCACCCGCAGCGAATTGAGGTGCCGCCAGTGCTGGTTGCGGATCGTCTGCCGCGATGCCGGCGGTGGCATGGCGGGGTTGTCGCCGTCGAGCCACTTCTCGACTTCGAAGATGTAGTTCTGCTTTGACCAGAGCAGACCCGCCAGCGCCCGCCGCTGCACGTGCCGCTCGTCGGCGGTGGCCGTAGGCGGCGCCAGCTGCTCGTAAAACAGATCGGCCTCCGCCCGCCGCGTGGCCAGCGTGGCGTCGACGAACGCGGCGAGCGACCGGCCGCCGGTGGATGCGGCCGTGGCCGGCGGCAGCACCTCGGCAGGCGTCCTGTCGGTGAGCACGAGATGCATGACGGCCGCCCCGCCCGGCGGCACCAGCCAGCGGCGTTGGATGCAGACCTTCGTGCCGCTGCCCGCCGGGTTGACGGCGGCCTGCTCACGGTTGCAGAGAAACCGGTGAAAGGCATCCTTTGTGAAGCGGGAGCGGCTGACGCTTCCGCGGCCGTAGACGACAGGCCCGTTGGTCTCGTTGTCGGTCGCCAGCACGCTGGCAGCGTCGGCGTCGGCGAGAAGCCGGCGGACACCGAGCCGATAGCCGGCGGGCATCCGCGGGTCGAGCAGCATGCCGTCGTCGTCGGCCTCCAGGCAGAGCGTGCCGGCAGGACCGGCTGCAGTACGGATCACCGGCTCCGGCAGCGGCTGCGGCCCCCACGACCAGGTGTTGCGGAACCAGAGCGTCGGCAGCATGTGCAGCGGGGCCGCGTCGGGGCCGCAGTTGACGGCCGTGATCCGAATGGCGATCTCCTCGGTCGTCGACTTTGCGTATTCGACGAGAATGTCGAACCAGCGATCGTCGGCGAAAACGCCGGTGTCGAGGAGTTCGTACTCCGGTCCCTGCCCCCGCCGCCGCTGGTTTTCGGCGACCAGTTGTTCGTAGGGAAACGCCCGCTGCGGATACCGGTACCGCAGGCTCATGAAGGAGTGCGTGGGGGTGTTGTCGACGTGGAAGTAGCATTCCTTCACGTCCTCCCCGTGATTCCCCTCGAACGAGTTGAGGCCGAACAACCGTTCCTTGAGATGCGCATCAGATTCATTCCAGAACGTCGGTGCGAAGCAGAGCAGCTGAAACCGGTCGCAGATGCCGGCGATGCCATCCTCGCCCCAACGGTAGGCCTTGGAACGGGACAATCCGTACGGGAAATACCTCCAGGCGTCGCCATCCGCCGAATAGTCCTCCCGGACCGTGCCCCAGGCCCGATCCGAGAGATACGGGCCCCACCGCCGCCAGCCATGGGAGTCGTCCGTCACCGTGCAGAGCCGGGACGCCTCGGGATTTGCCTGGGAGTCTGTCTGGGAGTCTGCTTGGGGATTCGGCATGGTGGGCATGGTCAGATGCACGCTGGCCAAAGGTGGAAACAGGGAGGGAAGGTCAATGATAGTGGTTGCACAGGATCAGCGTCGTCGCCCCGGGGGGCCGCACCACGGCATCCGACAGAATTGATTGGACGGGCGAACAGGGGCGTGTGCGGACGGCTTGCCAAGATCGCATTTCTGAAGCGTTTCAGTTCCGGCGCCAGGCGGCGGCAACTCTTTCCCAGGCGGGGCGTCGGCCGCCACGCCAAGCCAGACCGCGATCTTCGCGGTGGTCGACCGCACCGGCCAAATCCTCGGCGTGCGCACTGAAGCGAACGTCCAGACAAGCGCCCTCTCGTTCGCGATCAACGGTGCCATCGAAATTGCCGTAGAGCTGCTTGAAACCGTTGCCCGGCAGCAACCCCGACACACCGCTCCGCAGGATGCAGTTGTTGTTGAGCAGCGGCCGGTGCTCGACACCCATACTGAGATCGGTGCCGATGCTGCGGGAGATGTTGTCCTGAAACACCAATGCGGAAAGCGTCTCCGTGGTGTCGAAGAAGAGGAAATTGCAGTTGGTGATCAGCCGTGTCCGCTGCGTCAGCTCGAAGTCGACGCCCACGTTGTAGAGCTGCAGCCCAGGACTGACGAAGTTGGCCTGCGACTGGAACTTGTTGCTGGCCCGGAGGTCGGGATAGCTTGGAGAGCAGGTTCTCGAGGTTGGTGCCCAGCAGCTTGATCTGCTGCCGCACCCAGAAGCTGAACTCGCCGCCCGCGAATTGCGCGTTGTCGATGGTGGCATCGAAGCCCCCCCCTTGCCGTCGTCGACGTTGTTGTCGCCGGACGCGAAGAGGAAGGAACTGCGAAACCGGATCCATTCCGGCGAGTGGGAGAGTTCGAGCGCCGCCATCGTCGCGCTGATGTCCACCGGCTGTAGGGCGAGTTGGTTGAGCGAGTCGCGACCGAAGGCGTAGTAGAAGGCGCTCGTGATGTTGAGTTCGTTGACGTGGCCGTCGGTGGCGAGGCCGAGGTAGGCCGCGTTGACCTGGTGCGGCGTGGCGATGCCGACCGGATCGGGTCGCACCAGGAAACCGTTTTTGTCGCACTTGAGCGTGGGTGCGTCGAGATCGTAGTGGAAGCTCGTCTGCACGGTGCGGCCCGGCCAGAGGGCGTCCTGCTTGTAGTAGTTGGCGATCAGGATCTGCTGCTGCCGCGAGTCGAACGAGTTGAGGAAGCTGTTTGTGTCTTTTTCCCGCTGATCGAACAGGATCACGTTGAACTGGTCGCGGTTCGCCAACCGCGTGCCGAACAGCCGGATCGCGCTGTTGAGATCGCTGAAGATGAAGCCGCGAAAGTCGCTGGTGAAGGGCTGCGATCCGGCGCGGACCGACACGAAGTCGTAGTCGGGGCTGACGACGCCGTATTCGTAGACTTCGAGGTAGTTGGTGTTGAACACCGGCACGAACCTGACCCGCCAGTCATTGGGCTTGAACGCGCGGTCGCCGTGGAGCAGGTCGAAGGCGAGCGTGTAATACTGCAGGAGGAGAAAGCCGTTCGGATTGCCATAGAAATCCTCCTGCCCGGGTGTCGGCGTCGACTCGAAGGGCGTGTTGGGGGTGGGCACCTGCCGGAAGTTGCCGATCGTCCGGCTGATCACGGACATGTTGAAGAACGTCTCCTGGCCGATCAGCGGATAGTCTTCCTTGAGGAGGTTTTGCGTGTAGGGGTTGAAGCCGTTGCCCAGCGCATAGGGATAGTCCTCGAGCCGGGGATGGCCACGGCCGTACCTGTCCCATGGCTGCAGACCGATCCGCCAACGGTCCTCGACCGGCACGAAATGCGAAGTCTCCTGCTGCTCTTCGGAGAGCACGCTGGAACTGCCGGTGAATCCCGCGGGCGGATACGTCGGATACCGAAGCAACGGATCGACCACGGTCCGCTCCCCTGCGAGATCAAACATGTTGTCGACCGGATCGGAGAGGATGGGCCGTCCGCGGACACAAAGCGGTAGACGGCGGTTTCACCTGCTGCCGTTGCCGCCATGTGGGCCGCCCAGCAGAGACAGAACGCGGCCAGCCGAGTCGCGGCCTGCGATCTAACGGCGTTCCTCCCCGTATGACTCTGCCTGTGATAACGGTTCTCCTGACAGGGACGACGTTTACGTTTCTGACGGTTGCAACGCGGAGTCGAGAAAAAATAGGCACTCGCGAGCCGTGTGGGCGATCTAGGCAAGGCGGGAGAAGGGCGACCAGCTCCTCCGCGCCGGCGATCCGCAGTGCACCTCGCCGCTGGCCGGGCCGGGCGAGTCGCCGCACGCGGTGGGCTACTATGTGGGCGCCGGGGCCGGCGCGAAGGGCTGGCGTGGAGAGGAACGCCGGCCCGAGGAAGGCACCTTGGGGACGGATTACTCCGGCTTTCTCATCAAGAAGCAGATCGATCTCCGCTAGTCGCACGGCAGACGCTATCAGGGCGGTGTCGGGGCATACCGAACCGATGGCCCACGGCTGCTCCACGGGCCTTGATGCGCGGCGGGCCTCCCGACAGACAGGCTGGTACAGTGCCAGTGGCCGTTGTTCCGCCGCCCATGGTCGGCCCGCACCAAGACCTGCATCGGCTTGAAGAACACGCGGCCCCCGGTCACAGTGACAGTCTGTCAGAGCCTTCCAAGAGCCTCCGCCGCCCACGCCCGCAGGATGGAACGATGAACGACCTCAAGATCTTCTGCGGCCCCGCCAACGCGCCGCTCACGCAGGACATCTGCCGTTACCTGAACCTGCCGATGGGCAAGATCTCCATGGGGCGATTCCCCGATGGCGAGATCTCCTGCAAGATCGACGAGGACGTCCGCGGCCGCGACGTGTTCATCGTGCAGCCGACCTGCCCGCCGGTGAACGAAAACCTGATGGAACTGCTCGTGATGATCGACAGTTTCAAGCGGGCAAGTTCCTACCGGCTCACGGCGGTGATCCCCTACTTCGGCTACGCCCGCCAGGATCGCAAGGACGCCGGCCGCGTGCCGATCACCGCCAAACTCGTCGCCAACCTGATCACGCGGGCCGGCGCCGACCGCGTGCTCGCCATGGACCTGCACGCCGCACAAATCCAGGGGTTCTTCGACGTGCCCGTGGATCACCTCTACGCCGCACCGGTGCTCAACAACCACCTGCAGTCGATGGATCTGCCGCACGACGAACTGGTGGTGGTGAGTGCTGACGCGGGAGGGATCAAGCGGGCGGTCGGCCACGCCAATCACCTCGGCGTGCCGCTGGCCATCGTGGACAAGCGTCGGCTCAGCGCCGACACGACCAAAAGCACGAACATCATCGGTGCCGACGTGGCCGGCAAGATCGCGCTGATGTTCGACGACATGATCAGCACGGCCGGCTCGATCTGCTCAGCCGCCGAAGTGGTCCACCGGCACGGTGCCAAGGCCATCTATGCCGCGGCCACCCACGGCCTGCTCGTCGGCCCCGCGATCGAGCGGCTCAAGGCTGCCCCTTTCGCCGGCATCATCATCACCGACTCGATCCCCCTGCCGCCGGAAAAATCGCTCCCAAACATCACGGTGCTTTCGGTCGCCAGCCTCCTCGGCCAGGCCATCAAGCGGATTCACCGCAACGAGTCGGTGAGCATGATGTTTCAGTGAACGGTCGCCTGAACGGTCGTTGGCCTGCCCAAGCCCGCAGGCCGGCCGAAAGGGCTGAAAAAAGCCCCACGCCCCCCCGCAAAACACTTCTCCTGCGGGTGAGAGTGAACTCGGCTTGCGGAACGGAAGTTCCATGGCAAAATGGCCCACTTCCCGAGAGGAGTTCCCATGAGCGATTCTGTTGAAGTCAAGCTCCGCAAAGCCACAGGCAGCCGCGAGAGCAGGCGATTGCGCAACCAGGGCCTGGTGCCCGCGGTGCTGTACGGCCACGGTGAAAAGTGTGTCGACCTCGTCGCCACCCGTGAGGCCGTCCAGGCCGCCATCCGGCACGGCAGCCGCATCGTCGAACTGAAGGGTGCCGTCAAGACGGGCGCCCTGATCCGCGAACTGCAGTGGGACACGTTCGGTATCGAGCCGATCCATGTCGACTTTCTGCGTGTGAGCGCCACCGACCTCGTGAAGGTGAAGGTGCCCATCGACCTCAAGGGCGAGTGCCCAGGGCAGCGAGCCGGCGGCGTGGTGAGCCTGATCCTGCACGAAATCGAACTTGAATGCAGGGCCGACGCGGTGCCCGAAAAGATTCATGCGGCGGTTGGAAAACTCCAACTCGGCGGCACGATCAAGGTGCACGACCTCGAACTGCCTGCCGGCGCGAAGGCACTTGCCGACGCCGACGAGGCGGTCGTCACCTGCACGGTCCCGGTGGAAAAGGCCGAGGAGGCCGCCGCGGGCGGTGCCGAACCCGAACTGATTGGCCGCAAGGCGGCCGAGGAAGGAGAGGCCGAAGCGGAGAAGTCGTGACGTTGGCAGCGTGAACCGCGGCTCATGCCTCCCGGCAACCACACGTGAAACTCTTGGTTGGCTTAGGCAACCCGGGTCGCGGCTACGAGGGCACCCGCCACAACGTCGGCTTCGACGTGCTGGCGACTCTGGCCCGCCGGACCGGCTCACCCGTGCGGCGAGCACGGTTTCAAGGCGAGACGGCCCAGGCGACGCTGCGAGGAGCTCCCGTGCTCTTGTTGTGGCCGCTGACCTGGATGAATCTCAGCGGTACGAGCGTGCTGGCGGCACGAGACTTCTACAAAATCGACGATACTGACATCCTGGTGATCTGCGATGATTTTCAGCTTCCCACCGACACGATCCGACTGCGTCCCAGCGGATCGGCCGGCGGTCAAAACGGCCTGTCGGATGTGCTTGCCCGTCTGGGCAGCACATCCATTCCTCGCCTGCGGGTGGGCATCGGCCCCATGCCCGCCGGCTGGAAATCGGCCGATTTTGTCCTCGGGAAGTTCGCCAAATCAGAGCGGGAGGCGGTCGACGTCCTGCTGGAACGGGCTGCCGACGCCGCGGAAGAATGGGTGGCGCTAGGCATCCAGGCGGCCATGAACAGGTACAACTGAGCACCAACGCCCCCCACCGACTGACCGAACACGATTCACGAGCAAGAGCCCCCACAACCCCCTGACTTTGGAGCGCAAACGACATGCAGGTATACGAGGGAATGTTTATTCTCGACCCGACCAAATACTCCCGTGATCCCGCGGGTTCGGCCCAGCAGGTTGCCGACATTATCACGCAGAACGGTGGCACGATCCTGGCGGCCCGGCTGTGGGACGAGCGGAAACTCGCCTACCCGATCAAGGGCCACAAGAAGGGCGTGTACTGGCTGACCTACTTCCGCATGGAAGGGGGCAACCTGACGGCGATGGAGCGGCAGTGCGAGATCACCGACGACATCATCCGGAAACTCGTGCTGCGGGTCGATCCACGGATTGCGGACGCCCTCGTCCAGCACGCACTGGCTGGCGACACGGCGGCACGGCGTCCCGCTGCTCCCGCGGGCGCTGCAGCCCCCGGCGTGGTCGATGCACCAGAGGCTGCTGAAACAGAGTGACCGTGGCCGATCGTGGGTATGGGACAGCTGCCGGCGGGCCACGAATGTCTTTGTCATTCGGTCGCTTGCAATGACAGCACGCAAGGGCTATCCTTCCGAAACTGTTGTACAGCCGTTCAGATACCAGGAACATCGCAGCAAAGGAGTCGTGCGTCATGGCGAGCTTTAACAAAGTCATCCTGCTTGGCAACGTGACCCGGGATCCCGAACTCCGCTACATCGCCAATGGGACGGCGGTGACCGACATCGGATTGGCCGTAAATGATCGCCGCAAGACGGCCACGGGCGAATGGGTCGAGGAGACGACGTTCGTGGACGTCACGCTCTGGGGCCGCACCGCCGAGATCGCCGGCGAATACGTCACCAAGGGCTCGCCGCTTTTGATCGACGGACGGCTCAAACTCGACACGTGGGAGAAGGACGGGAAGAAGAATTCCAAGCTCCGTGTCGTGTGCGATCGGATGCAACTCTTGGGCGGTCGTTCCGGCTCCGGCGGCGAGGGCCGCTCCGGCGAAGCCCCCCGCGGCCGCGCCCGGCCGGCGGCTCCAGGCCGCGGCGGTGCGGCAAATGCCCCCTCCGATGAATACGACCAGAGCGGTGGGTATGATGTCGGCGGCGATATTGGCGCCAGCGTCGACAGCCGCGGCGGCGAAGACGATATACCGTTCTGAGGATTCGGTCCCATGCCGTGCGACTCCCGTCGCCCGGCAGCACACCCACAAGCGATCTACAGAAGCGCCTTACATAAGCGCCCTGACACCAACTCACATTCCCCTTCAACGCCCTATCTGACAGGAGTTCAGTGATGCCCGTACGAGACCTGCCGACAATCCGTGTGCCCTCCAATTCGCGGCTTCCGAAGGGCAAGCGTGGCGGCATTGAACTGCTGCTCGTGCACAACGTCGAGCATCTTGGCAAGCAGGGCGAGGTTGTCGAAGTGAAGCGCGGCTTCGCCTTCAACTACCTGATCCCGCAGGGCTTGGCGACCGTTGCCACCGAGCATCACAAGCGGATGGTGGAGAAGCACCGCGCGAAGCTCGACGAGATTGCCCGTGAGCGGCTGGCCGGCCTGCGGAATCTGCTGGCCGAACTCGTGCGGACGAGCGTCACGATCGAAGCCAACGCAAACGACGAGGGCCATCTCTACGGCTCTGTCGGTGCGACCGAGATTTCGCGATCGCTCAAGCAGCAGGATCTGATGGTCACGCCCGACCAGATCATCCTGCAGGGGCCCCTGAAGGAAGTGGGGCTTTACACCGTCCGCGTCCGGCTTGCAGCCGAGGTGGAAGGCGATCTGAAGGTATGGGTGGTGCCGTCGAGCAGCGAGAGTGCCGCGAAGTAATTCGTCGGAATGCTTCTGCGGGATCACGGTGCCATTGAGATGGGGCATCCGTTGACCATCTGAGCCCATAGGCCAAATACAGGGAGGCTGTCGTATGGCTGCATCGCGTGATGCCGCGGCGAGGGATTCGTCGCGACGAGAGTTTTCCGACAAGCAGTCGTCCGGGCAGCGTTCGTCCGACCGCCGGCGACGACGCGGCGACGATGGGGCTGGCGGAGGCTCTGCGGCGACTGCCCCGCTCGAATCCCGCGAGCGTCCGGCTAACGTCGATGCCGAACGGGCTGTGCTCGGCAGCATCCTGTTGAAGCCCGATGTCTGCGACGACATCGCCCTCGTTGTCCGGCCCGACGACTTCGCCGACGAGGCGCACCAGGTGCTCTACCGGCACCTGCTCGAACTTCACGACTCGGGCAAGCGGATCGACATCACGATCGTGCTCGAGCGGCTCCGCACGCAGGGCGACCTCGAACGTGTCGGCGGCGCTCCCGCCATCGTTGAAATCCTGGAATCCGTCCCACATGCCGCCCACGCCACCCACTACGCCCAGATCGTCCGCGACAAGGCGATGCTCCGCTCGTTGATCGACGCGAGCACCGACATTCTGCGAGACGCCTACGACGCCTCCGACGAGCCCCGGGAACTGGTATCGCGGGCCGAGGCGAAGATCTTCCAGATCCTCGAGCACCGCAGTTCGGCGGAGGCGAAGCCGATCGAGGCCGTGTTGGAGGAGGTCATGATCCGCATGGATGCGCGGATGAAGCACGAGCACGCCCTGGGGGGCGTGGAGACGGGATTCACCGACCTCGACTCGCTCTGCGGGGGCCTGCACAACTCGGAGCTGATCATTCTCGCCGCCCGCCCGAGTATGGGAAAAACCGCCTTCGCGATGAATATTGCCGAGAATGTTTCCATCGGCGCCAAGCAGCCAGCCCTGTTCGTGAGCCTCGAAATGGCCTGCCTCGAACTCGCGGATCGTCTGCTCTGCTCCGCGGCGCAGGTGAACGGTCATCGGCTCCGCAACGGCACCATCTCTCAGGAAGACCGTCGTCGGCTGGTCCAGAAATCGGCCGAGATCAGCTCGTCACCGCTCTACATCGACGACACCCCGGGCCGCACGCTCACCGAGATCGCCGCCGTGGCCCGGCGACTCAAGCGCAAGCAGGGGTTGTCGCTGATCGTGATCGACTACCTCCAGCTCATCGAGCCCGATAATCCGCGGGATCCACGACAGGAGCAGGTGGCGAAGATCGCCCGTCGGCTCAAGACGATGTCACGCGAACTCGACGTTCCAGTGCTCTGCCTGGCACAGCTCAACCGCCAGGCGGAGGTGTCGCGGGACAACCGCCCGCGACTCAACCACCTGCGTGAATCGGGCGCCATCGAGCAGGACGCCGACGTCGTGATGTTCGTGCACCGTGAGGAGTATTACCAGACGACCGACGAGGATCGGGAGCGGGTCAAGGGGCAGGCGGAGATCATCATCGCCAAGCAGCGCAACGGCCCCATCGGCGACATCAAGCTGCTCTGGCAGCACGACTTCACCCGGTTCGTCAACCTCGAACACCGCCCGTACGACGAGTTCGAGCAGTTCTCAAGCTTCTAGCGCGTGGCGGCACGTTTTGAACGTGCCCGTGTCCCCTGTCCCCGTGGCGACAAGTTTTCAACTTGTCCGTGCCCCCTGTCCCCGTGGTGACACTTTCTCGACCGGCCTGGGGCTGATGAACAGGTGCTGCCATGCCGGATTGGTTCGCCGGCTGCGGCATGCTCGGTCGCCGGCGGATTCTGCTACGGGAGGCTCTTGGACGAATCTCCAGTCGCTCGTGAGTCGCAGAATTCACCGGCTCCTGTGGGGGCGAGTTTTTAACTTGCCCCCTCGACCGGCTCCTCAGCATCAATCGGATTGTATCTGCCCCCGATGCGCAGGCCGACGAGCTGCCTGAACGCTGGTCGTCGGACCGGGGTGTTATCGCCGGCGGGCGGCTGAGCGGTCGGTGCCGGGGAGCACGTCGAGTTCCAGTCCGTCGTTCTCACCGCGTTCCAGCCGTTCCCACGCGATCGCGCCCATGGCGGCGTTGTCGGTGCACAGCGACCGCGGCGGTATGAGCACGTCGATTCCACGCTGACGGCCCAACCGCTCGACCGATTCGCGGAGCAGGGTGTTCGCCGTCACGCCGCCCCCGATCGCCAGCACACGGCAGCCGGTGCGATCGAGCGCGAGGGCAAGTTTCGCCAGGATCGAGTCGACTGCAGCCTGCTGGAATGAGGCGGCAAGGTCAGCGAGCGCCGCCCCCTGCGGGATGGGCGTGTCGGCAGGCGCCCCCGGGGGACGCACGAGATAGCGGAGTGCCGTCTTCAATCCACTGAAGCTGAGATCGAGCCGCTCGTAGTCATTCGCCAGCGGCCGAGGCAGGCGGTGGGCCTTTGGATTGCCACCGGCCGCCGCCGCCTCGATCTGCGGTCCACCCGGATAGCCGAGGCCCAGCACGGTCGCCGCCTTGTCGAAGGCCTCTCCCGCGGCATCGTCGATCGTGCCGCCCAGCCGTTCCAAATCGGTCGGCCCATGCACGAGAAACAGTGACGTATGGCCGCCACTGGCCACCAACCCGACGCACGGGTAGCGCATCCGATCGCCGTGCGCGAGCCGGCAGGCGTAGAGGTGCGCGGCGACGTGGTCGTAGCCGACGATGGGGATGCCGAGCGCGGCCGCGATCGCCTTGCCGGCGGACAGGCCCACCAGCAG
>CAZOMJ010000110.1:0-23644 GCA_964581055.1 uncultured Candidatus Kuenenia sp.
TTCATCTCCGACTCCACCCAGCGGCCGTTCGTGACGAGCGTCGTGCCGGTGGTGGGCGATTTCGCGGCCGCCCAGCAGCCCGTGATCACCGTGCTCTCCGAGGGCACCGCCGTGAACGTGCAGGCGGTCGTCTCCAGCGACCGTCGCTTCGTCCGCCTGACGCTCGTGCCGTTCTTCTCGCAGATCGGCAAGGTGGAGCAGTTCCAGTTCGAGGGCACTCGGTCCACGAAGTCGAAGAGCAGCGACGAGAAGTCGGGACTGGCCGGAGATGCCGCCGCCGGAGCCGGTCTCAACGCCAGCCTGGAAACGCAGGCCAAGAGCAGTGCCGAGGAGGAGATCTTCTCACGGGGCACCACCATCCAGCTGCCCGAATTCATCTTCACGACGGTCACCACCACCGTGAGCGTTCCCGACGGCGGCACCGTGCTGCTCGGCGGCATCAAGCGGCTCCGCGAGGGCCGCAACGAGTTCGGCGTGCCAATTCTCTCGAAGATTCCCTATGTCAATCGCCTCTTCAAAAACGTGGGCATGGGCCGCACCACCGACAGCCTGATGCTGATGGTGACGCCGCGGATCATCATCCAGGAGGAAGAGGAGGACAAACTCCTGGGCGCAAACCGACCGTAAGGACCCCATGCTGAAGTTTTTTCTCTTCTCCGGCGGCCTGCTGGGCGGGATCGGCGTGGCGGCCGGATCCTTTGGCGCCCACGGCCTGAAAGCCCTGCTCGACGCCACCGGCCGTGGCGACAACTGGGAGACCGCCGTCCGCTATTGTCTCTACCACGCCCTCGTGATCATGATCGTCGCGGTGGCGTCGGCCTTGCCCCAGGCAATGCCCGTGCGTGGCCTGCTGCAGGCCGCGGGCTGGTGCTTTCTCGCGGGCACGCTGATCTTCAGCGGCTGCCTCGCGGCGCTGGCCCTGTCGGGCGTGAAGATCCTGGGAGCCATCGTGCCGATCGGAGGCGGGCTTTTCCTCGTCGGCTGGGCGCTGGTGGCGGCCGCCGCGCTGAGCATCAAAGCCCCGTCGTGAATCCGCAGCCAACCGGCTCGCAGACTACTGTCCGGCAGCGGCCTCGACCTCTTCCTGAACGTCCCGCTCGGCCGCGGTGTCTTCGGCCTCGGCCGCCATCTGCTCGTCCTGCACGTCCTTCTCCGCCGCCTCGTCCTCCGACATGCGTTTGGCGGGGGCGGGCTCGTCGCCGAACGGATCGTCGGACTCTGCGGCCGGTTCATCCTCGAACGCCTTGGCGGGCGCGGCGGGCCCGGCTGCCGGGGCCGGAACTTCTTCGACAGTCCCACGCCCGGGCGGCAGTTCTCCGGCCGGTCTTCCCCGCGGAGCGACGAGTTCAGGCCGGATGTCTTCCGGCCGGCGGCGCCGCCGCACGTCACCCGAGGCGTCCTCGATCGACGAATACCTCCGGCCATACGCCTCACGTTCCCGCTGCAGCGCCCCCAACCGGGCCCGCGACCGGAAGCGTTCGAGCGCGAGCCTGTCGTGCCCCTGCACCCGCTCCAGCGACTGCGACACACGCCTGATGCTGCCCGTCGACAGTTCCCGGTCCGCCCCGGCGGTGAAATCGGCGTCGGCCTCGCTCGTGCGGCCCAGCCGCAGCGCCGCCAGACCGCGGAAGTAGTAGCCGCGCGGATCTTCGGTGCCGGCCTCGATCGCATTGGTGAGCGCATCGTACGCCCGGTCGTAATCGCCCGCATGATAGGCATGCATGCCCTCGCCGATGGCATCTCTCACCGCCAGCGGCTCTTCGCCGACGAACTCGGCGGCTGCCAAAGAACCGCCCGCGATCGCCATCGTGAGCGCGAGCAGAGCGCAGCGTGCACGGAGCATCTGCCCGCCTGCAGCACCCCTGCGCCGCCCCACTGCGCCATCCGATCGCTTTTCCCGCTCGCCCCTGCCCATCGGCATGTTCTCCACGCGGACCTTCCTCCCCGTCACCAAACGGTTCATCGGCTCCCTGACGGCATCATACCCCGCCGGCAACGATCCCACGGCACAACCGCTGCGACCGGTCGCTCACTGGGGCCGCAGGGTTTGCCCATCCCCGGCGTTCCCACGGCAGCGGGCATGCCTGCGAAACGTGGGCTCGTCGAGAAATACAGCCGACCGCACCACCTGCATCATCACCGCCTGCTGCGGCCAGCCAAATGCCCCGAGCAGCCGATCGAACTCGGCGGCCGGGCAGCTCCCTTTGAGATCCACCAGCAGCACGCGCCCCTCCTTCTCGCAGGCGTTGCCGTCCACCTGCCACCACAGCCCCTCGCGCGGGCTCGTCCAGACGAAGGACCCGTCCGGCTCGGCATACATGCGTTCCAACCGCGCCAACCGGTCGAACGCCTCGTCGAACCCGATCGCCATCGGCGCCGCCAGCAGTTCGTGCGGCACCGCCAGGGTGGGCCACGTTCCCCGGGCGTCCGCATACGATTCGGCCGGCGGCAGATCAGCCGCCCCCGGACCGCGGCCGTGCAGCGTGATGTCGAAGGCATAGAGGTCGTCGTGTGCAGTCATGACCGCCACCATCCGTTTTCCTTGCGTGCAGGCATCAGTCGGCTTCCACGCTCGCCCGTACCCACGCCGCATAGGCCGGCGAGGCCGTCACCTCCGCGCAGATCACCTCGGGCGTCTGGTACGGGTGTTCGCGGGCCAAGGCATCCATGCAGGCCTGCGACCGTTCACGCGTCGTCTTGCACGTGCAGCGGAATTCCTCCGCCATCTCCACGGCGGCCTGCCACCGATAGGTGCTCTGCACCGGCCCGTCGATCTGGACGCACGCCGCAAGCCGCTGCTCCACGAGACGCGCAGCGCACGCGTCGGCATCGGCCCGCCTGCCGAAGGTCGTGCGTATCTCGACGAGCGGAACGGAATCCTGAGTCATGCTCTGCGTCTCCGGAACGAGTCTTCAGGCGGCATCGACGATGCCGGCCCGACCGAGCGACGCCGCCGACAGCCACACGCCATGGCCCCGTTCGTCGTCATGCTCGTGGCCGATCCTTCCCGCGACGTTGTCGATCGGCAGCCACTCGATCTGGCGTCCCTCGCGTTCCGGCCGGATGACCACCACGGCCGGCCCCGGGAGATCGTCGTCGAGATGCCCCAGGGGCTGCAAGGCTCCGGGGTGCAGGCAGACCACCTGCCTGCGCCAGGCCGCCGACGCCCCCACCCCGGCGACCGGGTGGCCGAGCACGACGGTGGCGGCGGAGTCCCAGGGGAGTGCCGCCCCGGCAGCCGGGATCGCGTCGATCCAGTGATGCCTTCTGCCGCTCTCCCGGGCCCCATCGATTTCCAGCCACTCGGCGATCCTGCCCACCATGTCCAAGCCGTTCTCCCCACGCGGCGACAGCCGCCGTGCAGCCCGGTGCCAGAGGGCGATGGATCGGTGCCACGCGTCGACCAGCCCCTGCCGCGCCGCTGCGGGGAGCGTGGCCCCGCCGTCACGAGCCGACAGCCAGCCGACCAGCCTCGTCGGCGCGTCGGTGAGAACGCCGCCGGCCAGCCTGCGGATCAGGCTGCCGGCGAGCGGACGCAGCGCGGCGACGTCGTCGAGCATCCCGCCGAGCCTGGCAATCAGATCGACGGCAAGGCTCTCGCCCAGCGTCGGCTCGCGGCCGCACGCCGCGTGGAGCGGATCCATCTCCTCTCCATGCCGCACCGTCACCTCGCCGTCCGACCAGCATCTGCCGACCACCGGCATCCGGCCTGACGGCACCCCGCCTGCAGCCGCCTGCTCGAGCCAGCGATCGCGATCGCCGCACAGCACGGTCACCCGCACGGGTGCGGGACGCGATGCTGCCGGCAGCGGTCGCCCACGGCGATCGGCCACCGGCACCTCGATCCCGCGCCGCATCCAGGCAGCGAGCGTCGCCAGCAGTCGGTCGGCCCGGCCAAGGGCACCGACGGCGACCCGCTCCCGCGCAGCCGCGGCCCGCCGGCCGGTATCCCACGGACGCACGTCGCCGACCCACTCACGGCTGACGAGCCAGTCGAAGGTGTCGCCGGCAAGCACGACGTCGATCGCGTCCACGGGACGGTAGCTGCCGTCGCGGCGAACGCCGCAACGCAGGCTCGCCCTCCGCACCTCGGCGCGAAACCGCTCGACGCACCCCCGCGGGGGTGCGGCGGCGAGCGTGCCGTCCGATATGCACCAGTTGGCTGTCACCACGAGCATGGCGGATGTTTCCTGCCGGCAGCAGCCCGCGGCGACCGTCGGGCCAAGACGGCCGAAGCCGCACGCCTTCATCGGCATGCGGAAACGTGCCATGTGACCACAGACCGCATCGCCGGCGCCAACGGCAGGCTCCGCCCCCGACCCTGCGGGTTACGGAAACAATGCGGGAGAGGGGCGGAGAGGTTGAGTCTGTCTCGGCATCAAGAACGAGAACGAAGGAGTTCGACCCGTGGCCACGAGTTTTTAACTTGTGGAATTCGTGCCGAGGACACGGACAAGTTAAAAACTTGCCGCCACGGAGGGAGCGGAGCGGGTTCTGGGAGCCCGACCGGCGGCGTGGCATCCGCAACACCTACGGAGCCAGAAACGTCGTCTGGCAGCTCGAATCCATCGACCCGTCGAGTTCGGAGCCCGTCAGGATCGCCGAGGCCTTCGCGGTGCCACTGCCTGGGATGCGATACGCCAGTTCCACGGTCGCCTGCCCTCCGGGTGGGATGCTCGGAATGGAGTCGAACGACACGCTGGAGCCATCGATCCGCACGCGGGAAGGGCTCGGATCACCAACCAGAGTCGCCCGCTCGGGCAGCACCACGGTCAGGTCGAGCCGTCCCGTCGACGTCGTTCCGTTGTTGACGACCGTGCAGATCAGCGTCGTGGAGTGTCCCACGATGACCGGATCATCGCAGTCGGCCAGCGTGACCCGCAGGCCCGCCTCGCGGGGCGTGCGTGCCCGCGGCGTGTTGGAGCGGATGAGCACGCACGATTCGTCGGCGACCATCACCCCGCCGACGGCCCCGCTGAGAACGCCCCGAACGCAGGATCGCGACGACGGCGCAACCGCACCGGCCGGCTGGGCGCGGAGGTTGATCTGCCGACGCAACTGCCCGCCCGGCTCGAGCGAAGGCAGGTCCCAGGAGACCCGCGATGACGCCAGCTTGTAGCCCTCCGATGCTTCCAAGGGCGTGAAGGCGTCATCCCATCCGAATTCGAGTTTTGTCGATCCCGAGGCCACGCTACCCGTGTTCCGCACGGTGGCGACGAACTCGGTGACGGCTCCGGGCAAGACCTCTGCCGGCCCGACCATGTCCAGTTCCAACGACGGCGTGACGGGCAGGGCCGTGGAGGCGGGCAGACTGCTCGCCGCCGGCAGGGCGGGCGACGGCATCGCCAGCGGCTGGGCTGCCGGCGAGGGCGGCGTGGCAACCGGTGGCGTGGCAACCGGCGGCGTCAGCGGCGCGGCTGCCAGCGGCGCCGCCATCGCAAGCGGCGCCGCCATCGCAAGTGGTGCCGGGTTCGTGGCCGGCGGCGCGGCGGGCATCGTCGGGGCTCCGGGATAGGTCGTCGCCGGATAGGCATTGACGGGCGCCGCCACGGGTGCGGGCGTCGTCGGCAGAGGGGCCGCCAGTGGCGTGGCGGCTGCGACCGGTGAGGCTGCAACCTGCACGCACGACGTCGCACCGCCGACGAACGTATGCGATTGGTCGAGAATCTCCACGCGATGGCACTGCCGTCCCGGCTCGTCGAGCAGGAAATCGAGCGTCAGCCGCCGTGACGTGCCTGCCGCCAGATCGATGGTGCCCGACTGTTCGATCGGGCTCGCCGAGGCCTCGTGATGAAAGCCTTTGTCGAAGTAGTCGATCACCCGCAACTTCTCGAGCGGCCTCCCCGAGCGGTTGACCAGTTCCACCTCGAATGCCACCCGATCGCCGACCTTCGCAGACAGCGGTCCCGTGACCAGCACGGCGACGGGATCTTCGCCACGTGCTGCCACTGGCGAAATGGCCGCCAGCATCAGCAGCATCACGGCCAGCACGGTGAGAGAGGACGGCAAACGAACGGCTGCGGCGAGTGACATGGTCGCGATTTCCGGCAACGGAGGGGCGAGAAGACCGGCAAAAGGCTACCACGGCGCCGGATCGGGCGAAAAGCGCAAAGCCGAGTAACCGCGCGCCAGGCCCGGAGGGCCGGGTACGCACCAGCGGGCGGAGGCCCGCCAAGAAAAAATCGCACGATGCGATGTTTTTCGTGAAACCGGAGGGCCGGGTACGCACCAGCGGGCGGAGGCCCGCCAAGAAAAAACGACAGGATGTCGTGTTTCGCGTGTATTCAGTCCGCCGACCGGTGCCTGACGATCTCGCCCTGCACCATGTAGATCACGTCCTCGGCAATGTTCGTCGCCATGTCGGCGATCCGTTCGATGTGCTTCGAGACGGAATTGATCCGCAGCAGGCTCTCGACGTTCTCGGGATTCGTTTTGATCTCCTGAATCACCCTTCGGCGGATCTTCTGCCGCGCCTCGTCGACCGCGTCATCCTCCTCGCGGACCTGTCGTGCCAGGAGCGGATCTCCCTTGACCACGGCGTCGAGGCACTCCTTCACCATGTCCTGCGCCTGCATGGCCATCGTGCGGATCTCGGGGGGCAGTTCGCAGGGCTCGCCGGCGGTGAGTTGGGCCACCCGCTTGGCGATGTTTCGTGCGAGGTCTCCCATCCGCTCGAGGTCGTTGTTGATCTTCAGGACCGACACCACGAAACGGAGGTCGGCGGCGACGGGCTGGTAGAGGGCGAGGATCTTGAGGCACTCCTCCTCCACCTCGACCTCCATGCGGTCGATTTCCTCATCGCTGGCCATGACCCGCTGGGCCAGATGGGTGTCGCGATTGATGAGTGCCGTGATCGACTTGGAGATCGCCTCCTCCACGAGGGTGCCGACGCGGAGGATGCGCTCCTTGAGATGCTCGATCTGGCGTTCGATGTGATGGGTCATGGCAATGCTCAGCCAAAGCGGCCGGTGACGTAGGCCTCGGTCTCTCGGAGGATGGGCTTCGTGAAGATGCCCGTCGTGGTGCCATATTCGATCAGGCGGCCAAGATACATGAACGCCGTGTAGTCGCTCGTGCGGCTGGCCTGCTGCATGTTGTGCGTGACGATCAGCACCGAATACCGCCCGCGGAGTTCCTGGATCAGGTCCTCCACCTTGCCGGTGGCGATCGGGTCGAGGGCCGAGCAGGGCTCGTCGAGCAGCAACACCTCGGGTTCGGCCGCGATGGCCCTCGCGATGCAGAGCCGCTGCTGCTGGCCGCCCGAGAGCCCGATCGCGCTGTCGTGCAGGCGATCCTTCACCTCGTCCCACAGCGCCGCGCCCCGCAGACTGATCTCGCAGACCTCGTCGAGCACGCCGCGATTGTTCTCGCCGTCGATCCGCAGCGCGTAGACGACGTTCTCGTAGATGCTCATCGGAAAGGGATTCGGCTTCTGGAACACCATCCCCATCCGCTTCCGCAGTTCGATCACGTCCATGCGGGGATCGTAGATCGAGTCGCCATTGAGCCGCATGTCGCCGGTGATCCGCACGCTCTGCACGAGGTCGTTGAGGCGGTTCACGCTCCGCAGCAGCGTCGACTTCCCGCAGCCGCTCGGGCCGATCAGGGCCGTAACCTTGTTGTGCGGGATCGGCATCGTGATGCCGTGGAGGGCCTGCTTGCCGCCATACCAGAGGTTGAAGCGGTCGATCTCCAGCACCGGCGTCGCCTCGAGCACCTCGGGGTGCACTTCCGCGGGCACGTCGCGGCCGGCGGCCACGGCCTGCAGGCGATCGGCCGCAGCCGAGGCAGCCTCGGGCTGTCCACCCCGCACCGATTTTGGCTCTGCCTGGGTATTCATGATGGAAAACGGGAAGGGCGATCGTCCCTGACGCGTGTTTGGAAATCGTACCACATCACAATCGGGCCCGGCAGGTGCGCGGTCGGCGTGCGGTCAAAACTGTTGCGAGACATACCGTCGCTTCAGCCGCGAGCGGATCCAGATCGCCGCCACGTTGAGCAGCGCGATGATGGCCACCAGCAGGAACGTGATCGTGAACACCATCGGCTTGGCAGCCTGGCTGTTGGGGCTCTGGAACCCGACGTCGTAGATCAGATAGGCGAGGTGCATGAATTCCCGCTCCGGGTGCACGAAGGGAAACGTGCCGTCGATCGGCAGGTCGAGCGCGAGCTTTTTCACACCCACGAGCATGAGCGGCGCCACCTCGCCCGCGCCCCGTGCCATCGCCAGGATGAGGCCCGTCATGATCCCCGGCAAGGCTCGCGGCAACACGATCCGCCGGATCGTCTGCCACTTGCCGGCACCGCAGGCGTACGACCCCTCCCGCATCGAATTGGGAACGGCGGAGAGCGCCTCCTCGGTGGCCACGATCACCACCGGCAGCGTGAGCAGGGCGAGCGTGAGCGACGCCCAGAGCAGGCCGCCGGTGCCGAACGTGGGCTGCTTGTCTGCCACGAGGCTCGCGCGGAAAAAAAGCTCGTCGATGCCGCCACCGAGACCGTAGCAGAAGAACCCGAGCCCGAAGGCGCCGTAGACAATGCTCGGCACGCCGGCCAGATTGTTGATGGCGATCCGCACCGCCGTGGTCACGGGCCCTCGCGACGCATACTCGCGGAGATAGAGCGCCGCCAGCACGCCGAACGGCGCCACCAGCAGCGCCATGATCAGCGTCATGGCAACGGTGCCCCAGATCGCGGGAAACACGCCGCCGGCACTGTTTGCCTCCCGCGGATCGTCGGCGAGAAACTCCCCCCATCGACTTCCATACACGCCGAACTTTCCGGCCATCGACAGCCGGTTCGGCTGGCAGGCTCGCACGATGCCCTCCAGTGGGATGACCTTCCTGGTGCCGTCGGCGGTTTCAACCTCGAGCCCCCAGCCCTCGTTCTCGCGTCGCAGCCGCCCGGTCTGTTCGTCCAGTGCCGCCGACTGCCTGCCCACGCGGGCGATGACCTCCTGTTCCGCGGCCGCGGCCGCCGCCTGCGCGGCCGACACGGCTCCGGAGCCAGCGACCGCCGGTCCGGCGTCGAGTCCGGCCTGCACGACGGCCAGTCGCGCGGCCCGGAGTTCGCGTTGCAGCCGGCCGCGATCGTGCCTGTCGAGATGCATCGCCTCCCGCCACCGGCGCCGCACGACGGGATGTTCCCGTTCGAAGGCGTTCCAGGTCGGTGCGGCCCCTTCCGCGACCACTTCGCTTCCGTGCATGAGCCGAGTCGGAAAGCCGTGAAACCTTCCCCCCTCCAATCGCTCCACGACGGTGGCCCATTCCGGGAGGCTCACCTTCACGAGCGCATCGTCGTCGAACCATTCGTAATGGTTGCCGGAGAGTTCGAAGTTGGCCGTCCGCACGAGCCGTCGGCTGCCGCGCCCCGCAGCCCCGGCGGTGGCGGCCTGGGCTCCCTCGCGTTCGGATACCTCGCCGAGCGCCCGCCGGCCATCGGCCAACTCCACGAGTTCGAGCGGCACCGGCCAGAAGGTGCTCGCCCCGCGGAAGGCGATGAACAGGAGCAGGCCCGTGATCATCATGATCGCCAGCGCCAGCGCCCCGCCGGTCAACCAGACCCACGGCTCGCCGTGGGCCGTGAGGCTCGAATACGTCGATCGACTCCGCCGGGGCCGCTGCGTCTCAGAGCTCATGGGACCTCCTGCGGAACCGCTGCCGCACGATCTCCGCGGCCGTATTGACCACGAACGTCATCCCGAAGAGCGTGAGCGCCGCGAGGAAGAGCACCCGGTAGTGCGCGCTGCCCCGGGCTGCCTCGGGAAGCTCGGTGGCAATCGCTGCGGAGAGCGTCTGGAAACCGTTGAACAGGTTCCAGCCCATCAGCGGCGTATTGCCCGCCGCCATCAGCACGATCATCGTCTCGCCGACGGCCCGGCCCAGACCGATCATCACGGCCGAAAAGAGTCCGCTGGCGGCAGCCGGCACGATCACGCGAACAGCCGTCTGCCAGGGCGTGGCACCCGCACCGAGGGAGGCGCTGCGAAGATGATCGGGCACGCTGGAGAGCGCGTCGTCGGCGATCGTGAAGATCAGCGGGATGATGGCGAAGCTCATGCCGATGGCGACGATCAGGGCATTGCGTTGCACGTAGGTGCCGAAGAGTCCTCCGCGGGTGTCGAGCCGCAGCGCGTCGAGGAAGGAGGCGGCCGCGACCGCCAGGGCGACCGCCAAGGCGATGCCGACCGCGAACGTGACGAACGATGCGACGGCGGCGCGGTGCTGCGACCAACCACTGCTATGACGTCGCAGCCACGGGTTGACGAACCGCCCCACCAGCATTGCCGACAACACGCCGGCCAGCGGCAGCAAGGCGAGCACCCAGCCGCCGAATCCGCTGCCGCCGCGGCCGTCCAGCCACGCAGCCACGTTGCCATTGAACAGCAGCCGTTCCATCGGGGCCGCCGCCAGTCCGGCCACCACGCAGCCCGCGGGCATCGCGATGGCCGCCATGATCGGAAACCGCCAGGCGGCATACCGGCTCCGCCAGCCGGCCGGCAGCAACTGCCAGAAAAACGCGCCGGTGAGCAACGTCAGCGGCACGCAGAACAGCCCCGCCAGCATCGTCATCAACGACCGTTCGATGATGGGGGCGAAGATGAGCCCGGCCACGAAGCCGAGCACCACGCTCGGCAGGCTGGCCATCATCTCGATCGTCGGCTTGATGCGGGCCTTCCAGCGGGGATGCATGAACTGGCTGGCAAAGATCGCCGCCAGGATGGCGATGGGTGTGGCAAACAGCATCGAGTAGAGCGTGGCCTTGAGTGTGCCGAAGATGAGTGGAACGAGGCCGAACTTCGACTCGAACGATTCGTGTCCTGTCGTCTCCCAGGCATGGACGTGGGCGGGATACTTTTCGTACCAGACCCGGCCGAACAACGATCGCCACGAGACCTCCGGATAGCCCGCGTTCAAGGTCCAGGCCGCCAGCCGAGCGTTGTCGGCAGCGAGCAGGCGATTCTCGCGGGGCGCGATGAGCAGTTGCCTGGCCGGTGCCTCGAGCCCGCCGGGAGTGCCCCCCCGCAGCGACGCCGCCGTCGCGCCGGTGGTCGTCTGCAGGAGGCGGATTCCCCCCGCGGCGTCAGCCACAGCCAGCAGTCTGGAGCGCGGCGAAGCCGCGAGGGCCGTGATGCCGTTGGCAGGGCCGCCGCCGGCGACCGCCGGGAACACCTTCGCGGTCGCCATCTGCAGGCCGTCCGTGGCGGCCGCGTCGGCCGGCCGGGTGGCGAAAAACACCCGCACGAAACCGGCACTGTCGCCGACGGCCAGCGAGTTGCCGCCGAACACGCGGGCCACGCAGGTCACTGTCTGTCCGTCCGCCGCCGCGTCGAACGACTCCATCAAGACAGGCGACTCGACGTCGCGAATCTCGTACCGGCGCGCCGCGCCGTTCGCCGCGATCAGAAACAGCTGGTCGCCCAGTTCCGACACCCGCACGAACCGCGGCACGAATCCGCCGCCCCCGCCGGTGGATTCGGTCTGCTTCGCGTCGATCGTGGCTCCGGAAGCGGTGGTGACCAGTTCGTCGGTGAGCAGGTTGCGTCGCGATGAGATCGTCTCCACCCGCACCTGGCCGGCCGCATCCAACGCGGCCACGAGCGGGCCGCCGGTGAGCATGGTGATGTCGGCGTCGATCACCGGCTGCTGGAGGGCGGTCGACGGAGCCGCCTCGAACTCCGTTACCAGGTGGACGGTCGCATACTGCCCGCTGTGCGCCCGCACGATCACGGCATCCTCGTGCACGGCAGCCGATCCCGGCGCGAGTCCGCGAGCTGCGGGCGGCAGCGCATCGCCCGCGAGGAACGTCGATTCCAGGCCGAGCCGACCGATGCGGAAGGTGCCGTCGTCATACCCGACCACGGCCTGGATGCCCCCCGGCAGCATCCGGATCATGGTGGCACTGGCGAGGCCGCACTCCGCAGCTGTTCGCGTCAGGAGGGGCGCGCCTCCGGCAATCGAGAACACCCGCACGAGGCCCCCATCGGCCGGATCACCCGGCCCACCGACGGCCTTTGCGTCGAACAGCCAGGCCACGACGCCGGCCTCATCGGCCCCCAGGCAGTGGGCCGCGGTCTTCGCGTCTTCCGCAGACGCCGATGACGACGCGGAAGGCGGCGACGCGGATGCCGAGTCCGTCGTGCCGTCGACAATCAAGGCCGCCCGTTCGAGCGTGAGCCGCGCCGGCCGAAACAGGGGCAGGGCGACTGCCAACAGGAACACCGCCACGGCCAACACGGCCACGATCGTACCGATGCCCCCGAGCGTGATGACCGCACGGGCGACCGCATCACCGCCCCTGACCCACGGATGGGTCTTGCGGCGGCGCGAGCGGCCCGTGAAGGTGGACTGCGATTGCATACCCGGGCTTGGGCCTCAGCGTGATTGGGCAGCGGGCGGCCGCTCGGTGGCTCGTATCAGGGAGTGGTGAGACCGACGCTCTGCAGGCCCCGCTTCGCGATCGGACCGGTGATCGGCAGGTAGCCGTCCTTTTTCACGTCTGCCTGGCCGGTGGCGCTGACCACGTAGCGGATGAACTCGCCCCGCAGCGGATCGATTGCCGTCCCCGGTTTGTGGTTGACGCTCAGGTAGAGAAACCGGGCGAGCGGGTATTCGCCCGAGTAGGCGAACTTCGGCTCGGTCGCGATCGCCGCCGCGCCCGGCTTGGCCGCAAGCGGCACGGCCCGCACGTCCGCGGTGGCGTAGCCGATGCCGCTGTAGCCGATGCCGTATTTGTCGCTGGCCACAGCCTGCACCACCGCCGAACTGCCCGGCTGCTCCTTGACGGTGGGCTTGAAGTCGCCCTTGAAGAGGGCATGTTCCTTGAAGTAGCCGTAGGTCCCGCTGGTGGCGTTGCGGCCGTAGAGGCTGATCGGCTTGTCCTTCCACTCGCCCTCGAGCCCCAGATCGCCCCAGGTGCGGATCTCGGTCTTGCCGCCACCCGTGCGGTTCTTCGAGAAGATCGCGTCGACCTCCTGCAGCGACAGGCTTTTCAGCGGGTTGTCCTTGTGGACGAACACAGCCAGCATGTCGATCGCCACCGGCACGACGACCGGGGCATAGCCATGCTTTTCCTTGAATACGTCGATCTCCGAAGGCTTCCAGTCGCGGCTCATCGGGCCGAACGTGCTCGTGCCCTCCGTGAGCGCCGGCGGGGCCGATGCCGAGCCCTTGCCCTCGATCCCCTCCTGGACGCTCGGATAAAATTTCTTGAATCCTTCCGCCCAGAGTGCCACGAGGTTGTTCATCGTGTCGGAGCCGACGCACTTGAGCGATCCCGCCACCTCGCCCGACACCTTGGCATAGGGCTTCAGGGCCGGATCGATCTCCTGGTCGAGCGCCGCGGCGCTGCGAACGGCCACCGACGCGTTCAGGCAGGCACATGCCGGCAACAGGGCGAATCCAACGAACGCAAAGGCCACCGTTTTGAGCAAGCGTGTCGACATCGACAGATTCCTTTGGAGGGAAAAGCCGGAGAAGAGAGATTCTCCCGACGGAAAAATCGTAGCGGGAATTGCGAGCGTTTCATGAGCGACCCAAAACGCCCGGAAAACCGGGCATTCCCCAACGCGACTCCCGGGCAGTCCGGGTCACTCGTCCCGCCGTGGCGGCGTGAAGCCCCTGCGCAGCGTGTTTTCCGTGACCGTTCGTGGCACGAGAAACTGCTGGAGATAGTCCGGTCCGCCGGTCTTGCTGCCGATTCCCGACATCCGGTAGCCGCCGAATGGCTGCCGGTGGACGAGCGCCCCGGTGATGCCCCTGTTGAGATAGACATTGCCCGCCTGCAGGCCTGCTTCCGCCTGGCGCAGGTGGGCCGGGCTGCGGGAGAAAACGCCGGCCGTGAGCGCGTAGGGAGTGCCGTTGGCCAGTTCGATCGCATGGCTGAAGTCTCGGGCGCGGAACACGGCCAGCACCGGACCAAAAACCTCCTCCTGTCCCAGCAGCGAGGCGGGATCGACGTCGGCGAAGACATGCGGTCCGACGAACCAGCCGCGCTCGGCATGCGTTCCCACATCGATGGCCGCCACCTCGCGGGCCGTCCGCCGGCCCTCCTCGATACATGACAGCACGCGGTCCCGCGCCTCCGCATCGACCAGCGGCCCGAACCGCGTGCCCGGCTCGGCGGCCGGCCCCACCCGCAGGCTCTTCGCCGCCTCGGCGAGCCGCCCGACGAAGGCATCGTGCACGCGGTCGAGCACGATCACCCGGGAGCAGGCGGAGCACTTCTGGCCCTGGAAGCCGAAGCCGCTCTGCACGACCGCGACCACCGCCTCGTCGAGATCGGCGTCGTCATCAACGATGATCGCATTCTTGCCTCCCATCTCTGCGATCACCCGCTTCACGAGCCGGCTGCCTGGCTCCGCCGACACCGCGGCGGCCTGCGCATTGATCGACAGCCCGACGGCCCGCGAGCCCGTGAAGGCCACGAGCGCCGTCTCGGGGTGCGACACGAGCGTCGGCCCCACCTCCTCGCCGCGGCCCGGCAGGAAAGCGAGCGCCGCCGGCGGCACCCCCGCCTCGAGCAGGATCTCGTGCAGCCGCAGCGCGACGAGCGACGACTGCTCGGCCGGCTTCATCACCACCGTGTTGCCCGTGACGAGCGCCGCCGTCGTCATGCCGGCGAGAATCGCCAGCGGGAAATTCCACGGTGCGATCACGACCGCCACGCCACGCGGCAGCCATGCCGTCGTATTCTCCTCGCCGGGCACGTCCACCCGCGCCGGCTTTGCCAGCCGCCGCGCCTCGTGCGCGTAGTAGCGGCAGAAGTCGATCGCTTCGGCGACGTCGGCATCGGCCTCCCGCCATGGCTTGCCCACCTCGAAGACCTCGATCGCCGCCAGTTCGAACCGGCGCCGCCGCATGATGGCCGCCGCCCGTTCGAGAATCTCGGCCCGCCGCTCCCAGCCGACGGCCTGCCACGAGGGCAACGACTGCCGGGCCACCGCGACCGCGCGGCCGGCATCCGCGGGCGTGGCCGCCGCCACCTCCGCGATCAGACGGGAATGGTCCGACGGGTCGTGGCGGGGGAACCGGTCGGCAGGATCGACACGCCGGCCGTCGATGACGACCGGCACCGTCACCGGGCCGGCCGAAAACGCGGCAGCCGCCCGATCGACCGCCTCCTGCATGGCCCGGCGCGAGGCCTCGACGGCGAAATCGGCGAGCGGTTCGTTGCGAAAGATAGATGCAGCGTCCGGCTCGCGGGTGGCGGCTTCGTGAACGGCGGGTGGTGCCGGTGGCGCCGGTGGTGGCGCCGGTGGTGGTGCCGGTGGCGCAAGGAGCGTGGCGGGCGGCACATGCTTGACGAAGCCCGCCCGCAGGAACGAATCGTTCGAGGAGTTCTCGAGCAGCCGCCTGACGAGATACGCCATGCCGGGCACGAGCTGTCCGTAGGGCATGTAGATCCGCAGCCGCCAGCCGGCTGCCGTCACCGCCTCCTTCTCCGGATCGCCCATGCCGTGCAGCATCTGCATCTCGACGCCACGGCGGTCGAGGCCGAGATGTTCCGCCACCGCCATGCCGTGCGCGAGCGACCGGAGATTGTGGCTGCCGAGCGCGGGCCGCAGCGTGGTCGCGTGCTCCATCAGAAACGTCGTCGCCGCCTCGTAGCAGGCGTCGGTCCGCCACTTCTCCTGCCAGACAGGCACCGGCCAGCCGGCGGCCTCGGCGTGCACCGTCTCGTAGTCCCAGTAGGCGCCCTTCACGAGCCGGATCCAGACCGGCGTGCCGCGGTCGCGTGTCCAGGCGGCCAGCGACTCGAGATCGCGGAGCGACTCGCGGAGATAACACTGCACGACGACGCCGCAATGCGGCCAGTCCCGAAACTCCTGCTCCATGGCGATCTGCCGGAAGATGGCGAGCGTAAGGTCCTTCGTCGCATGGCTCTCCATGTCGATGTGCACCTGCGCATGATTGGCGCGGGCCAACCGCCAGAGCGGCCGCAGCCGTGCGAGCACGCGATCGGCGGTGCCGCGGGGGTCGATGGCGTCGAACTGGCTGTCGAGCGCGGAGAGTTTCAGCGACACGTTCACCCGCGGCATCGGCCCATCGGGGCCGTCGTCGACGAGCGGATCGGCAGGCCAGGCGGCGGCGAGGCGGGGCAGTTCCGTGAGCAGTTGCCCGTAGGCCGCGGCGTAGGCGTCGGCCTCCGGGTCGCTCGTGACCGCCTCGCCCAGCAGGTCGAGCGTGAAGCCGCGGTGATGCTGCCGCTGGGCGAGGGCCGCCCGCGCCGCCTCCGCGGGATTCGAGCCGGCGATAAAACGGCGGGCCTGCGCGAGCACGGCGGCCCGGATCGCCCGGGCGGCCAGCGGTGCCAAGAGCCCGCTCCGCGACGCCTGCAGGGCCATCCGCAGCGACTGCGGCAGCCGCTCGATCACACCGTCATCGACATATTCGCGGAGGTGCCGGTCGAGCGCGGCGGGGTCGTCGAGCATCGGCATGCAATCGACGAGTCGGAACAGCCGCACCTTCAGGTCGTCGTCCTGGGTGGCCCATTCCGCCGCCTGCTGCACCCACCATTCCGGCGACACCGCCGTCGGTTCGGCCGCGAGCGCCTGGTCGAGCAGGCTGCGGCCGATCTGCTGCGTACGATCCTCGATCTGCTCCCGATCGGCCGGCGACAACCGGCTGGGAAGCACCCCCTCGAACGCGGCTCCTGTCGTGCTGGCCATGGGATCGCCCTCCTGTCTCCAAGTGTTTGTACGGAAAGCATTTGCGAAAGGGTCGAAGCCGGTCTGCGCCACCGAAAACGGGCCCTCCCGGCAACCCGTGCTACAATGCCTGCCACCGATGCAGGGCATGGTAGCCCTCTCGGAACAACTCCGCGTCGCACACTCGTGAACCCTCCGGCAGGACAGGCCTTCGATCAGTTGACGGCCGCGCTCGACACACGCGGTCCGGTGGTGCTGCCGGCCCTCCTTCTCTGCGACTTCGGCCACCTCGCCCACGAGGTGGAGCGGCTGGAATCGGCCGGTGCCGCTGGCCTGCATCTCGACGTCATGGACGGCCGGTTCGTGCCGCAACTCACGTATGGTCTGGTCGTGGTCGAGGCCGTGCGGCGGGCGGCCAGGGGGCCGGTCGAGATTCACCTCATGGTGGAGAATCCTGAGTCGTGCATCGAAGCCTATGCCAAGGCAGGGGCCGACATCCTAACCGTGCATCTCGAGGGCCTCGCAGAGCCGCGGCGGACGCTGGAAACCATCTCCTCCCTCGGTCCCCGAGCCCACCTGGCGATCAGCCCGGGCACTCCGGTAGAACGCGTGGAGCCCTACCTCGACGTCTGTGACGGCGTGCTCGTGATGAGCGTTGAGCCCGGCTTTGGCGGCCAGCGGTTCAACCCAGTCGCCCTCGAAAAACTGTCGTATCTGTCCTCGCTGCGATTGCAGCGTGGTGGCTCGTTTCGGCTGGCCGTGGACGGCGGCATCTCGACGGACACCGTCGGCCCCGTGGCCGCTGCCGGAGCCGAATTGATCGTGGCGGGCAGTGCCGTGATCCGGTCGCTGGACTACGCCCAGGCGATCGCCCAACTCGAACAACTCGCCCGGGGTGCGGCATGACGACGCACACCTCGCGATCCTGTTTCTCCGGCGGCATCTTCGCCACGGGGAATGTTTTCCTCCTGGAGCAAATGCCCACTCGATGCCCGATTCCTTGATCGTGATCCGTGCGGGAGCCACCGACTTTGAACTGCAGGGCCGCATCCGCGGCTCGGTAGACATCCCACTGTGTCCCGCTGGCCTTGCCGAAGCCGAACAGGCGGCCGCGCAGATGACCGGATCGCCGGCAATCGCGATCTACACCTCGGAAGAACGCTGCGCCGTGGAGACTGGCCGGATCGTCGGCCGGGCCATGGGCCTCAAGCCGCGGGTCGTCCCCCAGTTGCAAAACCTCGACCAGGGATTGTGGCAGGGGATGCTCGTGGAGGAAATCCGCCGCAAGCAGCCACGGCTCTACCGGCAATGGCAGGACAATCCATGGGCGATCGCGCCCCCCGACGGCGAACTCCTCGAGGACGCCTGCGAACGCGTCGAGCGAGCGCTTGAAAAAATCCTGCGGCGGCACGGTGACGGCCGCGTGGCGTTGGTCGTGCCCGGGCCGCTCGACCGCATCGTCCGCTGGATCGTGGCGGGTGAGTCGATGGGCGACCTGTGGGCCCGCGACCCCCAACGCGAACTGCCGGTGGACATGCCCGTGGCGGCGCAGTGGTCTCGCAGGACCGGCGTCGATCGTCGCCAGCCCGCCCCGATATGAGGCTCCGCGGCCAGGAAGCACCGCGTTTTTCCCAGCCGTTGGCCACCAATTCCGGCGCAGCCGCACGGCGGAGCCCCGGGCTACAATGCGGACCCGTGGCGTGGTCTGTCCTCAGCCATCATCCCGCACCAGCGTGCTCCGGCACGCGTTGACACACTCGCTTGCCGCACTCGCATGGAACGCCGCCGCTCTCAGCAACCGAGCCCTGAAACCACCGCTGGCCCCCAGGCCACCGGCGCCGTGGCCGATGCCGGCGCGGTCGCGGCCCCAGCGGCCGAGGCTCCGGCCGCTCCCCGGACCAAGCGCGGCGTGCCGGAGGGCCTCTGGCAGAAGTGCGAGGGCTGCGGCGCGACGATCTACCGCAAGGAAGCGGAGGAGATGCAAAACGTCTGCCCGCAGTGCGGCTTCCACTGGTATGTGTCCGCACAGCAGCGGATCGAGCAGCTGCTCGACGCGGGCACGTTCGAGGAGTGGGACGCCAACCTGCGGCCGACCGATCCGCTTGGATTCCGTGACAAGAAGGCCTACGCCGAACGGATCGTGGCGGAGCAGAAGCGGACCGGCATGCGGGACGCGGTCGTCACTGGCACCGGCATGATCCGGGCCCGCCGCGTCGCCTGCGGCATCACCGACTCCTCGTTCATCATGGGGAGCATGGGGAGCGTGGTCGGCGAACGGCTGACGCGGCTCGTCGAACGGGCCACGGCCGGCAAGCTTCCCCTGATCATCATCAGTGCCTCCGGCGGCGGCGCCCGCATGCACGAGGGAATCCTGTCGCTCATGCAGATGGCGAAGGTGTCGGCGGCGCTGGCCCGGCCTTCGCAGGCCGGGGGCCTCTTTATCTCGGTGCTCACCAATCCGACGATGGGCGGCGTGGCGGCGAGTTTCGCGTCGCTCGGCGATCTCTGCTTCGCCGAGCCGCGGGCCCTGATCGGCTTTGCGGGGCCGCGGACGATCAAGGCCACCATCCGCGTGGAGCTGCCGAAGGGCTTTCAGACGAGCGAATTCCTGCTCGAGCACGGCTTCATCGACCGCATCGTGGCCCGCAAGGATCTCAAGAGCGAGATCGCCCGGGCGATCGACTACTGCGGCGGGTAAGCCGATCCCATCGCTCACGCTCCGGGCTTGGATGGATGCTCCCGCCAAATCATGCTAGTGTTCCAAGTGAGTTTTGCATCGCCATCTGCACGACCGTCCGATGACAAACGACACTTCCACATCTTCGCGCACGTTCACGGTCACCGACCACGCAGAGCAGCGTGAGGCGGACCGACGCCAGTGGCTCAGCCACACGCCAGAAGAGCGACTCGCTGTCGTCGAGCGGTTGAGGATCGAAGCCGGGAGGTTTCTCCATGAGCACCCAGAGCACCCCGAGTACCCATCCCGACTTCGAAGACTTCTTACGATTGCTGGAAGAACAACGCGTTGATTACATGATCGTCGGCGGTTATGCCGTCGCGTTTCATGGTTTTCCGCGGTTCACGAAGGACATTGATATCTTCTTCGCGGACGACCGTGAGAATCTCGCTCGACTCCACGCGGCCCTTGTCGCGTTCGGCTTCCAGGAGTCGACGGTATCAGTCGAGGTGCTGCAACGTCCCGACTCGGTCTTCTCGATTGGCCTCGAGCCCGTAAGAATCGATCTGCTCAACCGTATCGCGGGCATTTCGTTCGAAGAGGCCCGTCAGAAAACGGTCCGCGGACGCTATGGCGGGGTCGATGTAAACTTCATCGGCCGCGATGACCTGCTGCGAAACAAGCGGGCCACGGGACGCGCTCGCGACCTCGGCGACGTCGAGGAACTGGGCTGAGCCAAGGAAGCAAAAAGAGGGTCGCAAAAGAGCTGCGTTTCCCTGTTATTTCCGGGGCTTGTATCCGTACATACAAGCCCCCGGCGTGAGCCGGGGGATCCCGTCGCATACGCTCTGGGCTTGTATCGGCAATTCACGCCGCCGGGGGCGGTGGGCTCGACCGTGCCGGCGAGGCCTGGGTTGCCGTCCCATCGACAAACTCTCGCCCTGCTGCCGCCTGCAATCGCTCCCCTTCACGCAGCCGCCGAAAAAACTCCTCCGGCTTCCCGCCGCATTCGGCGAGCATCTTCTCGCGGATCGAGCGAATCTCCGCCACGACCGGATCGTCATAGAGAGGCTTACTCGGCATCGGAAAACTCCTCTGGAGTGACGATCAATGGCGGCGATAGGCCTTCCGACCGCAGGGTTGCGTAGATTCCCGGCAATCGCTCCGCATTCGCGAGATGCCGGCAGTTCCATGTCAACATGTAGTCTACGCCCGCGATCGCGGCGTAGGCAATGTGCTGAGCATCGGCCAACGCCTTCGCTGGCAGCAGGTGGCGAGTCACGAGCAGTTCAGCGACCTGATCGACCTCGGTCATTCTCCCAATGAAACGAAGTCCTTCGAGGAGTTTCACTCGCTCGGCAGCGGCCGTCGGGTCGCCGGCCGACGCTTCTTCAAACACGAGCTGGCTCACGAACACGTCGAACCGATGCCGCCTTTCGTCCCACCACCGCCGCGTGAGATGCTGCCTCGCCTGGAAAATCACGTCTCTGCCGGAACGGGCAGTGAGATATCCGAAGATCGACGTCTCGACGTATATTGAACCCATCGCGCAAGTGTATACATGTGTTCACGTGATGCGTCAACAGGCCCCCTTGCAATGGAGTGCCGTTGGCCGTCCCTTGCTTGCGCTGCGGGCTTGGATGAAGAAGGGTTCCCATACAAGCCCGACGCGCGAGCGAGGGAATCCGTCTTGCGGAAGCAGCAAACCCGCGGCAATCCTGAAATCAACGAATGGGCTCTGCAACCGCCGTGCCGAACACTACTGGCTGCGTCCCCTTTTCTATTCCGAAGCTACTCGCCGGAGCTGCGGAGGGGGAAATCCGCCTTGTTCGCGCCGGGGGTCACCGTAACCATCAGTTTCGAGCGGGCGTTGTAGCACTCCGGCACGAACTGCTCGACGGCCTCGAGCGACTGGCCTCTCGGATCAAACATGTTTGGCAAGGCCTTGCCCGTCTTTCGCACCGCGGTGATCTCGACCTTGTATCGGCCGCCGGCCAGCGGCCCCTTCTGGGCCGGCACCTGATACCGACCGGCCTCGATTCCGCCTCCTGTGGACGGCCCCTGGGTGCCCTCGACGGGCGTGAAGATGATCGTTCCACTCGCAACCGGCTGGCCGTCGTAGGAGACATCGCCGCCGATGCTCACCTTCCCGGTGTTGCGGCCGCAGCCGGCGGCAACCACGAACAGCACGGCTAGGAACCAGCAGTGAATATTCCTCGTCAAGCTACTGCGCACTCGCATCGGCGACTTCCGCTCCGTTGATGCTGCCGAGCGCCTGCCACACGGCCGCGTTCACGTTGTCGCTGATGAAGAGCACAGCTCCGTCGGCCATGCCTGCATTCACCCCGCCCGAATGCTTGCTGCGGGCTGAGAAAACCAGGTTCGCCCATTCAGAGGCACCACCGTTGCACGGAGCGATTGGCGTCGACAGGCACATGTTGTAGGAACTTCCCGCGACTACGCCCCAAATCGCGTCCGGCACGCTCGAATTCGGCGAGTTTTTGTGGGAATACTGAGAACTCCACTCGCCCCACCACCTGCCACGCATGTCGGCCGAATCAGGCGCTCCAGCAATGCATTCAGACACCGCGACGGTTTTCGAAATGCCATCGGTGACGTTTTTCATCCGCCGCGTGACATTGTAATTGAAGAGCGAACGCAAGTCGGATGTGCTCTTGCCCCCCGTTTGGGTGTAGTCGGCATCCTTCGACACCATCCCGGCATCCGGGCTAAAGCAGCCGACATAGTTGGACCGCGGACCGGTGTCCGAGCCGTACTTCCATTTGGTGCCCAAGGCGCTATCTGAAGGGCAGGTGTAGCCCACAACGCTCTTCAGATTTGCGATCGTAAACCTCGCCGAGGCTTGCGGACTGAGGACCGGCGCGAGGCTGCTATAGAGCCCCGCCTCCTCGACGAAGGGGAGCAGTTGCAACATCCAGGAGACTCGCTGGTTCCAAGCGCTTCCCATATTGGAAGGGGCCAGCACGCCAGTCGGAAACTGTTGCTTGCCATCGTGAAAAGTATTCAACGCCAGCGTGATCTGCTTGAGGTTGTTGGAGCACGTGCTGCGGCGGGCACTCTCGCGGGCCGCCTGCACGGCCGGCAGCAAGAGGCCGACGAGCGTGCCGATGATCGCGATCACGACCAGAAGTTCGACCAGCGTAAAGCCATGTGGGTGGCAGCCGCAGGCTGCATGGGAACGCACGATTCGCATGGGTCTCTCTCCGAAGCCAGGACGACGAGGTTGGGGTTGCTTTGAAACGGGCCCGCCCGCCGTTCACACCCTTGTCGCAAAGATACTCTGCCCCCCCCCCGTCAATGAAAAAGCCCGTGGCGCCAGCCACCAGATCTCCGCGCATACAAGCCCCCGGCGTAAGCCGGGGGATCCCATCGAGCTATAATCGACCGAGGCGGTGTCGCCAGCAACTGCCCTGAATCGCTGATCCCGGACACTGGAAATGCGTGTCGCCAATGCGACTTACCTCGGAACAACGAGAGCGGATCGTTCGGATCGTTCGCGCCCAGGCCGGCGACGACGCCGCCGTGTGGCTGTATGGTTCCCGAATACACGACGACCGCCGGGGAGGTGACGTGGATTTGCTCATCCGTGCCTCTCATGAAATTGATCTGAAACAGCAGGCGGAACTGCACTCGCGACTCGAGGGGGAACTGCTGCTGCCCGTGGACATCTCCTTCATCGACTCGCGACAGGGCATGACCCGATTTCAGAAACTGGTGGCCGCGCAGGCCCTTCCGGTGGAGGTGGCCCAATGAACGCCATTGTGGAGGAGAGCCGCAGGCATCTTGGCGATCTGATCGAGGCCTGCCAGCGGTGTGCCTGGCACCTCAATGCGACCGCCGCACGGGTTGAGTGGCCGGTGACGGCAACGGCACTCTCGCAGCGGCAAATGGACCTTGCCTTGTTCGAGCCATTGGCGGCCGTCAACGAGCTGTTTGCCAAACTCCAGGATCTGCTCGGCACGACCATGCGGCATCTCTGCGAACTCTGCGGCGAGCGGACGGACACGTTCCTCCGGGTTCTCGCGTTCTGCGAAAAGACCGGCATCATCGAGTCCGCGGATGCGTGGCATGCCTGCCGCAGCCTGAGGAACCGTGCCGCCCATGACTACGGAAACGACTTCTCGCTCACCGCGGCCCATTTCAACGCCCTGCACGAACAGATTCCGAACCTGACTGCCGTGACGTTAACGCTTGCCGTCTACGCCAAAAAGTCGCTCGGGATCGAACCGGGCGATCAGCGGTTTGCCGAAGCCCTGGCTCGCGGCGTTGGCGGCTAAGGTGTCATCGCGTCGATCTTC
>CAZOMJ010000111.1:0-54924 GCA_964581055.1 uncultured Candidatus Kuenenia sp.
GATCTTGCACTTCGAGATCCGCACGTGGTTCCGCTGGATCTCGTAGAGGAACGGCCAGTTGCCCTGGACGGGACGGGCCTTCTCGAGCGCCCGCATCACCTCGTCGTCGCTCGGTTCGTCGAGGGCTTCGCACGGTCCACCGGGCGGGATCGGGCCGAGCACCGGGGCCCGCTCGTAGCGTTCGTAGTTCCAGAACTGGTCTTCCTTCTGCTTTTGCACGTAGACCGGCACCGGAATCGGGAAAGCCAGCGGTCCCAGATTCGGTCCCTGCGAGGTCAGCCAGAAACAGCCACTCTGCGTTGACGCAACCACCGCCAGAACCAGCGCCAATGAGACGAACCGTGCTCGAGCCTTCATGGACAAAACCTCCTGCGTTGATCCGGCGGCGGTCAGGAGACCGACCCTGCAGGATGTATCGACTCTGCGGCCTCCCAACTTGCGGATTTTCCTGATTGGGCAGGCAAGAGCGGTGGCAGGGGATCGCCGCGCATGAAAAAACCACTCCCCCGGCCGTGCGGGGGAGTGGTTCTGTGCGATGCCGATGGCCCTCGGGCGGCCTGATTCCGGCCTAGCGGTGGTGGCTGTGAATGTGCCGTTCGTCGAAGTCGAGCCACCACCAGCCGTCGTCCCACTCAAGCGATACCCGCCGCCAGCCCAGCGGCACCTGCGGATAGGGGTAGAAGGGACCGATGTATGGCCAGGCAGTCGGGGAATACTGGGTCGGATACTGGACGGCAGCCACGTTGGGGGAGGCGGCATAGCTGGGCCATGCGTAGTTGGGCATGTTGGGACCGTCGCCACGACCGGGGATCGGCGGCATGCCGACGCCGGTGCCGCCCATCGGCATCGGACCTCCTGAATACCCGGGCCCACCGCTGGCGTAGCCACCCGTGCCAGCCTGGCCGTTGCCGGCATAGCCTCCGTCCGCCGGACCGCCGTTCACCGGACCGCCTTCGACAACCCGCATCGAACCGGGCACCATTTGGCCGTCGGCCACCGGCCCTTCATACCCGCCTGGCGACGGCAGATGCATCGGGTCCGACTGCATGCCGCCTCGCATCGCGGTCCGTTGCACCGGGCCACGCATGGCTGTTCTGGGATCGCGTCCCTGCATCGGCGGCATCGGCTGCGACCGCGGCTGGCCGCCGGCGGGCTGCATGGATCGCGCCGTGGTCATGGCGAGGGGACGAGGGGAGTTCGGGGTTTGACGGCCAACCGTGCCGCCCTGCGGCTTCGCGGTGGGAGCCAACGCCTGGGCAAGTTGCACCGGCGCCTCCTGGCCGTCAAAGGCGAGCAGGCCGCGCGAGGCAGCTTTGGCGTCACCGGCCGGCTGGGATGCTGCTGTCAACGACTTCGCCGCGGCGGCGGGCGTTGGGGCCTTCTTCGAGGCGGCGGGGGAAGGCATGCCGACGACGCCCCACGCCGACGAGGGCATGCCGAACGCCGACGTTCCTCCGGCGGCCTCGGCCTGCTTGCCGATGGCCAGGCGATTGACCACCCGCTCAACACCAGGGGTGTTTTCGGCAAGGCTCACGGCGGCAGCCAGCTGCTTCTGATCGGCAACGCGTCCTTCGAGCCAGACGGTGCCTGACTTCGCCTTGACGTTGACCCTGTACCCGGCCAACGACCCAGATTCCCGCAGTTTCGCGGCCACGGACCCCGCCAGATCATCGGCCCGCGCCGCTGGCAGGACGAACGATGTGCCGACCACGGCCATCACGAATGCGGATCTCAGAATGGACATGCATGACTCCTTGGATCGATTCGGCTACGGCCCGCACGAAGCTGCTGAAGGCCCTCGCGGAAAGGGGCGGGCAGGCATGCCCGACCTCTCTCCCGGAATCTTTTCGGCGCACGATCGTGCCGAAGGGGAGTTTTTTTCCGCCGCCGACGAAAACAACGGGCATGCCGGCGAAACCGCGCAGGCAAGGCAAGACAGGGGAGCGTGTTTGCACGATGCCGCGGCCCGCCGGGACATCGACCATCCGCACGACGAAACCGTCGCTATTGGAAATCGATGATGGCGATGAGCGTCATGAGCGTGAGCGTCACGGCGCATGCGGCACTCGAGCCAGGCCCAAACTGCAGGCTCCAGCCACACAATCCCCCGACGACGACGAGCGACAGGAGGCAGAGCCACTGACCGCCCCGTTCATAGCGGGTGCCTTCCGCCAACCTGGCGGCAGCGGCGGCCATGATCCCGAGCACCTGAACGAGGCCCAGCGTGCACAGGAGCGGGCTCAGGGCGAGGGCGAAAAGCATCATGGTGGGACACTAGCGAACCGACTGCCATGACGGCAAAGCCAGTTTTTTCCTGCTCCGGACAAGACACGGTCACTTGCCCTCGAGCATCGCATCGACTTTCTTTTCCAACTCGGTGATCACCACGCTCCGATCGACGACCTTCCCCTCGGCATCGAGGAGAATCATCGTCGGCAGCGTCAAAATGCCCAGTTCCTCGGCCAGCCGGCCATCGAGGCCGCCCGCCTCGTGAATCTGCGGCCAGGCGATCGGTTTCGACTTCAGGAACTTCTCCAACTGCGGCTTGTCGGAATCGAGCGCAATCCCCACGACGGCGAACTTCTTCGGACCGTACTTCGCCGCCAGTTCCCGGATCTGCGCGATGTCGACCTTGCACGGCTCACACCAGGTGGCCCAATAGTGCACGAGCACGGGAGTTCCACGCAGCGATTCGAGCGAAACCTGCCTGCCGTCAACCGCCACCCCCGAGAGCGACAGCGGCTTGCCCACGCTCTCCAGCCGGCGGGCCGCCCCACGGGCCTTTCGAGCGGGAACGGATTCCGGAAAAGCCTTCACGATCGCGGCATACCGCTCGAGCGCCTCCCGCTCCTTCCCGGAGAACTCGTCGGCGATGCCCATTTGCAGCATCGCCTCGGCCGCATCGGGAGAGGAAGGGTGCTTCGCCACAAAGCTCTGCAATTCCTCGAGCCAGGCGGCCTGCACCTTGTCGACGTCGACGCCCGGTTGCTGCATGTTGGCTGCGTACCTGGCCTGCGCCAGGCGAAACGTGACAAACCCGGCCAGCGGCTCATCCGCCGCCACAGCCGCGGCCAACTGCTCCAGTTTCGTCGTTCCATCGGCCAGCGAGCCGTCCTGCACGCCGGCGGCCAGTGTTTCGGCGTATTGCCGCACCCAGAACGGCCGCTCGCCAGCGTCCGCGGTCTCCACAACCTGCCCGAGAATCGTCGCCTGCTCCTCGGCCAGCTTCCTGCGGCCGTCGGCGTCGGCACCGTTCAGCTTCGTCTCCAGATCACGCAGCCTGCCCAGCAATGGTTTGAGCCGCTCACTGGACTGCGGGCCGGCGTCGGACTGCTGGCCAGAACCGATGCGAGGCGTGAAGAAGCCCACCGCCTCGGTAACCTCGCCCTGTTCGCCCGACAACTGCGGCGGCCCCACGGGCCGCCAGGCGTCGCCACACCGCACCAGCGATCCGACGAAGATTTGACCATTCCGCGTTCCGCTTTCGACGATGGCCATCACGTTGTCGTAGGCGAGCACGTCGCGGACCACACCGTCGCTGCCGGCCGGCAGCGTGCCGGCGGGCTGGGGCGTCATCATCGTGCTCCACTTCGACTCGGGACCAAACTGCTTCTGGGCAGCGGCGATGCGGCCAAAATCGGCCGGAGCCGCAGCCACGCGGTCCAGCAATTCGGCCAGCCGCTGGCCCTCGAAGCCAGCTGCCTCCAGATCCGCCTTGGTGGGCAAAAGCCGCTGAAAGGCTGCCACATCACGCGCCTTGATGGCCTCCACCAACTCCCGGCAGACCTCCTCGGGAGAGATCGCCTTCCAGGCATCGATCACGCCGTTTTCGTCCTCATCCACGCCCCAGCGACTGCCCGCGGAATTGAGCCATCGCGACTGGTCGACCTTGGCATTGTGGTTGGAATCGATGTCACGAAACACCTCGATGCCGTCCTTGTAATAGCTCCAGCGATCGACAACACGGTCGGTATTGGTGTCGGCGAAGACCCGCAGGATCTCGCCGGTCGACCCGCGGACGACAAATGCCGACGCCCCCCCCGCCTTTTCGGTCTTGATGGTGGCGTTCTTCGCGGCATCTCCCTCGGGACGGTCGTAGTCGACGTCCTTCTGGCTGGGACGCAAGCCGAGGGCATATTCGACCGTGGGTCCGGCCGCTTCGGCCGTGACCGAAAGGCTCAAGAGCCCCAGGCATCCAGACGCCACGCCGGGCAGAAAACCACGGAAAAACAAAGCCTTGGCGGCAGCGGCTCGCATCCTCGACATGATCACGTTCCTCTCGGGTTGGAGTGTCGGAACAACCTAGCGGGAAGACCGCGTTGCGCCTGCCCCATTTTTCAGCCGCAGCAGCCCCCGCCACAGCAGTCTTGCCCCCTTTGAAAACGCCCCGGATGCATCTACACTTCCTTTCTCGTTCGTTCCGAGCCCATGGCGGGGTCGGGCGACGGTGTTTGCGCGCGTAGCTCAGTTGGTTAGAGCGCTACCCTGATAAGGTAGAGGTCCCAAGTTCGAATCTTGGCGCGCGCATTCTGAGTCCGTGGGCCCAGCCGCCAAACCCAGGTGTTGACGCAAAACAGCAGCATGCCACGCACACTGCCCGGCACGATGCCGGCCGTAAAATCGGGGACGTAGCTCAATTGGGAGAGCACCGCCTTTGCAAGGCGGGGGTTGAGGGTTCGATCCCCTTCGTCTCCATCTTGACGCCCGACGGGACACCCTCAGGCCCCGTCGGGCTCTGGGCCCCGCGGCGACCGACTGGGCTTCCAAGGCATCGCAAGGAGACAGTCGCAGGCAGACAGTCGCAGGGAGAGAACGGTCGTGGCTGATTCTGACCATGTGACGGGTCTCGAAACGCGGGCCACGCTCGAGTCTTTCTTCGCCGAGAGCGTCTTCGCCGGAAAAGATGGCACGCCGCCCCCCCTCGCCGTCGTCATGTGCGACGTCGTCGGCCTCAAAGATGTCAACGAGCGAGACGGCTTCGCCGCCGGCGACGCCTGCCTCTGCCACGCGGCCCAACGCCTGCGCGACTCGGCGGGCGATGCCGACATCCTCGCCCGCCTCGGTGGCGATGAACTCGTTGCCGTGTTCACCGGCCCACACGCCTCGGACGCCGCCGAGCGTGCCGTCGCAGACCTTGCCAGAGGCTCCGAGCCACCACTGCGGGCCGCGGCAATCGTGCAGAAACAGGGAGAAAACTGCAGGGCGATCATCGACCGGCTCTATGCAATCGTCCGCCGTTCCTGAATAATCAAATCTTGTTCTCCGGTTTCGTATCCTCCCGCCCCTCTGCCGGCTCATCCCAGCCGGTTCCCCAGCCCATGTCAACCGCGCCCACCGTGCATTCGTCCAACGCCTCCGCCGGCTCCCGCCGGAACGACATCCGTAACCTCGCCATCATCGCCCACGTCGACCACGGCAAGACGACGCTCGTCGACTGCCTGCTTCGGCAGAGCGGCCAGTTTCGAGCAAGCCAGCTCTCCGGCGAACGGATCCTCGACTCCAACGACCTCGAAAAGGAACGTGGCATCACGATCCTCGCCAAGAACATCGCCGTCGAATGGAAGGGGACGAAGATCAACCTCATCGACACGCCCGGGCATGCCGACTTCGGCGGCGAGGTGGAGCGGGTGCTCCGCATGGCCGACGGGGCGCTGGTGCTCGTCGATGCGGCCGAGGGGCCGATGCCGCAGACGCGGTTCGTCCTCGCCAAGGCCCTGGAGAGCCGGCTACGCCCCGTTGTCGTGGTCAACAAGATCGACCGGCCCGACGCCCGACCGCTGGAGGTGCTGGACGAGATCCTCGGACTCTTCCTCGAGTTGGGGGCCGACGACGACCTCGCCGACTTCCCGTTCGTCTACGCATCGAGCCGGCACGGCTTCGCCTCACACGATCCGGCGGTGCGGGAGGGCACGATGCAGCCGCTCCTCGACCTCGTCCTCGAAAAGATTCCGGGACCTGCCGTCGATCGCGACGCGCCCCTGCAGATGCTCGTGACCACGCTTGGCTGGTCCGACTATGTCGGCAGGATCGCCATTGGCAGGCTCGAGTCGGGCAAGCTCATCAAGGGCGCTCCCGTCGTGCGGTCGACTGCAGCCGCCGGCCTCGTGAACGCGAAGGTGGTGGGACTTCAGGTCTTCGACAAACTGGGCCGCGTGGACGTCGAGGAGGCCACGGCCGGTGACATTGCCGCCGTGAGCGGCATCGAGGACGTCGAGATCGGCGACACGATCTGTGATCCGGCCGACCCTCGGCCGCTCCCGCGGCTCTCGGTCGATGAACCGACCCTCAGCATGGTGTTTGGAGTCAATACTTCGCCGCTGGCCGGCAAATCGGGCAAGTTTCTCACCACCCGGCACCTTCGCGACCGGCTCATGAAGGAACTGGAGCGAAACGTCGCCCTGCGTGTCGACCCGATCGAGGGCTCGGAGCAGTTCTCCGTGTCGGGCCGCGGCCTGCTGCATCTCTCCGTGCTGATCGAGACGATGCGGCGAGAAGGCTACGAGCTTTCGGTCGGCAAGCCCCGCGTCATCCTCCGCAAGGAAGGCGACAAGACGCTCGAACCGTTTGAAACACTCGTCGTCGAGGTGCCGCACGACAAACTCGGCCCGGTGATGGAACTCACCGGCTCGCGACGCGGCCAACTCGTGCACATGGGCTCGCGGGGTGAGTTTGCCCACGCCGTTTTTTCGATCCCCGCGCGGGGCCTGATCGGCCTCCGCACACGGGTGCTCAACGCCACGCAGGGCACCGCCATCATGCACCACCGCTTCGAGGCCTGGCGTGAACTCGAAGGGGATGTGGCGGGGCGTGCCAACGGCGTGCTGGTGTCGATGCTGCCGGGCAAGGCCGTGGCCTTCGGGCTCGACGGCCTCCAGGAACGGGCCGACCTCTTCATCGAACCGGGCGACGAGGTCTACGAGGGGATGGTCTGCGGCGAGAATGCCCGCAGCGAAGACATGATCGTCAACCCCACGAAGGAGAAGAAGCTCACGAACATGCGAGCCAGCGGCAGCGACCGCAACATTCTTCTCAAGCCGCCACGGCGGATGTCGCTGGAGGAGGCCCTCGAATACATCGAGGATGACGAACTGGTGGAGGTGACACCGGCGGTCATCCGCCTCCGCAAGATCCTGCTTTCGGAGCACGAACGGCGGAAGGTCTCACGGCAAAAAACGACGGTCTGACCGCGTCTACAACTCGTAAACCTGACCGGGCCGGACAATTTCCACGTTGGCCAGCCCCAGACCCTCGAGTTCCCGCGCGATCTGGGCCGCATACCTCGCCTTGCGGTGCACCACGATCCAGCGGATCAGCTGCGGCAGTTTCCTGATCTCGTCGGCAAAGGTGGCGGTGCTGAGGTGCCCGGTGAGGGTGGCCAAATCAGCCAGGGATTGCGGGAAACTCGCCTCCAGAAAGACGGCGGTAAGCCGGTCGAGCGAGGCAAGATGCCGCCAGAAGTGTTCCGTTGGCCCGGTGTCGGACGGAAATGCAACCGCTGTCCGGCCGTCATCGACCACCAACCCGGTCGTGTCGACTCCGTGCGATACCGGCACCGGCGTGATGGTGAGCCCAGCCCGACTGACCGGCCGCAACGGCTCGATCGCCGTCGTGCTCACGAAGGCATCGACAGGCCCCGACAAATCGATGAAATCGGGCCAGACCCGCCCGTTGAACATGTCGCGATGGAGGAAGTCGAGAACCTCCTGTGCGGCCAGCACCTCGACACATTCCGGCCCCGGCTCGTAGACGTTTTCCAGGAAAATCGGCAGTGTCGCGATGTGGTCCAGATGCTCGTGCGTGATGAAGACGTGTTTCACCCGCTGCTGCCGCCGCAGGTCGGCCAGTAGGCCCAGCGAGCCGGCGTCGATCGCCACCTCGTCATTGACGAGGAACGAGACGAGGAACTGCAGTTCCGACGGCGGGACGCTCGAATTCAGCAGTTCGACACGCATGGGCTGTTGTCCTCGGTTGCCTGTTTGACTGGCTGCAGAAGTCTGACACGGGAAACCCGGCAGGGTTCACATGGCAAAAAACTCGCGGATCCGTCGGAAGATATCCTGCGACTCCGGGCTGGTTTGGTCGACCGCCGAGATGGCCTGAGCCCGCTGGCTCTGCCGCACCTGCAAGGCCGCGCCGAGCCGGTCGACGAGGTCTGGCTGGGCGGCGAGGATGCGACGAAACGATTCCTTGCACACCTCCAGGAGCCTGGTTTCAACGACTGCGGCGACCGTGGCCGAACGCGGGGCACCCGTCATGAGCGACATTTCGCCAAAATAGTCGCCCGCTTCCAGAGTTGCCAGCCGAACGGACGGCGTGCCCTCCTGCAGGGCCGTCACCTCGACACGGCCACTCATGATCACGAACAGGCTGGTGCCGGGATCTCCCTGACGAATCACCGGCTCACCGGCGGCATAGAAACGCTCGACGTTTTCCTCCGCGAGCCGTCCAATCTGCTCCGGCGTGAGCACGTCGAGGATGCCGATCCGCCGCAGGCTGTCGACGCGGCGCTCGATAGCCATCTGCTCCGATTCGATGGCGGGCGCAGGCAGCTGGGTGATCCGGATCTGCTGCGTGGCCACCGGAATTTCGATGCCCTGGCGGGCGAATGCATACCAGATCCGGTCGCGGGCCATGCCGTCCACACGGTCGCGCTTGTCGAAGTCGCTGGTAAACAATCGCACCCAGTATTCGACGCCCCGCTCCTTGAAATCGTTGGTGACAACCGATGCCGCCGGATGTTCGAGCACCCCGAAGCTGCCGCGAATGGCGTCGAGAATCGTCTGCTGCACCCGCTGGGGCGAGACGTCGTAGGGCGCGACCACGAACAGCGAGCGCCGCGACCACGGCTCGGGCTTGGTGAAATTACGGATCGACGCCTGCGCGAGCTGGCCGTTGGGGATGATGACGTAGGCCTCGTCGAGGGTGATCACCTTCGTGGCCCGCCAGTTGATCTCCACGACCCTGCCAATGTGGGCGGGATTGGCGTCATATTGAATCCAATCCCCCAGTTCGAACGGGTGTTCGGCATGAATGGCCAGCCCGGCGAAGACGTTGCCGAGCGTGTCCTTCAACGCGAAGCCGAGCACCGCCGTCACGACAGCCGACCCGGTGAACAGGTTCTCGGCCCGCACGCCCGCCTCGAAGAGGATCGCGATCAGCGCGGCCGCGATCGTGAGCAACCGGAGCACGTCGAGAAAGATCCGCGGCACGGGGCGGCTGACACGCTCCCACACCGACACCACGACCATCAGCAGCACCGATTGCAGGAGCGACGCCAGCAGAAAGAAGCGAATGCCGAACGCCGCCGTCCGGGGAGCATCGGCAGACTCCGGAAACAGCCACGCCACCGCCAAGGGCAGGGGGGCCAGAACGAGCAGGGTGGCCGGGCCCCACGAAAGCCATCGGCGGCCCCGGGGCGCCGAGAAGATAAAGAGCGTCAGCGCCACCAACGCCACGATCAGTTCGCGGCCCACATCGGCATCGCCGCCGCCGGACAGGGTCGTGATGATGGCACTGAGGCCGCTGTCGTCCATGCGTTCTGGGCTCCATCCGGATGCCGGGCGATGCTCTGTGTCCGCGAGATTGTGCCCGGTTTGCGGGCCACCCACAAACCCCGAAACCGCCGCCTACCCCGTAAATCCGCGATCTGCCCGAGGCCGGATGGACGCCGGGGAAGACTATTTTTATACTTTGGGGCCCGCGGGTCGGTCCGCGGCCAACCCATCATTCAGCCTGAGACGATCCGGAACACGCATGGTCAAACTGACGGTTCGCGAACGCGAAAGCATTCAGGAGGCGGTCCGCCGCTTCCGCAAATTGGTCGAGCGCAGCGGCATCAAGAAGGAGATGCGGCGTCGGGAGTTCTTCGAGAAGCCCAGCGAGACCAAGCGTCGCGCCCGCCTCCGTGCCGAGCGCCGCACCAAGCGGAATCGCCTGCTCGGCGTCTGACTGCACGCGAAACATGGCATCCTGCCATTTTCGCTTGGCGGGCCTCCGCCCGCTGGTGCTTACCCGGCCCTCCGGGCCTAGCACCTAGTAGCCCGATGCGTCCGTGAGGGGCTGCCCATGTCCCGAGAGCCGGCGTTGCTGACCAGCGCAGGCAGGATGCCGGAGCGCAGTCAGCATCGAGTAAGCGAAGGGCAGGATGCCCGTAGCGAACGTCCGGCGACGGGGCATGGGCAGCCCCGAACCGCGGCGTTCCAGGGGCGGTTCACGAGCCCCAGTCCAGCGCAACGTCGAGCCATGGGGCGCCATGTGTCGGCCAGCCCGTGCTGACCCGGTCGACGCCGGTCCGAGCGATCTCCGCCACGGTTTCGGGCCGGATACCTCCCGATGCCTCGAGCACGACGTCCGGCCGGACTGCGTCCCGCGTGGCCACGCAGGACGCCAGTTGCGCCGGGGTCATGTTGTCGAGCAGGACGATATCGGGGCCCGCTTCCAGTACGGACGGAAGCGTCTCCACGGCGTCGATCTCGATCTCCACCACCATCGCGTCGGACCGCGAGGGCGGAAAAGTCGCCGCCACGAAGGCGCGGGCCCGCTGCACGGCTGCCGCCGGCGAAACCCCCGCGACAGCCAGGGCGGCCAGATGGTTGTCCTTGATGAGAATGGCGTCGTAGAGCCCCATGCGGTGGTTCCAACCTCCACCCATGCGGACGGCGTATTTGTCGAGCAGACGCCAGCCCGGGACGGTTTTCCGCGTGTCGTAGACGCGGCAGCGTGTGCCGGCCACGGCGTCGACGAGCCGGCGCGTGGCGGTGGCTACGCCCGACATCCTGCCCACGAGGTTGAGCACCACACGTTCGGCGGCGAGCACGCTGCGGGTAGCCCCTGCGAGAACAGCCACCCGCGTACCGGCCTCGACGACCGTGGCATCGGCCACCAACGGCCGCCACTCGAGCCCGGCGTCGGCCACGCCTGCAACGATCCCGGCCGCCGCCAGCCCCGCGATCACGCCGGGCTTCCGCACCACCACGGCCAGTTCACTGTGGGCTGCGCGATCGATCAGGCCCACGCTCGTCCAGTCGCACTCGTGGCCCAGATCCTCCGCAAACCACTCGACGGCCCGCGCCGCCACGTGGTCGGCGAGATGCTCATTCCATTCTGATTGCCGAAAATCACGACACGCGGACGACATGGGCACTCCTGACGGGGCGGCGCGGTATTCTACAGCGCGAGGCCGGGAATACCGCTACCATGATGTGGAGCCAGCTTGCGGCCGTGGCTCGGACTTCTTGCCATGGCTCCTCGAGCCTCACTCCCCATGGAACCGCCCGACACCCCCGCCACGCTGCTGCCGCCTCGCTCGCAGCCCCTGATCGCCTTCATCGTCGCCGCCTGCCTGGCGACCGGGGCGGCATGGTTCGTCGCCGCGGGCGGACTGGCGGGACGCCTGGTCCACCACGACACAGCCCCGGCTGCCGACAACCGCTTCACCGTCAACATCAACTCGGCAGGCGAAACCGAACTGGCCCAACTCCCTGGACTTGGAGTCACCACGGCGCGGAGAATCATCGACCACCGCCGGGCGCACGGGCCGTTCACGTCGCTCGACGGACTGCTCGACGTGCCCGGCATCGGTCCGGCCACGCTCGCCGCGATGCGGCCGCACCTGCGGCCGATTCGCAACGCAAAGCCCGCCCCCTGACAGCCATGAGCGTCCCATCACCCCAGACACGCATCCCATGACGCTCACTCCAGGCGTGTTCGAACTCGTCGCCCCCTACCAGCCCGCGGGCGACCAACCGGCGGCCATCGACGCGCTCGTCCGCGGCGTCGAGGAAGGGCGGAAGTCCCAGGTGTTGATGGGCGTGACCGGCTCCGGCAAGACGTTCACCATGGCCAACGTCATCGCGCAGGTCGGCCGGCCGACGCTCGTGCTCTCACACAACAAGACATTGGCCGCCCAGCTGTACGCGGAGTTTCGCGACTTTTTCCCCCACAACGCCGTCCACTACTTCGTCAGCTACTACGACTACTACCAGCCCGAGGCCTACATTCCGCAGCGCGACATCTTCATCGAGAAGGATGCCGCGATCAACAAGGAGATCGACCGCCTCCGTCTGGCGGCGACAAGCGCCCTGGTCAGCCGCCGGGACGTGATCGTCGTGGCCAGCGTGTCGTGCATCTACGGCCTCGGTTCACCGGAAGATTACCGGGCGATGGTCGTACGGCTGGCCAGCGGCATGGCGCTGTCGCGTGACCGCCTGCTCGAAAAGCTCGTGTCGATCCAGTACGAGCGAAACGACATGGTGCTTGAACGCGGGAAATTCCGCGTGCGGGGTGACACGGTCGACATCTGGCCACCGTACGACGAACTCGCCACCCGCGTGGAATTCTGGGGCGACTGCATCGAGTCGATCGCGATCACGCATCCCACCAGCGGCGAAGTGGCAGCGAAGAAGGACGAAACCTACTTTTATCCGGCCCGCCACTTCGTCATGCCGGAGGACCGAATCCGCGCGGCTGTCGGGGAGATCAAGCGGGAACTGGAGGCACGGCTCGAGGAACTGAAGTCGCAGGGAAAACTGCTGGAGGCGCAGCGGCTCTCGGCGCGGACACGGTTCGATATCGAGATGCTCATGGAGGCAGGATTCTGCCCCGGCATCGAAAACTACTCGCGGCCGCTCAGCGGCCGGCCGGCCGGCAGCACGCCCGAAACCCTGTTCAACTACTTCCCCAAGGAGTTTCTCTTTTTCGTCGACGAATCCCACGTCACCGTGCCGCAGGTCCGCGGCATGTATGCCGGGGATCGCAGCCGCAAGCTGACGCTCGTCGAGCATGGATTTCGTCTGCCCTGCGCCCTCGACAACCGGCCGCTGATGTTCGAGGAATGGGAAAAAAAGATCGACCAGACCGTCTACGTGTCGGCCACGCCCGGAACATGGGAACTCGACCGTACCGGTGGCGAGGTGGTGGAGCAGGTCATCCGCCCCACCGGCCTGCTCGACCCGGTGATCGAGATCGTGACGGCCAAGCAACAGGTGACGCATCTGCTGGGGGAGATCGAGAAAACGGTGGCGGCAGGACATCGCGTTTTGGTCACCGCGCTGACCAAGAAACTCGCGGAGGATCTATCGGCCTACTTCCAGGAGCGCAAGGTCCGCTGCCGTTGGCTCCACAGCGAACTCGACGCCTTCGAGCGGGTGGAACTGCTGCACTCGCTGCGTGAAGGGGCTTTCGACGTGCTCGTGGGCGTGAACCTGCTCCGCGAGGGGCTCGATCTGCCGGAGGTGGCGCTCGTCGCCATCCTCGACGCCGACAAGGAGGGGTTCCTGCGAAGTGAGACGTCGCTGATGCAGACCATCGGCCGGTCGGCCCGCAACGTCGACGCCCGAGTCATCCTCTACGCCGACACGGTCACCGAATCGATGCGGCAGGCCGTCGACGAAACGGTCCGCCGCCGTGCCCTGCAGGAGGCCTACAACACGGCCCACGGCATCACGCCCACCACCATCCGCAAGGAAATCCGAGCCGGCATCGAGGCCGAGTCCGCCTCGCGGGCCGTGGCCTTCGAGGCGGTCGGGCAGGGGGAGGAATCCCAGCGACGCGCCGCCGAGTTGCTCGAGCAGCTCGAAGCGGAGATGATGCAGGCGGCGGCGGAACTCGATTTCGAACGCGCCGCACGCATCCGCGACCAGATCGCCGGCCTGCGCGACGGCAAGACCAAGCCGGGCAGGGGCGGGCCACGCGGTCGGGGCAGGGCGGCGAAAGGCGGCTCGTCCGGTGGTTCGTTCACCGGGCGGATTCCGCGGCCGAAACGCTGACACTCCTCTGGAAGCATCTCTGGACGTAACGCTGGACGTAACTCTGGACGTATCCGATGCCACACCGCAAGCGACAGAAGAACGAGCAGCCGGCAGCCTCAGTCCGTGCACAGCAGGCCGACACCACCGACGTTTCCCGGATCGACACTGCCGCGCTCTGGCAGGCAGTCTGCCGCGTCTCGGGAGACTACATCGCCGTTGTCGACCGCACCGGCACGATCCGTTTCTGTAACCGCGTGGACGACGGCTGGTCACCCGAGCAGGTGATGGGCCACAGCATGCTCGACTTCACCATGCCCGAGTCGACGGAGCAACTGTATCGGGTGATCGAGGAAGTGTTCGCGACGGGCAGGGAGCAGACCACCGAGACGACCGTGCGACGGCCCGATGGCAGTCTCAACTACTTCTCGCTGCGGCTGGGTCCCGTGCTCGTCGATGGCCGCACGGCCGCCATCCTCGTGTGCTGCGAAAATACCCTGCCGCTCAAGACATCGGAAAAGTCGCTGCAGCACGAGCGTACCCTGCTGCGACGGCTGCTCAAGATCCAGGAACGCGAGCGACAGCTCGTCTCCTACGAAATCCACGACGGACTCGCCCAGTATCTGGCCGGGGCGATGATGCACCTGGAGGCCTGCGAACATGGGCTGAGCGGCTCGGGCGAGAACCGTGAACTCCGCGAGGGACTGCGGCTGCTCCGGGCAGCGGCCGACGAGGCGAGGCGGCTGATCAGCGGACTGCGGCCGCCCGCGCTCGATGAGTTGGGGATCATCGACGCCGTCGAAACACTGGTCGCCGATGCCCGCGCCGAGGTTGCCCGCGTCGAATTCACCCACAGTCTGCCGGCCCGAAGGCTCCAACCGGACGTGGAAACGACAATGTTCCGCATCGTGCAGGAATCGCTGTCGAACGTGCGGCGGCACGCCCGCGCCGGGTCCGCGAGCGTTCGGCTCGAGCAGCATGGCGAGAACAACGTGCGGATCGTCGTAAAGGATGACGGCATCGGCTTCGATCCCGTCACGGTCGCCGACGACCGCTTCGGCATCGAGGGCATCCGCCAGCGAGCCTGGCTGCTCGGCGGCGAGCCACTGATCACGAGCAGCCCCGGCCGAGGAACGACGGTCACCGTCACACTGCCGATCGACCCCAAGGACCACATCCAGGCCCGCCGTCCCTCAAGCTGACCGGCAGCATGCGGTGACGATTCAGCGTCCTCGCCGCGGCGAGGACGCTCATGCCGCCTTGCGGAGTCCGTCCCGGGCATGCTCGAGCGAACGGCCGAGACGACGACGGCCCGGGGTGGCGGCGATGGGGGAAGCCTTCGACTCGAGCACGGTCGGCTCCTGCGGCGCATCCCGGTGGACGGTGAGCCGTTCGCGGAGCGACTGGGCCAGCGCCGGACCGAGGTCGTCGCCCTGGCTCCGCGTTCCCACGTCTTCCACCGCATCGGCCAGTCCCAGTACCACTGCCTGCCGTACGCCTTCCCGCAGCCATTGAAAAAAGCTCATCGTCGCCCCTCCCCTCGCTCACCCGGATTCGCGAACACCTGAAACGTCACCGCAGCGGACAGCCCGCTCGGGCCGCACCGCGTATGCCAGTGGTATCGGATGCTCAGGCCTCGGGCTTCACGGAAGACCTGCCCCGGACGGCTCTCGGACTCTGGGCAGACTCTGCCGGTCCCCGGGCGGCGGCAAGGCGACCGACGCAGACGAGGCACATGTCGTCGCTACGGATCTGTCCGGCCGCATGTCGCTCCACGTCTGCAAGCAGCCGGCGGCCCAGTTCGCCCGCCCCGCCACCCCGACCCGCCAGCACCTTCTCCAGCCGCTCCAGACCGTAGAGCCGCTGTTCGTGGTCCAGAGCCTCGCTGATCCCATCGGTATAGAAGACGAGCGTACTGCCGGCGGCGAGATCCAACTCACAGGCCTTGTATCCGCGGGTGGCGTCGAGGCCGAGTGGCAGACAGCCCAAATCAGTGCCGACGGTGCGGACTCTTCCCGATGCCTCGCGGAGGAACACTGGCAGATGGCCCGCGCTCACCATGGTGACGTGATGCGACCGCGGATCGAGAACGGCGACCACCATGCTCGCAAACCGGTCGTCCCAGCCACCCCGCAGGAAACTCTCGTTGATCAACGACACTGCCTTGGCGAGGTCCCGCTCACTGGCGAGACAGTACCGCACGTCGGCCGAAAGTGCCGCCATCACGAGGGCCGCAGACACCCCCTTGCCGGAGACGTCGGCCAGCACGATGGCCAGCCGCCCCTCCGACAGCGGCACGTAGGCGAAGAAATCGCCGCCCACGTGCTGCGCCGGCTCGTAGAAGTCGAACACCTCGTAGCCCTCGATCTCGGGTGGCTTCGTCGGCAGCAATCCCTGCTGCACACGATGGGCCAGTTCGAGATCCCGCTTGATCTGCTCCTGCTGCACGCGGCGATCGTGGGCCACGGCCTGCTCCACGGCCTGCGCCGCCTGTCCGGCGATGCCCGCGAGCACCTGCAGGTCGGCCTGATCGAAACCGTTGCGAACGTCGCGAGAATCGACATGGATAACGCCGAGAACATGTCCATCGGCACCCAGAAATGGCACGCACATCACCGACCTGATCCGGCAGTCGACGATGCTCTCGCTCGCGTTGAAACGGCTATCACTGGCAGCGTCGGCCGAGAGGATCGCCCGCCGCGACTGCACCACCCGGTCGATGAGCGACAGGCTGAGGCGGAGAGGGCCGGCCTGGGCCTGGCCCCGTGTCTTTCGGGCACGCAGCAGCAGCCTCCGCGAAGAGGCGTCGCTCAGCAGCACGAACCCCCGCTCGGCACGGGGAAAGACCTCGAACAATCCGTCGAGCAACCGGGGGAGCACCTCGTCGAGGGAGAGCGACGAGCCGATGGCGCGATTGAGGCCGATCACGGCCCGCAGTTTGGCCTCGGCATGCTCACCAATCGCCACGTTGTCCGCCGGCTCGCCGACGGACAACTGCGACACGATGATGGAATCGTGGTCGCCCCCCTCGACCACCTCGTCGAAAAGCGAGGTCTGCGAGCCGAAAATCGAGCTCGATTCCGCCGCCTGACTGACCCTCGAAGGGCGGTCGCCGGAGACAAACACGAGCAGCTGCTCGCAGATCTGGATCTGGTCGCCATCCGCGAGCCGGTGCGGCGCCGTGAGCGGCCGGCCGTTGTACAGCGTGCCGTTGCGGCTGCGGAGGTCCTCGATGGTCGCCTGACCGTCCTGGATCGTGAGGGCCGCGTGCTGGCGGCTCACGGCGGAGGCGTCGATGACGATGTCGCAGGCCGGATGGCGGCCGATGACGGCCCTGCCACTGCGGAGGGAAATGCGTTCTCCGCTGCGGGTTCCGGATTTCAGTTCGAGAAACGCCACGGCCTGCTCGCTCTGGTGCACGGCCTTCGGAAAGCGGCACTCGGAATTGCCAGCCCCAATCCTGCCGAGTAATCTTTCCGTCGTTGGCCAGCCGACAGCATACACGGATCGTCCCGATCCGTGTGGTGCCCAAGCGAGTTCGCCGACAGGGACCCCTCCGGTGGGGAATGGTGTAACGGTAGCACGACTGGCTCTGAACCAGTTAGTCTAGGTTCGAATCCTAGTTCCCCAGTTTTAACCTCATGCGCCGGTGGGCTTGCCTTGCAGGTGGTGTGAGACCAAACGGTCCTTCCATTTCGTACCTCATGCGTTGGTGGGCTTGCCTTGCAGTTTTAACCTCATGCGCCGGTGGGCTTGCCTTGCAGGTGGTGTGAGACCAAACGGTCCTTCCGTTTCATGCCTCATACGTTGGCGGGCTTGCCTTGCAGTGCCGAAGTAACGTTGGCTGATTCGATACCTGCACCGATGGACGGCGGCGACGCATGTCAGATTTAGCTGTTCCCGGAGCAGCCGCCCCGACCGCACATCGCGTGCTGCTCATCGACGATCAGGCCATGATCGGAGCCGCGGTCCGCCGACTCCTCGCTGGCCGGCCCGACATCGTCTTCGAGTTCTGCCAGCAGTCGAGCGAGGCCCTTGCGGCGGCCGAGACCTTCCATCCGACCGTGATTCTCCAAGATCTCGTCATGCCCGGCATCGACGGGCTCGACATGTTGCGGCAGTTTCGCGGTCTGCCGGCGACGGCTGACGTGCCGGTGATCATGCTCTCGGCCCAGGAAGAGCCGACGGTCAAGGCGCGACTGCTCGAAGCGGGAGCCAATGACTATCTGGTCAAACTGCCCGACCAGGTCGAACTCGTCGCGCGTATCCGCGTCCACTCCGACGCCTACCGGCGACTCCTGGAGCGCAACGCCGCCTTCGCGGCCCTCGAGCAGTCGCTGGCCGAACTGAGCCTCGAGCGGGAGAAGTCGGAGCGGTTGCTCCGCAACATTCTGCCGGAAAAGATCGCCGAGCGGCTCAAAAACGGCGAATCGACGATCGCGGACAGCTTCCAGGAGGTCACCGTTCTCTTCGCCGACCTGAAAGGGTTCACCGAGTTTTCGCAGCATACCGACGCCCAGCACCTGGTCGGCCTGCTCGACGAGATCTTCTCCGCGTTCGACCACCTCGCCCACATCCACGGAGTCGAGAAGATCAAGACGATCGGCGACGCCTACATGGCCGTTGCCGGGCTGCCCGTGCCCCGACCCGACCACGCCGACGCGGTGGCGGCGATGGCGCTCGGCATGCAGGCGGCGTTCCGCGAGGTGATGTCCAGCCGCGGACTAGGGCTCGAGGTGCGGATCGGCATCCATTCGGGGCCGGTCGTCGCGGGCGTCATCGGTCGGCACAAATTCACCTACGATCTGTGGGGGGACACGGTCAATCTCGCCAGCCGGATGGAATCCCACGGCGAACCGTCGCGGATCCATGTCTCGGAGGCCACCCGGATGCTGCTTGGCGACCGCTTCCGGTTCGCCGACCGGGGCGAGGTGACGGTGAAAGGGAAGGGGGCGATGCGAACCTTTTTCCTGCTCGGCAGGGAGTGACTTCGCGCCGCCAAAGGATTGGCACGTTGAAAACGTGCCCCCACGGTACGTTCCAGAGCACGCGCAGCGACGAGCGGAAGACGCACCGCAGCTCCATACGCTGGCCGCCGGGAGGGCGGCCTCGAGCCAGCGGGCGGAGGCCCGCCAAGCACTGGCTCAGGACAGGCATCCGCATGCCGAGCGGCAGGATGCCGATGTTTCGCGTGGAGTCAGTGCCAGCGTTTGAGCCAACCGCGGCGCCAGAAGAGCACCACCATGCCCACGGTCGTCGCCACCATGATGGCCGCCGCGACGATCCCGCCATACCGAAAGCGAAGCAGCGGCATGTTCCAGGGAGAATCCGTGTCGAAATTCATGCCATAGTAGCCCGTGATGAACGTGAGCGGCATGAAGATGGTGGCGATCACGGCCAGCACTTTCATGACGTCGTTCATGCGGTTGTTGAGGCTCGCCAGGTAGATATCCCGCAGATCTGCGCCGATCTCGCGGTAGCTTTCCATCAGGTCGAGCAGTTCCATCGTGTGGTCGTAGCAGTCCCGGAAGTGGGTGCGGGCGTGTTCACCCACGAAGGGGGTCTGCTCGCGGCCGAGGGCATGGAGAACGTCGCGGGTGGGCCAGAGGGCGCGGCGGAGCGTCATCAGGTCGTTGCGCACGTCGTGGATCCGCACGAGCGAGTCGCGACTTGGATTGTTCATCGCCTCGTCCTCGAGCGACTCAAGCCGGTCGCCAAACTGTTCGAGCACGGGAAAATAGCCGTCCACGACCGCGTCGAGCAGGAGGGCGCAGAGCGCGTCGGCGCCGAGGTGGCCAATCCGCGTACGGCCGTGACGGATCCTCTGCCTGACGCCATTGAACCCGTCGTGGGTCAGCCGGTCGCGGAATGTGATCAGGTAGCGGTCGCCCAGAAAGAGGCAGACCGGATCGGTGACGATCGCCTCTCCGTCGAACCTCGCCATCCGCACCGCCACGAGCACCTGGTGGCCAAACACCTCGACTTTGGGCCGCTCGTCCGGGGTCGTGGCATCTTCGAGCGCAAGGTCGCCGATCTGGAACACGTCGCCGATCATGCGGATCGCTGCGGCATCGTCCAGGCCCTCGACGTCGATCCAGACCACCGGCCACTTCTCGCGTGCGACAGTGAGCTCTTCCGGCCGCAGGACGACGGTTTCCTGGCAGGTATCTCCATCGCAGCCGAGCATCCGCAGCGTCGAGGCTGGCAGGCCCGACGTCGCCACGGAACCGACTGCAGCGGCAGGATCCCCACGACGGTGGCGACGACGGCGACGGTGCTTGCGATGGGCCATGCGTACGATTCCGACAGGGATGTGGTCGACCGACGCCGCGTCTGTCGACCATCCCAATGCCATACGATACCGGCGGCACGTTGAAAGCGTACAAGCCGCGACAAAGGGCGTTGGTAGACTGCGAAAATGGCTCCCTCATCCGAACGTCGCCGAGTTACTGGTTCCCCCGTCGGCGAGGCCGCGGTCTGGGCCTCGCGAATCATCGCCGTCGGCCTCGCCATGTTCCTGCCCGCCGTGGCAGGCAACTGGCTCGATCACCGACTCGAAACGACGTTTCTGGGGATGGCCGGACTGGTGCTGGGCTTCATCTTCGGGCTGGCGTGGATCGTGCAGTTGCGGGGGAGAAAGAATTCGTGAGCGTATCGAAGCAGCCTTCGGAACTCGCTTGGACCCTCTTCGGAACCGCCGTCCTGGTTTCCGTGCTCGCCGGGTCGGCCGGACTCGCGATCGCGACGGGGGGTGAGTCGCCGCGTATGGGCGATGCGGTCGCCTTCGCGGCGACCGTCTGCCTCGCCGGTGGAATCGGGGGTTGGCTGGTCGCCCGATGGCCGACCCGGAATCCCGCCCTCGGGGTGGCGAAGGGGCTGGGGGCAGTGACGCTGCGGATTTTCCTGCCGCTGGCGGCCTTGGGCTGGCTGCAGGCGGGAGACAATTGGCTCCGCGAGGCAGGGGCCGACCGTTTCGTACTGTTTTTTTATCTCGTGCTCCTTGCCACGGACATTCTTCTGCACATCATGGGAGGCCGCGAACGTCGCAGGATTCCCGGCAAAAAATCTCCTGATTGACGGCAGCCGCCCTTTTCATCCACACTCTGCGTCCCGAAGCAAAAACCGTCGTGCATGCCAGCCGACAGCCGCTCCGGAACAAGGCCCAGGAAAACAAGGCCCCGATGTCCGACCACAACCCGATCTACCATCTGAAAGACTGCTACTTCTTCGAGGTGCCGAAGGCGTTGTGGCGGCAGGGATGGAAGACTCTCGACGACGTGCCGCAGTTCCTGCGAAACGGCCGACCTGACATCACCGACGTCGCCGAGTTCAACCAGGCCATGGACGGGAAAATACTCATCCCGCAACCGTTCGCGACGCTCGACAGTCTCTACGCGGTGCAGTCGGGATTCGGCATCTCGAAATACATGATCCTGGAACTGGTGCTGGCCAGCATCCTGTGCCTCCTGTTCACGCGACTCGCCGCGGCGTTGCGGACGGGTGCCGCGCCGAAGGGGCGGTTCGCAAATCTGTTCGAAGCGATGATCCTCTTCGTCCGCGACCAGATTGCCCGCCCGGCGATCGACAGCCACGACCACCACGACAGCCACGACCACCACGACGGCCACGATCATCACGACGACCACGCACACGATGATCATGCGGTTGCAGGTCATGCCCACGGACATTCGGCAGCCGCCGTGGCTGTTCACGCCGTTCGGGAGCGGCACGACGGCGACCGCTTCGTACCGCTGTTGCTGACCCTCTTTTTTTTCGTGCTCGGCTGCAATTTGCTCGGAATGGTGCCTTGGGCGGGATCGCCCACGGCGTCTTTCTCCGTCACGCTCGCCCTTGCGGGAGTGACGTTCGCCACGGTTGTCGTGGCTGGGATGCTGAAATTCGGCTTTCTCGGCTTCTTCGGCAATCAGGTGCCGTCAATGGACCTACCCCTGCCGCTGGCCATCCTCCTCAAGCCGATGATCTTCGCCATTGAGATGCTCGGCCTGCTGATCAAGCATTTGATTCTCGCCGTGCGGCTTCTCGCCAACATGGTTGCCGGCCACCTCGTGCTGCTCGGCATCATGGGGCTGATCTCGGGGGCGGCTACCTACTCCATGGGCATGTGGGCGACGGTCACGGGCATCAGCGTGGTGAGTTGCACGCTGTTCAGCGTGCTGGAACTGTTCGTCGCCTTCCTGCAGGCCTATATTTTTACCTTCCTGTCGGCGCTCTTCATCGGGGCCTCGGTTCACCAGCACTAGTCCACTAGCACTAGTCCACCAGCACTAGTCCACCGGCGCTCTGGCAGCCCTCTCGATCAGCATCGCTTCGACAACCACACAATTTCCGTACACCCAGGATTTCCATACACCCGGGATTTCCGTAGAACTTCGGTCACCGTTTTCCCAGTTTTCGTTTCCCTCGCCGGATGCTTGTCCGGTCCCTCGTTATCCAAGGAGCTTGTTGCCGTGATGATCCGATCCCTCACTTCCTTCCGTACGCTCTCCACTCTTGCCGCCGTTCTCGTCACGGTGCTGTGTGCCAATGTCGCCAGTGCCCAGGAAGCCGCGGGCGGGCGTTCCCTTATCGATCTCACCGCGCCGTTCAGCGTCGGCCTCGTCGTCATTGGGGCCGCTTACGGCATCAGCAAACTCGCCTCGGCGGCCTACGAGAGCATGGCCCGTCAGCCGGAAGTCTCGGGCAGCATCCAGACCGCGATGATCATCGCTGCTGCCCTCATCGAGGGTTTCACGTTCTACGCGCTGTTCATCTGCTCGCAGAAGTAAACCCAATCCCGGCTTGCGTATTCCCACCTGCGCGGGCGGGGAGCGACACCGCTCCCCGCCTCGCGGAGGTCGGAGGGCTCGTTCGTCGCGAAGACCAACGGCCGCCAAGAGCAAAACACGAGTTCCACGCCGGACCAACATTGCGGAGAAAGACCTTGAAACAGAATTATCCAGAGCAATCCGCTTGCGTCGTATCGCGATTGAGCTTCATCGCGGCGATCGTTCTCTGCGGCTTCGCGTTGGGCGGATCCGTGTTCGCGGCGGATGTCCAGCACGATGCCGGTGGGCATCAGTCGGGACATGATGCCGGGCACGGCGACCACGGCCATCTGCCGGAGATCGGTCACAATCCACCAGCCGGAACTACGCAAAAAGACTTCGAAAGCCCGGCGTGGTTCCAAACCGACCTTGCCGTCTGGTCGTTCGTCGTTTTTCTCGGGCTTCTCGGACTGCTGACGAAGTTCGCGTGGAACCCGATCATGGATGGACTCGACAAGCGGGAGCAGGGCATCGCCGACACGATCGCTGCGACGCAGGCTGCCAATGAAGACGCTAAACGGATGCTGGCGTCGTATGAACGCCGACTGGCCGAAGCCACCGACGAGGTCCGCGGCATGCTGGAAGAGGCCCGTCGCGACGCCGATACCACCCGGCAGGCGATCGTAGCCGAGGCCCGCAAGGCGGCTGATGAAGAACAGGCCCGAGCCCGCCATGATATCGGGCTCGCGAAGGACGAGGCGCTTGCCCAGATCGCTGACCGCGCCGGAGATTTGGCTGTCGAGGTGGCCGGAAAGTTTCTCCGGGAGAAGCTGGGGCGCGATGATCAGGCCAGGCTGGTCCGAGATTCGCTCGCCAGTATCGGCACGAAACCCAGCGTGAACTGAGGCCACTCCGATGACCAGCGCATCCCACGATTCCCACGACGCCCGACAATCGGCCGGCCATGCCGGCGAAGGCCATGCCGACATCGGCGTGGAGCGGCTGTCCAAGATCTATGCGCAGGCGATCATCGAGGCCGCGGACAGGAAACAGTGCCGCCGCGAGGTGATTGAAGAGCTTGGCGCGATGGTTCGCGACGTGCTCCCGAGGGTGCCCAAGGCCGGCCTTGTCTTCGACTCCCCGAAGGTGACTCCTGAGGAGAAGTCGGCCGTCATCAACAGGATCTGCGCCGGACGGGTCCTCCCCACCACCCTCCACGCCCTGCATGTGTTGGCTCGGCACGGCAGGCTGGGCATGCTGCACCAGGTGGTCATCGCAGCGGAGCGTCGCGCCGATGAGATGGAGGGCCGCAGCCAGGCCACCTTCACCACGGCTCATCCACTCGATTCTGACGAGCAGCGTGAGATCGTCACCGCGGTCGAAACGGCCGTCGGCACCAGCGTCACCCCAACCTTCATCGTCAATCCCGAACTGATCGGCGGCCTCATCGTGCGGATCGCCGACACCGTCTATGACCATTCCGTTGCCACGAGCCTCGTGCGGCTCAGGGCGCGGCTGAAGCAGAGGAGCATTCATGAAATTCAATACGGACGAGATCGCCTCGGTACTGCGTGAGGAGATCGACCGCTTCGAGTCGGGCATCGACGTGCGTGAAGTCGGTCGCGTGCTCGAGGTCGGCGACGGCATCGCGCGGGTGTGGGGCCTCTCCGGCGTGATGGCCGGCGAAATGGTCGAATTCCCGGGTGGCGTCACCGGCCTGGCCTTCAACCTCGAGGAAAACTCGGTCGGCGTGATCATTCTCGGTGACTACCTGAAGGTGACCGAGGGTGACGAAGTGCGAAGCACCGGCAAGCTTCTGAGCGTGCCGGTTGGTGAGGCCGTGATCGGCCGGGTGCTCGACCCGCTCGGCAATCCACTCGACGGCAAGGGACCGGTGGTCACAGAACATCGCCGTCCTGTGGAGACGCTCGCCCCGGGCGTGGCCGACAGGCAGCCCGTCCGCGAACCGCTCCAGACGGGCATCAAGGCCATCGACGCCATGACCCCGATCGGCCGCGGCCAGCGAGAGCTTGTCATCGGCGACCGCAAGACCGGCAAGACGGCCATCGGCATCGATGCCATCATCAACCAGAAGAACAGTGGCGTGAAGTGTTTTTACGTCGCCGTTGGCCAAAAGGATTCGTCCGTGGCGGTGGCCATCGACATCCTGCGGAAGTATGGCGCGATGGACTACACCACGGTGATCGTGGCAGGGGCCAGCACCGCGGCTCCACTGCAGTACATCGCCCCGTACTCGGGCACAGCGATGGCCGAGTACTTCATGTACAACGGCGAACACGCGTTGATCGTGTACGACGATCTTTCGAAACAGGCCACGGCGTATCGCCAGTTGTCGCTGCTCATGCGGCGTCCGCCGGGGCGTGAGGCGTATCCGGGCGACGTGTTCTATGCCCATAGCCGTCTGCTCGAGCGATCGGCGAAGCTCTCGAAGGAGAAGGGGGGCGGTTCGCTCACCTCCCTGCCGATCATCGAAACGCTCGAGGGCGAGGTCTCCGCCTACATCCCCACGAACGTGATCTCGATCACCGACGGACAGATCTACCTCCAGCCCGACCTCTTCTTCGCCGGCCAGCGTCCGGCCATGAACGTGGGCATCTCGGTGTCGCGCGTGGGCGGTGCCGCCCAGACCAAAGCCATGAAGAAGGTGGCGGGTGGCCTGCGGCTCGATCTCGCAAGTTTCCGCGAACTGGAAGCGTTCGCCCAACTCGGCACCGACCTCGATGCGGCCACGCAGTCGCGGCTCGATCGCGGCTACCGCATGGTGGAACTCCTCAAGCAGGGTCAGTATCAGCCGATGGACATCGTCGACCAGGTGCTGAGCATCTACGCCGGCACCCGCGGGCACCTCGACACGGTGAAACGCGAGTTGGTCGCCGAGTGGGAGAAGGGCTTCCTGACGTTCATTCGCGATCAGATTCCAGAACTCCGTGCGAAGATCGAGCAGTCGAAGGAGCTCGACTCCGAGTCGGAGCGGCAGCTGGAGGCGGCGATCGCGGAGTTCAAGCGGCAGTGGGCCGCCAAGGAAGGCTCGGCGGGCGGTTCGCGTCCGCTGGCCGGCACCACGAAGTAGTTGCGCACCAGACTGAGGGTTTGACAGCATGGCCAAGGCGAGAGCACTCGATCGACGCAGGCGTTCCGTGCGGAACATCCGCAAGATCACGCGCACGATGGAGTTGATTGCCACCGCGCGGTTCAAGAAGGCAATGGACCGATCGGTGGCCGCGCGGGACTACACCAAGCAACTGGTGAAGATCCTGGAAAACATTGCCAATGTCGGCGCCGACGTCGTCCATCCGTTGCTCGACGTCCGCCCGACGAAACGCACTGCCGTGCTGGTGCTCTCGGGCAATCGCGGCCTCTGTGGCGGCTACAATTCCAACATCGTCCGTCAGGCTGTGGCGATCCTCGGCCAGTGGAAGAGTGAACGGGTCGACACCGACGTGGCCGTGTCCGGAAAGCGGGGGATTTCAGCCCTCAAATTTCGTGGCATCGACATGGACGAGCGGTATACGTCGTTCGAGGACAAGCCGGCATTCGACGCCGTGATGCCGATCGGCCGGGCCTATCTTGAGGCCTACTCAGCCGGGAAAATCGATCGCCTCGACGTCGTTTACACGCGTTTTCACAGCATCGCCAGACAGGAGGCGGTCACCGAAATGCTCCTGCCGCTGAAAGCCCCTGAAGTCGCCGGGGCGGCGACGGGGGGGGCGGCGACGGCCAAACTGGCGTCGCAGGAATACGACTTCTATCCCTCGGCCGAGAGCATCCTCGAGGAGATTCTTCCGGCGAGTTTCCTGTCGCGGCTCTTCAAGTGCTTCCTCGATGCAGCCGTGAGTGAACAGGTGGCACGCATGGTCGCCATGAAGGCCGCCAGCGAGAACGCCGCCGGACTGATCAAGAACCTGTCGCGGCGCTACAACCGGGCGCGGCAGTCGCAGATCACGGGCGAGATCATGGAAATCCTCGGCGGCGTCGAGGCGTTGAAACAATAGCGCGCAAGCAAGACATCCCCTCCAAGACATCCCAACTTTCGATCGTTACACGAACAGGAACCATCATGGCGACGGCGACCAAGGCAGCAGGCAGGAACATCGGACACGTCACGCAGGTGATCGGGTCGACTTTCGACGTCGAGTTTGCAGAAGACGGCATTCCAGCGATCTACAACGCCGTCCGTATCGACAGCGAAAAGAAGGGGGTCTCGCTGCACCTCGTCGGCGAGGTGCAGCAGCACCTCGGTGGCGGCAAGGTTCGGTGCGTGGCCCTCGGCAGCACCGACGGCCTGATCCGCGGCGCGGACGTGGTCGACACCGGTGGTCCGCTCTCCGTGCCGGTCGGGCCGGCCACACTCGGACGGGTGTTCAACCTGCTCGGCGAACCGATCGACAATCGCGGCGAAGTGAAAACGGCAGAGCGGTGGCCGATTCATCGGGATCCGCCGCCGGTCACGGAACTGTCCACGAAGACCGAACTCTTCGAGACCGGCATCAAGGTGATCGACCTCCTGACGCCGTTCGTCCGCGGCGGCAAGGCCGGCCTCTTCGGCGGTGCCGGCCTGGGCAAAACGGTCATCCTCACCGAACTCATCGCCCGTATTGCAAGCGCCCACGGCGGCTACTCCGTCTTCGCCGGCGTCGGCGAGCGAACCCGCGAGGGCACCGACCTCTGGCTGGAAATGCAGGAAGCCAAGATTGGTGACACGGGCCGCAGCGTCATCGAGCAGACCTGCATGGTGTTCGGTCAGATGAATGAACCGCCGGGGGCGCGTCTTCGCGTGGCGCTCTCCGCGCTCACCATGGCGGAATATTTTCGCGATACCACCGGCGCCGATACGCTGCTCTTCGTAGACAACATCTTCCGCTTTTCACAGGCGGGCAGCGAAGTGAGCGCTCTGCTCGGCCGCATGCCGAGCGCCGTGGGCTATCAGCCGACGCTGGCCACGGAGATGGGCGCTCTGCAGGAGCGGATCACATCGACCTCGAAGGGTGCCATCACCTCGGTGCAGGCGGTCTATGTGCCGGCTGACGACCCGACCGACCCGGCGCCGGCGACGGCGTTCGGCAATCTCGACGCCTTCCTCTACCTGGAGCGTTCGATCTCGGAGAAGGGCATCTATCCGGCAGTCGATCCGCTCGCCTCTTCGAGCCGCATCCTTGACCCTCAGTACGTGGGTGAACGCCACTACAAGATCGCCCGCCGCGTGCAGCGGACGCTGCAGCGGTATCGCGAACTCCAGGACATCATCGCGATCCTCGGTGTCGACGAGCTTTCCGAAGAGGATAAACTCGTCGTGCACCGCGCCCGCCGCATGGAGCGTTTCCTGTCCCAACCGTTCCTCGTGGCAGAGGTGTTCACCGGCAAGCCCGGCGAGATCACGAGCCTCGCCGACACGATCCGGTCGTTCGAGGAGATTGCCGACGGCAAGTGGGATCATCTGCCCGAGCAGGCGTTCATGTACGTCGGCCCGATCGAGCAGGCCGAGGAGCAGGCCAAGAAGATGGCCGCCAAAAGCTGAGGCTCGTGCCAGCGGAGAGGCGACCCCTTAGGGAAACACACATGATGGCAGAGACAACTGGCTCAGGAACGGGACGAGACAATGACGCTGGTGGCGTTCGCTGTGTCATCGTGACCCCCGAATTGACGAGCCTCGACACGCGGGCGCGTTTCGTCACGCTGCCGTTGTTCGATGGCCAGCGGGGTATCGCCCGCGGTCACGCACCTTTCATTGGCCGCCTCGGGGCGGGCGAGGTGCGGATCACGGGAGAGCAGGGTGGGCCGACCGATGCCGTACGACGCGTGTTCGTCGACGGTGGATTCGTCGAGGTCGGCCACGATGCCGTCACGGTGATCACGCAACGGGCCATTCCGGTCGAGAAAATCGATCTCACCCAGGCCCGCGAGCAACTGGAAACAATCCGGAGCAAGATCGTCACGGGAGAGGAGGCGATCGCCACAAAGATGCAGGCCGAAGCCACGGCCCGCGAGGTCGTGCGAATCGCCGAACGGGGCCGCTAGGCCGGCATACGCGATCGAGTCCCCGGCGGCGGGCTTTGCGTGGGGGCGAGTTTCTAACGTGCACGGATGCCGCTGTGCACACGCGGACTGGTTTCTCGCGGGGACGACTCGAGAGGGCCGTCAGATTTGGTAATCCGCCTCGGGCTGCGGTGCTTCGCCGCGCATGCGGAGTTTCGGGCGTTCGAGCACGACCGTCGTGTGGGGATCGACCGACCGCGTCAGCCAGACGTTGCTGCCGATGACCGAGTCGTGACCGATTCGCGTCGCCCCGCCGAGCACCGTGGCATTGGCGTAGATGACCACGCGGTCCTCGATCGTCGGATGGCGTTTCGTACCCCGTACGAGATGCCCATCGGCATCGGTCTGGAACGAGACCGCGCCGAGCGTCACTCCCTGGTAGAGCTTCACGCGGCAGCCGATCTCGCACGTCTCGCCGATCACGACGCCCGTGCCATGGTCGATGAAGAAATGGTCGCCGATCGTCGCCCCAGGATGGATATCGATGCCGGTTCTCGCGTGGGCCCATTCGGCCATCATGCGAGGAATCAGCGGCACCTCCAGGCGGTGCAGCAGATGGGCCAGACGATGGATCGTTACGGCTTCGAGGCCCGGATAGCAGAAGATCACTTCGTCAAGGGTTCGGACGGCCGGGTCGCCATCGTAGGCGGCCTGCACGTCCGTGGCGAGGACCCTGCGAAGGTCGGGAATTCGTTCCAAAAACTCAACCGCCTTGGCCTGGCCAAGTGCCTCGAAGTCCCCTTCCTCCGTGCAATGCTGCACGGCATCGGGGAGCGAGGGCGCTTCGACCCCCTGTTCCGTGGCGGCCCGCTGCGCCGAGAGGCTGTGCCGCAGCGCCCTGCCAATCTGCGTGGTGAGCTTGTCGTGCAACCCGTCCACGAGGTCGCCCACGTGGTAGGTGACGTTGCCCATGTGCAGGTTTTCCCGGCGGCGGTAACCGGGGTAGAGGATCTCCTTGAGGTCCTCGCAGGCCGACACGATCGCCTCATAATTGGGCAGCGGACAGTGGCCGAGATAGTGGATCGTCGGGACGTCGTGATACGTCTCAACGATCCGCCGCGTGAGTTCCGGCAGCTGTTCCTTGATGCGGATGTCGGTGGCCATGGGAGTCGATGGTAGAGAGGGCCGGCGGGCCCGGCAATCTGGACGTTCATCTGGACATGGAACCGGTCGACGCAAAAGCCTGAGGAAATTGAGGGTTCTTCGAGATTTTCCGGTGGAAAACCACCGCCCGCGTCGGCCCCGGAAAGGCAGGCAGCCTGGGAGATCAGGGCTGTCAGCCTGCACCGGTGACGGCCGGCTCTCCAGCGGCATCGGCCGCTGCGGCCAGCGTCAGGCTGCCCTCGTACAGCGCCCGCCCCACGATGCAGCCGGCGGCGCCGGCGGCTGCCGCCTCGCGGATATCCCCGGCATTCGAGACCCCACCCGAGGCAATCACCGGCAGGCGGACCGCACGGACCATCTCGGTGAGGGCGGGAATGTTGGGTCCGGACATCATGCCGTCCTTGGCGATGTCGGTGTAAACGATTCCTGCCAGCGGCAGGTGCTCGTGCCGCTTTGCCACGTCGATCGCCCCGAGGGAACTGGTCTCGAGCCATCCGCGCACGGCGACCTTGCCATCCCGCGCGTCGATTCCCAAAACCATCCGACCAGGAAATGCGTGGGCCAGTTCCGCAAGCAGAGCAGGGTTCTCGATCGCCACGCTGCCAACGACGAGGCGATCCACGCCGGCGGCCACGTACGCACGGGCCGTTTCCACAGAACGGATGCCGCCGCCCAGCTGGCAGGGAACGCCCGCCGCCATCACCATGCGGCCCACGAGGTCGGCCTGCACGGGCGTTCCGGCCTTGGCACCGTCGAGGTCGACGATGTGCAGGCGGCGAGCGCCACCGGATGCGAACCGACGGGCCATCTCCACGGGATCGTCGCCGAATACGGTCTCGCGGTCATAATCGCCTTGCAGCAGCCGTACACACCTGCCGCCGCGGAGGTCGATGGCGGGCCAGAGTTCCATAGTCAGGGTCTCCTCATGCAGGCTTGCAAGAGCGCCATGCCCGCCGACTGGCTCTTCTCGGGATGAAACTGCGTGGCGAACAGCCGGCCACGGGCCACGGCCGCACAGAACGGGCCGCCGTAGTCGCTGGTGGCGGCGATCACGGATTCATCGCGGGGCCGTGCCACGTAGGAATGAACGAAATAGAAGTGGTCGCCGTCGCAGCCGGCGGGCTGTGCCGCGGCGTGCGTCCGCCAAGCGACCTGGTTCCAGCCCATGTGCGGGATCTTCATGCCGTGAGGCAGAGCGAACCTGGTCACTTCACCGGGCAGGACGCCGAGCCCCTCGTGGTGCCCCCCCTCAGAACCGCTCTCGAAGAGGAGCTGCAGTCCCATGCAGATGCCGAGAAACGGCTTGTCGGCCCGGATGTGCGAGAGGATCGGCTCCACCAAGCCGCGGCCGCGGAGGGCCCGGATGGCGTCGCCAAAGGCCCCGACGCCGGGCAGCACCAGCCGGCTGGATTCGGCCACGACATTCGGGTCGTCGGTGATGCGGGCCTCCACGCCCACCCGTTCCAGCGCCTTTTGCACGCTGCGGAGATTGCCGCTGCCGTAGTCGATGATCGTGACCATGGGAGGAGTTTAGGGCCGCGAGCGGCCGTCTGAAAGTGGCGAATATGCACTGCGACGCCGGGACGGCTGGGGCACGCGAAATCTCCAGATGCTGAGGAGCCGGTCGGAGAGGCAAGTTAAAAACTCGCCCCCACAAGGAGTCCGGTGAATTCTGCGACTCACGAGCGATTCACGACTCGCCCAAGAGCTTCCTGTCGCAAAATCCGCCGGCGACGAGCATGCCGTAGCCGGCGAACCAATGCGGGCAACGACCGCCCGGTCAAACCGAGACACTCAGAGACACTCTATTGGTCACCAAGTTCGTCCCCGCCGCCGATCCGCTCGGGGTAGATGACGAACTCCATGCGGCGGTTGCGGGTGCGACCGGCGGCCGTGGCGTTGGACACGACCGGATGATTCGAGCCGTGCGCGACGAGGAAGAGCTGCCCCTGTCGCAGCGGCGTGCGGGTCGTGAAGAAGTCAAATACCGTCGCGGCACGAGCCGAGGTGAGCTGGTGCGGCGAGCCCCATGAGGCCTGCTCGAGAGGCTCGGTGTCGACGTGTCCTTCGATGCCCACGAAGTGCCTGGGAAAGACCCGATCGATTTCACCCGCCACCTGGGTGAGAAGCGCGCTGCCGCCTGGCAACAGGGCTGCGCTGCCGCCGTCGAAGAGCCGATCTGCCGGCACCTCGAGCCGCACGACGTTGCCATCGAAACGTGTTTCGACGCCAGGCAACGCAAGCTGGCCCATCGCCGCGTGCATCGCCGCCGGACCGTTCACCGCGGGCCGCGCCGCCATGCCGGCCACGACTGCCGCCTGGGGACCGCCGGGCTGCTGGAGACTGCCGGCTGGCCCTGGAGACACCGGTGGCCCCCATGGCATCGCTCCGCCGCCTGCAGCCGGGAGCCGCGAGGCAGCCAACTGGTTGGAGGTGCTGGCCAACTGCTCGCGCAGCACGGTGAGTTCGTCCTTCAGGAGTTGGTTCTCGTCCTGGCTGCGGGCCAGGGTCGTCTGCAATTGGCGGCCGTCCACGTCCGCATACGAGGGCAACGGCGTTGCCGCAGAAGACGAGAGTTGCGGCAGTGTCGCGGCCGGCGCCGCGACACCCGGCGGCGGCACGAGGTTCACGGGTGTCGCAACGGTGGGCTTCTGGAACAGGTGGTTCGAGCAGCCGACCACCATCGCAAGTGCCGGCAACAGCACGCAGCGAGCGGCAACGGACTCTCTGGTGGCAGAAAAGGGAAACGGCATGCCTCGGCTCCACGCCCGGATGGGGGGCGGGATCGTAGGAAAGCCCGGCAGGGCGGGCAAGGCGAAAGCAGGCCCTGGATTCGCGGACGAACCGGGTTCTCGCGACACATGGCATCCTACGAAGCAGTCAGGAAGCCGGGATCGGCGGAAGCTCGAGGAGCTCTTGGATTTTTCGCCCCTGACCGGCACGGCACCGCCAAAATTTGTGATGGCGAAAAAGCCAACGCGACGAGACTTCTGCCGGCCCGGCGGTGAGTGACGTTCGACTACGACCAGTGGGCACAGGCTTCGTCAACTCACGGACACGTTACAAACGTGCCGCCACGGAGGGACACGCACAAGCGGCGGTACCTTCACCGTCGCAACCGCTGCCAGACGAAGAGCGTGAGGGCCGTCAGCGCGACGACGACACCGATCACGAGAGCCAGTTCGAGCGGCTGCGTGAACGGGCCGCCGGCCCACTGCCACAGCGGCCGCCAGCCCACGACCACGGCCGCGCAGGCAAGGCACAGGCTCGGGCCGTAAGGAAGCTCGTTCTCCCGGTGACGCACCAACTGCACGAGCCCATGCGCCAGACCGATGAAGGCGGCCAGAAAGAACGTCAGCACGCTGGCTTGCCAGCCGACCCATGCCCCGACCATTGCCATCAACGTGACGTCACCGAGGCCCATCGCCTCGCGGCCCAGGCTCCGCGAGGCCCCCTCGCGTATGCTCCACACGAGCCCGGCCGACACCGCGAGCCCCACGAGCGACGACTGCAGCCCGCGAAATCGCTCACCACCTCCAAGCCAGGCCGCCACGATCGCCGCGAGCCCCACCAGCAGGATGGCGTTGCGTGGTTCGATCCGGTATCGCGGCGTCGCCACCACCGATGTCGGACCGGCAGGATCGCACTCCACCGGCACGAGGAAGGGCGCCGTGCAGACGAGCCACCAGACCAGAAAGATCACCGCCGGCACGACGAGCCCCACCAGGTGAGGCGATCCTTCCATCCATGGCGGCGGAGCCTGCGTGCGAAGCCCGCCAAACCAGCCGAGCACATCTGCCTCGAGAAGCGGCGGAGCAAACGACCGGGGCACTTCACATTCAACGGGCAACAGTACGTCGGGCATCAGCCACACCACGACGAGGCCGAGGAGCACGCCGGGCACCGTCACGCAGTCGGGGATCACCCTGTGCCGAATGTCGATCCACGCCGCGGCAGCCAGCAACAAGCCAAGCACCGCATGCGCCGCGCACCGCATCAGGACCGCGGCGTCGGCGCCGGACTCCGCCACCGGCCCCAGGCCCTGACTGCGCACCTCCCACCACCAGAGGCCCACGGCCGCAGCCACCACGGCTTTCTCGATCCATCGACGACTCCCAGCCGAGGACTCATCGGTCTTCAGCGGCAGTTCCTCATAGGCAAAGGCGCCGGCGTCGAGCAGGCCGCCCACGCTCGATGTGAGGAGCCGCCCCGCCAGGCCGCCGGCGACGGCCGCGAGCACCGCCCAGAGAAGGCTGTCTGGCGCCGGCAGCAGGGCGAGCAGAAGGCTGGCGACGATCATGATGCGGCTCCGGAACGACCTTCATCGGGATGGCCTTCGCCCCGGGCCGTGTTGCCTGCCTGCATCGGCCACTCGGTTCGCAGCCAGGCCGCGATCTGGGCAGCCACGGCGGCCGGCGATGCGATCGAGGTGTCGACCTGGTACTGAGCGCATGAACGGTAAAGCGGCTCGCGGTCCGCCAGGGCCGCGGTCACCTCGGCCAACGGATCGCCGGGCGCGGACGGCCGACCGGAGGGCGGGGCGGCCAGGGCCGGCCGTCGTTCCGCAGTGGTGGGATCCGCGGCCAATCGTTGGCGGACCACGTCGGCCGGCGCCGTGAGCCAGACAACCGGGCTGCCCAGTTGCCGGAGCATCTGGCGATTCTCCGCCCGCAGCACGGCACCACCTCCGGTGGAGAGCACGCCGGGGAAACATCGGAGAAGGTCGGCCAGCACGACCGCCTCCTCGTCGCGAAAGACCGGTTCGCCACGCTCCCTCACCAACGACGCGATCGAACGGCCAAGTTTTCCCTCGAGCACGAGGTCGGCGTCGCACCACCCGCACCCGAGGATGTCGCCAAGCAGGGCGGCCACGGTCGATTTGCCCGTGCCGCGATAGCCGATGAGGGTGATGCGTGGCATGAATTCACAAACCTCCCGGACCGGTCGAACGCAATCCGATGACGCGGAGTCAGTCCGGCTGCCGTGCCGATGATGTCGCCCGCTTGAGGGCGTCTCGCATCACCTGCTCGGGGGCATCGGCACCGTGCCAGATTCGAAACTGGATCGCCGCCTGACGTACGAACATATCCACACCGGTCACGATCCTGCAGCCGACGGCGCGGGCCTCTTTCACCAGCAGCGTATTTTCAGGATTGTAGACAGTGTCGAAGATGACCATGTAGGAACGCAGATGCTCCTTGGCATAAGGAGTTTCATCGACGTTCGGGTGCATTCCGACGGGCGTGGCATTCACCACGCAGTCGTAGGGCACGCGGTAGCGGGAATTCCAGTCGACAGACTTGCAGCCCACCTCGGTGGCGATCCGCTTCGAGCGTTCCTGCGTGCGGGAAGTCACCGTCACGTCGACCCCCTGTTGTTTCAGACCGAAGGCGACCGCCCTCGCCGCACCGCCGGCACCGAGCACGATCGCCGTCTTGAGGCCGAACCCATCCCCCTTGCGGACGGCCCCGGCCACGCCATCGGCGTTTTCCTCGGCCTCCTGCTCCACGAGCGCGGCCCGCAGGCTCTCCACCGCCGCGGTGGCATCCGTGTTGTAGGCAGCCACGCCGGAGGCATCGAACGAAAGCGTATTTGCGGCGCCGATCGACGTCACCAGATCCTCCTGGCAAAGGGCGTGCTTCAGCACGGCCTCCTTGTGGGGAATCGTCACGCTCAACCCTGACAGCGGCCAATGCGACGCACGATCGATGAATTCGTCGATCTGCTCGGCCGGCACACGGAAGGGGAGATAGACCGCATCGATGCCGGCCGCCTCGAGCGCCGTGTTGTGGACAACCGGGCTGAGGCTGTGGGCCACCGGGTCGGCCACCACGCCGTAGATGCGCGTCGCCGTCGTGATCGAATCGTAGCGGTAGAGCTCGCGCATCTGCCGCCAGCCGATCTGTCCCGGCGCCATCACACGGTCATCGTGAAACGTCGCGAACGTGAAGGGCGCGCCGTAGCGGCCAACGAGCACGCGGGTCGGCATGCCGATGTCCCCCATGCAGATGCCGACGGTCGGGATCTGCGCCGCCCGCACCACATCCATCATCCGCAGGTTGTCCGTGGGATGGTTGGCCATGGTGGCGATCTTCACGATGTCGGCATCGAGGCCGGCGAGTCGGGCGTGGAGCGACTCGAGGTCGGCGGGCGTCTTGTGAAAATCGTGATGGCTGACGATCCGCTTCGTGCTGCCGTAGCGAGGCACGCTGGCGGCGATGTCGTCCTCGAGGTCGACGTAATCAGCACCCTCGACGATCGCCGTCCGCAGCACCAGCCTGCGGGTTTCCTCCGACTGTGCCCAGCGGCCGCCGTCCGCCGCACGACGACAGGTGGCGATCACGGGGCAGTGGCGTTCCCTGAGCAGACGAGCCACCTGCACGGGGCCCTCGATGTAGTCGAGCCGCAGTTCCACCAGGCGGATGCCGTGGTCGGCCAGATATTTGTGCTCGGCGATGACGTGCCGGTGACGGCCCCGTCCGATGCTGACGCAGATCATTTCGTTTTCCGTCGAAAGTGGGTTCAGGTGCGGCGAAACTGCCGATCGAGGTCCTGTCGCGACAGCACGAGGGAGGTCGGCCGCCCGTGGGGACAGTGATGCGACTCGCGGACCATCCGCCGGTCGCGCACGAGCGCATCGACCTCCTCCCGCGAGAGCGGATCGCCCGCCTTGATGGCGGCCCGGCAGGCAAGGCCGTGCAGCACCTCGTCGACGAGGATGCCCGCATCGCCACCGGCCGCCACCGCCGACAGCCGTTCCAACACCTCCCGGACGATCTCGGCGGCCGGCGTATTGCCGGCCAACACTGGCTTGCTCGTCACGATCACGGTGGAGCCGCCGAAGGGCTCCACTCGCATCCCCGCCCGCTCGAGCGCCTCGGCATGTTCCGTGACGAGTTCCAACTCGGCGGCCCCCAAGTCCACCTTCTCCGGGATGAGCAGCGGCTGCACCTCCAGATGCCCGTCCGCAACCGATGCCTTCAGTCGCTCGTACAACACCCGCTCGTGGAGCGCGTGCTGATCGATCACCTCGATCCCATCACCGAACTCGACCACGATGTAGCGGTTATGCATCTGCACGGCCCGCTCACAGGCGACTTGGCCCGGGCTGACGGAGGTCGACGCCGGACCGACTGCCGCGGGGAACGCAAGCGGTGCCTGCTCGACCTGCTCCCACAAGGGCGTCGGCCGCTGTGGGGCGACCGGGGCAGGGAAGGGTGTCTGTTTCTGCGGCTGACCGAACCAGGGAGCGACTGCCGTCGAACGTCCGGCTGCATCCACGGAGCCGGACCGCCCCCACGTACCACCTGCACCCTCGGCACCGCCCGCCGAGGCGCTCCCGTCGGCATCCCTCTGGCCATCCCAGGGGGATGCCGGCGGATTCAGGCGAGTGCCCATGTCGTGCTGCAGAAACGCGGTCCGGAGCGCGGAAAGTACGAGGCGATAGAGCCGGGATGGCTCGCGGAACCGCACCTCCATCTTGGCCGGATGAACGTTGACATCGACCATGTCGGCCGGCATGTCGAACGACAAAAACACGATGGGCTGGCGTCCCGAGAGCAGCAGTCCACGGTATCCCTCCTGCACCGCGTGCAGGATCGAGCGGTCACGAAACGGCCGGCCGGCCACAAAGAGATGCTGCAGACGGGTGCCGGCCATGTCGTCTTCGGGCCGGCCCACGAGGCCACGCAGCGAAATCTCACCGTCATCCGCCTCCACCTTGATCAGGCGATCGCCAAGACTCGGTCCAAAGAGGCCGCCGATCCGGTCACGCCACGCCGTCACGGCCACCAGGTCGTGAATGCGGCGGCCATTGTGCGAGAGTGACATCGCCACCCCCGGATGGGCCAGGGCCGTGCGGACGAAGGCCTCCGATGAATGCGACCATTCTGTCTGCGGCGCCCGCAGAAACGACCGACGGGCGGGCACGTTGCCGAAGAGCTGATGCACCTCGACCGTCGTGCCAAGGCCGCACCCTTCGGGCATGACTTCCCCCATCCGGCCGCCGTCAACCGTCAGGCTAGCCCCCGTGCCGTGCGGGGTTCGCGACCGGATCACGAGACGGGCCACTTCCCCGATGCTCGCGAGCGCCTCGCCGCGAAACCCGAGCGTCTCGATCCGTTCGAGATCCTCCGCCACCCGCAGTTTGCTCGTGGCATGGGCCGTCACAGCCAGCGGCAGATCGTCGGCCTCGATGCCGCCACCGTCATCAACCACCCGAACCAGCGCGATCCCGCCTTGTTCGAGCGCGACGTCGATCCTCGATGGAGATGCATCGAGCGCGTTCTCCAGCAATTCCTTCAACGCGCTGGCGGGCCGTTCGACCACCTCGCCCGCAGCGATGCGGTTGACCACCGACACCGGCAGCTTGTGAATTCTCGCCATGCCTCGTCCCTGCCTCCGCCGTGCTCCGTCAGGGCAGTTGGTACTCCTTGATTTTCCTGTAGAGCGTCCTCTCTCCGATGCCGAGCAATTCGGCCGCCTGCTCCCGGTTGCCCCCTGTCAGCTTGAGGGTTTCAGTGATCAGGAGCCGCTCCACCTCCTCCAGCGGACGCCCCACGAGCGCCGCGAGCCCCGCCTTCGCGCCGACCATAGGCGGAGTGGAGAGTCCGGCCGATTCCGACGCGCCGGCGGTTTCGGCCGCCGTCTGGGGCTCGAACTCCAGCGGCAGATCATCCACGTCGAGCAGTTCGTCGCAGTCAACGACCACCATGCTCTCGATCACGTTGCGGAGCTGCCGCACATTGCCTGGCCACTCGTAGGAGCCAAGCTTCATCCGGGCGGCCAGCGACATGCCCTTGATGGTCTTGCCGTGACGCTTGGAAAACTGCCGGATGAAGTGCTCGATGAGGAGCGGAATGTCGGCGGCCCGCTCCTTGAGCGTGGGAATGGCGATGGTGACGACCTTGAGCCGATGGTAGAGGTCGCTGCGGAACGAGCCCGCCGCGATCGCGTCCTCCAGATTGCGGTTCGTGGCCGACAGGATCCGCACGTTCACCCGCGTCGGTGTATTGGAGCCGACCCGCGTGATCTCCCCCGACTCCAGCACCCGCAGCAGCTTGATCTGCGTCGGCATCGGCATGTCGCCGACCTCGTCGAGGAATAGCGTGCCGCCGTTGGCATACTCGAACTTGCCGACGCGGTCGCTGGAGGCGTCGGTGAAGGCCCCCCGCACATGGCCGAACAGCTCGCTCTCCAGGATGTTCTCGCTGAGCGCTGCGCAGTTGAGGGCCACGAAGGGCTTGCTCTTGCGGGGACTGTTCTGGTGGATGGCCTGGGCCACGAGTTCCTTGCCCGTGCCTGTCTCTCCCTGGATGAGCACCGTGGCATCCGTCGGAGCGATCCGCTTCAGCCGCTCGATGAGGGCGAGCATCTGCGAACTCGAGCCGATCACCCCCTCGAAGCCGAACTTTTCATCCAGCCGGCGGTTGAGTTCGAGGTTCTGCCGCTTGAGGCGGACGCCGGCGGAGGCCTTCTCGACGGCCGACCGCAGGTGCGCGAGATCGAGCGGCTTTTGCAGGTAGGTGAACGCCCCCTGCTGCATCGCGGCGACCGCGGAGGGGATCGTTCCGTGGCCGGTGACCACGATCACCTCCGTATCGACCGACGCAGCCTTGGCCCGTGACAGGATCTCGAGCCCGCCGATGTCGTTCATCATCAGGTCGGTGACGACGACGTCGAAGGATTCCTGCTCGATCTTCTTCGCCCCCTCCGTCCCGCTGCCCACCACCACGACCTGGTAGTCGAGCCGGCTCAGGACCTCGCCCATGGTTCGGGCGTGGACGATGTCATTGTCGACCACCAGCACGCGCACGACGCCCTGGAGCCCGGGGGCAGGGGGTTGCTGGGTGGCAGATGCGTTCTCTCGGGTCTGGTTCATGGTGCGTTCGATGGTACGAAGCCGCCCTCCGGCCCGTCCAGTTGCCCCACGTTCCCGGGAGCCCGGTCCGGCACTCTGGCCGATCGCATGTCCGTCGTGGGCAGCCGGGGCGGGGCGGGCAGCCAGATCGTGACCTTGGTGCCCCGTCCGGGAGTGCTTTCGATGTCGATCGAACCGCCATGCGCCTCGACGATCTTCCGTGCCGTGGGCAGACCGAGCCCCGAGCCACCCTGCTTGGTCGTGTAGAAGGCGCGGAAAGCCTTGGCCAGCGTATCCGCTTCCATGCCCGGACCGGTATCGATCAGCTCCAACAGCACGCCCAATCCGGCCGGCCGCGTCCGCACGACCAACTGGCCGCCGCCATCCATCGCCTGCACCGCATTGATCAGCAGGTTGAGCACCGCAGATCGGAGGGTCTCACGGTCGAGCCGGACCATCGGCAGTTCCGGGTCGAGATAGCGAACAATCTCCACGTCGGCATCGCGGGCCTGCGGGGCATAGAAATCGAGCAACTGGTCGATCTCCACGTTGAGGCTCCCGGGCTCAAGGGAGAGTTTCTCCTGCCTCGCAAAATCGAGAAAATCGCCCAGCAGTTTCTGGAGCCGGTCGCACTCCTGACGCACGAGATCGATCTTCGCCTTCGCACGGCGATCCCGTTGCTTCGTCGGCGACTCTGGATCGGTCTGCTCGAAGTCTTCGGCGAGCAGTTCCATGTTGAGACGGATCGTGGAAAGCGGATTGCGGATCTCGTGGGCAAGAGCGCCCACGAGAGCCGCAAATTCCGCATATGTTTCCGCCCTTGGGCGGCTTGAATCGTCGGCGGACGACATGGCCCCTTCCACGAAATTTTAGGATGCCACGAGGTTTCCGGGCCGATCGGGAGTTCCGAACCGGCCACCGCCCTGCTAGTTGCCCGCCGGCTTGCCAGCCTCCGCCTGCTCACGCATGGCAGCCTTGCGGCTCAGCTTCACGCGATCCTGGTCGTCGACCGCGATCACCTTCACCCGCATGATGTCGCCCACGCGGCACACGTCCGCGACGCTCGACACATACTCATCCGACAGCTCGCTGACGTGGCAGAGACCGTCCTTGCCGGGCACGAGTTCCACGAACGCGCCGAAATCCTTCACGCTCGTCACACGGCCCTCGTAGATCCGCCCGATCTGGATCGACGCGGTGAGTGCCTCGATCTTTGCCATGGCCGCCATCGCGCCCTCGGCGTCGTGGCTGGCCACCGTCACGGTGCCGTCGTCCTCGACCTCGATGCTGGCGCCCGACGATTCCTGGATGGCCCGGATCGTTTTGCCGCCCGGACCGATGAGCAGGCCGATCTTCTCAGGATCGATCCGCGTCCTCAGCAGGCGCGGCGCCCACGGGGAGATCTCTTCACGCGGGCGACGGATCGCCGAGAGCATGTTCCGCAGGATTTCCAGCCGCGCTTCGCGAGACTGCCGCAGCGTGGCCTCGATGATGGCCGGCGAGATGCCGTCGATCTTCAGGTCGAGTTGGATGCCGGTGATGCCCTGATGGGAACCGGCGATCTTGAAGTCCATGTCGCCGTAGTGGTCCTCGTCACCGATGATGTCGGTGAGCAGAACCCATTTTTGCTCGGACTGCTTGACGAGGCCGACCGAAATGCCCGCCACGGGATTCGAGATCGGCACACCTGCCGCCATCAGGCCCAGGGTGGCACCGCAGACCGACGCCATCGAACTCGAACCGTTCGACTCGAGGATGTCGGAGATCACGCGGATCGTGTAGGGGAAGACGTCGGGATCCGGCAGCACCGGCTTGACGCTCCGCTCGGCCAGGGCCCCGTGACCGATCTCGCGCCGACCGGGGCCGCGAATCGGCCGCACCTCGCCGACCGAATAGGACGGGAAGTAGTAGTCGAGCATGAACTTCTTCGAATAATCGTCGACGAGGCCGTCCACCCGCTGCTCGTCCTTTCCGGTGCCGAGCGTGATGGAGATGAGGGCCTGCGTCTCGCCACGCTGGAAGAGCGACGAGCCGTGCACCCGCGGCAGCAGGTCCACATCGCAGTGGATCGGACGGAGCGACGTGTAGTCGCGCCCATCGGGCCGCTTGCCGTCGAGGATGTTCTCGCGAACGGCCTGCTCCTCAAGGGCATGCCAGACGTGGGCGAAGTCGGCGTCACTGTAGCCACCCGCGTCGCCGGCCTTCGCCGTCGCCGCCGGCTCGGACGGGGCGACCTCGGCCTTGGCACGCTCACGCAGAGCCTTGACGGCCTGACCGCGATCCTGCTTGCCGGCGATGGCCTTGGCACCCCTGAGCTCCGCGAGATATCCGCGGGTCAGACGGTCACGCAGGCCGGAATAGTCAGCCAGCACGTACTCCTTCTTCGGCTTGCCCGCCTTGCGGACGAGTTCGTCCTGCATCTCGCAGATGGTGCGGATGTGGCGATGGGCCTCTTCGAGCGCCTGCAGCATCCTGTCCTCGGGCATCTCGCGGGCAAAGCCCTCGATCATAAGCACGGCCGTGGGGCTGCCGGAAACAACGAGATCGAGATCGCTCTCCTCCAGCTGATCCTGGGTCGGGAACGGAATGAACTGGCCGTCCACTTGAGCGATCCGAACGCTGCCCAGCGGGCCGCGGAAGGGCAGCGGCGAAACACACAACGCCGCCGATGCACCCACCATGCCGAGGATATCGGGGTCGTTTTGGCGGTCGCTGGCGAGCACCTGCGCCTGCACCTGCACCTCGTCGAAAAAACCCTCCGGAAACAGCGGGCGAATAGGCCGGTCCATCAGGCGGCTGGTGAGCGTTTCCTTCATCGTCGGGCGGCCCTCCCGCTTGAGGAAGCCCCCTGGGAACTTGCCGGCAGCGGCCACCCGCTCCCGGTAGTCACACGTCAGCGGGAAGAAATCGATGCCAGCCCGCGGCGCACCGGTGGCAGCCGCCACGAGCACCCTCGTATCGCCATACCCGACGAGTACGCTGCCAGCGGCCTGCTTAGCGAGAAACCCGGTCTCAATGAAGAGGACCTGCTCGCCGATCTGTCGTTCAACACGTTGTTTCATGGTTGTTTCCTTTTTTCTTCTCTTTTTCTTGGCTTCAGTTGTTCTGGTCGTTATCTAATCTTTTGTTGTTCTTCTTCACTTGGCGCCCGGGACGCTTCCCAGGAAATGGCCCACGAAGAGGGCCGTACTTGAAACATTCGCCGATCGAGAAATCGCAGGTCGAGGTTGGTGGGATGAAAAGGCGTGATCGCGACACAAAGCCTCTGCGGCGGATTGCACCGAGCCACAATGGCTCAACACAATCAGCCAGACAGAAACAGCCTTGAGGCGGACCACACCAATCAATGCCACACGCCGACAGGCGTCAGGCAGAAGGCCTACTTGCGAATCTCCAACCGTCGAATGACGTCGAGATACCGCTGCGGAGCGACTCGCTTGAGATAATCAAGAAGTTGCCGCCGACGGCTCACCATCATGAGCAGGCCGCGGCGACTGGCAAAATCCTTGGAATGCTTCTTGAAGTGTTCCGTGAGATGCGAAATCCGCCCTGTCAGAAGGGCGATCTGAATCTCGGCTGATCCGGTGTCGGCAGTCCCTCGCCGATACGCACCAATCAGCTCTTTTTTGATTTCTTTTGTAAGCGACATCGAGCCTAAATCCACCCGTCCACGGGCGACATTGATTGTTGAAATGACGTTTCGTTACGCGAAGTGTATCGACGGGCGTGGAGATTGCAACAGCAGAGGCCGAAACCATTCACCGAACAACCCAAAACAATCCCTGCTGCCCGCTATTTAGCCACCATTTCCCGACTGTTTTTCCCATACGGCGTATGCACGACGCTCCAGGCGAGCCCCAGTTTCTCGAGCGCCAGAATGCCCCAGTATGTGACGTCGACCTCCCACCAGCGATGCCCGTGCTTGGCCATCCGCTGATACGCGTGGTGGTTGTTGTGCCAGCCCTCACCGAACGCGAGCAGGCCAACCCACCAGAGGTTGCGGGAGTCGTCGGTCGTCTCGTAGTTGCGATAGCCCCACATGTGGCTTGCCGAGTTCACCAGCCAGGTCACGTGGAACACGATCACCATCCGCAGTGCGAGCCCCCAGACGAGCCACGAAATGCCCAGCTGCGGCCCGCCGAGCCACCAGCCGCCGCCCAGGAGCGCCGCTCCAATGAGGACATGCCACAGCAGGAACGTGTTTTGCAGAAAATGCAGGCCACGGTCGCGATCGAGGTCCGGAGCCCAGCGAGTGATATGGGCAGCCAACTCAGGCGTCGTGCGTTTCGGAAACATCCAGAGCATGTGGGCCCACAGACCGCCATCCCGCGGCGTATGAGGATCGCCGTCCTGATCGCTGAACGCATGATGCTTACGGTGGTTGGCCACCCAGAGGAGCGCCGATCCCTCCCCCGACACTCCACCCAGCCACGCAAAGAACAGCCGCACTGGCCGGAAGGTCGTGAAGCTGCCGTGCGTGAGCAACCGGTGGTAGCCCATGCAGACGCCCAGACTACCAGTCACCCAATAGAGCCCCAGGCAGATCGCCAGGCCCGACCAAGAGAAGAAGAACGGCGCCGCCAAGGCCGCCAGATGCACGCCCACGATCCAGATCATCACGGGCCAGTCGATCCCTGCCACCGCCCCGACACCATCCTGCCGCGGCTCCACGGCGAGGCAGCCGGCAGAAGCCGCATCATCGGAGTGCCGGGGATCGTGCAGCGCAGAACGGCCAAAATCGAGGCCGTCCGGGCCGGCACCATGCCCCGCGATATCGTCGAGGGCCGCGTCGGCGCCGCCGTGCTGTTCGGATCGCTGCGCGGCTTTGACATCAGCCTGTTTGAAATCAGCCTGTTTGACTTCAGCCTTGTGGTGGGCGCTCTTGCGGTGGCGGGTGGGCGTTGAGGGCATCCTCGGTTCCTTTCGTGAGGCCGCACGTTCATCCTGACGTGACCGCCCGACCGTGCCAGCCGTTGTCATGCGAACAATTGCATGCGCCGGGCGGTTTGCGTTCGGAACGGATCGCGAGGGCCAGCACTCCGCCGGCGTGGGATACTGTGACGTATTTCGTCAGACTTGCCAGCCTCGGCAGTCAGCCTGGCGTCTGCTCCGTGTCAAAAATGGGTCAAAATTCGCTGCGACTGAGGGGCCGCACCGCCTGCACACGCGGGCTGTCAGGGGCATTTCCAGGAGCGTTCCCCGTTCCAAAAGACCCAATCGGGGCTTCGATGGTGAAAAAGCCGAGCAGCCATGCCGTTGTTCTGGAAGCGGGCACGGCCACGGCGCCCGGCGGCGCGAGCAGCCACGCAATCCGCTCCAGTGGCACCGACACCTGCGGCTCATCGAGGATCGACAGCCCCTGGGTTCTGGCCAAGCAGCCAGTTCGCCCCGGTGCAGCACGCAACTCGATGCCGCTGGAGTCGATCCGCAGGAGGGCCGATACGTCGTCAAAACTCCGGAACTCATCGCGGGCAAGCGAGCGGTAGGCCGGTCCCGGACGGCAGCCCAGCGCGGACACACACGCGTCGAGCAACCGCTGGCCAAGCCGGCCACGGGAGATCGAACACAGGCATTCGCACGCCGTGATCCTGCCGCGTTTCCACTCGAGCCGGTCGATCGCCAACAACGCCTCACCTGAGACTCGGTGGGGCATATGGAGGCTCGCCGCAGCGAGATCGATACGGTCGACGCGGCCCTGAGCGGAGCCGCTCGCTTGCCCGGCATCGACGACTGCCCCGAAGGTCCCGCTCACGGAAGCCTCCTCACCCAGCGGCAACACTCCAGGCTCCAGCCCCGCCAACGCCTCGACAAGTGCGATCGGCAGCGGTTCCGTGATGGTGCCGTTCACCTCCAGCATGCCCGCGCCGCCCTGTTCCACAGGCCGGACGCCATCGGGTTGTGGGGCCGCCCCTTCGCCACCGGCACCCGCGAGATTTCCGGCCACGACGCGAACCTCGTCGGGAACCTGGCCAGATTCGGCATTCCGCCGGACGCGGACGGCACGAGAACCGTTGGCCGCCACGCACTCGACGTGCAGCGCCCTGGCGGGGACGCGAGCCGTTTCGGAACCTCCTGGCGTGGTGCCGCCAGCCGCAGCAGGCTGCCGCGGCCGCCAGGAAAAGTCGTTCACGTCGACCACGCAATCCACGGGAAATCGAGCCGGCTGCCGCAGCCAATCCCGTGCCAGACCGGCCAACACTCGGGCCACCTCCGGTGTGCAGTCGAGTCTCCCCAGTGTCACCCGGAGTTCGCTCGCCAGGGATTCAACCTCGATCGCCGGCGCCGCCAGCACCACGGCGCCCGACGCCGACGACAGCCTGCAGTCGCGCAGTCGCATGACGTTGGGCCGCACGTACTCCACGCTGCCGATCGCCAGCGGTAGGCCGATCACCTGCTCGCAGCGGCGTTCAATCACCTCGCGATGGCCGCTGGAATGCCGCACCGCGGCCCAGCCGCAAAGGCCCGCGCAGGGCAGGACCCCGAGCAGCACGAAAAGCGTGCGCGCCAGCCGAATCCGTGCCGCCGACCGTTCGATGAACATCCCTGTTCCCTGCCGGTTCCCGAATCGCCTCCAGCGACCCACCAGTCTGCCGCTTCACGGCACCACTACCGGCGCCTCGCCAGTTCGTGGTAGAGCTTCCAGCGTGCCTGCATCTCCTCGACGCTGTCGCCACCGAATTTGTCCACCAGGGCAGTCGCCACCTCGAAGGCCACGACGCTCTCGACGATCACACTGCAGGCACTGACCGCACAGACGTCGCTCCGCTCATAGGCGGCCTCCTCGGCCTGTTTGGTCTTGAGATTCACCGACTCCAGCGGCTTCCGAAGGGTGCTGATCGGCTTCATGGCGGCCCTGACCACGAGCGGCTGGCCATTGGTCATGCCAGCCTCGAGACCGCCGGCGTTGTTTGTGGGTCGGGTAAAGCCGAGTTGCTGGCCACCGCGGGCAGCGGCGTCGTAGTGGATCGGATCATGCACCTCGGAACCGCGGCGGCGGGCCGCTTCGAAGCCCATGCCGATCTCCACTCCCTTGATCGCCTGTACGGCCATCACGGCCTGTGCGAGCCGGCCATCCAGTTTGCGATCCCACTGGGCATGGGTGCCCAGGCCGATGGGCAGCCCGTCGATACGGACCTCCACCACGCCGCCGAGGGTGTCACCCTCCTTGCCAACGCGATCGATGAGCGCGGCCACCTCGGCATCGCGCTCGGGATGGAGCGAATAAATGGCGCTCGAGTCGCGCACGGCCCGGAGCTCAGGCATCGTGCCGGGACGGTCGCCCAGCACCACGCCGCCAAGTTCCGTCACCCAGCCGGCGACCTCGATGCCGAAGAGGGCGAGGAGTTGGCGGGCCAGCGCGCCGGCGGCCACGCGAGCGGCCGTCTCACGGGCGCTCGCCCGCTCCAGCACGGCGCGAACCCCGCCCAGATGCTTGATCGAGCCGGGAAGGTCGGCGTGGCCCGGCCGCGGCCGGTCGACGTCCTCGAGCCGCTCGAGCTTGGCATCTTTGTTGACGACTTCCATCGCCAGCGGGCTGCCGAGCGTGGTGCCATGCCAGAGTCCGGAGAGAAACGTGACGGCGTCGGTCTCGATCCGCTGCCGGCCGCCGCGGCCGTAGCCGCCCTGGCGGCGGACGAGTTCGGCGTCGATCAAGGCCTTGTCGACGGCCATTCCGGCCGGAAATCCGTCGACGAGGGCCACGAGAGCGGGGCCGTGCGATTCTCCGGCGGTCCAGTAGCGCAGCATGGGCGGGCAGTTTGAAATGAGGTGAGTGAAAGCGGTGGTCGTTGAAGCAGCGGGCGGGAGGCCCGGGCCTCCCGCCAGAAAACTGAGTCTAATTTCGGCAGGCACGCGTCCCTAGGCCAGAAAGCCCACAGGAAAATGGAGTGCTCAAAGGCGAGCGAAAGGGCCGAACGCCGGCGATTTTACGGGAGCCGGCCCGTGAGCAACCGGCAGGCTTCCAGGTACTTTTCCCGCGTCTTGGCCACGACGTCGGCCGGAAGAGCAGGGGGGGTGCTCGATTTATCCCAGCCACTCGACTCGAGCCAATCCCGGACAAACTGCTTGTCGAACGAGTCGGGAACGCGGCCCGGGACAAGTCCGTTCGCCGGCCAGAAGCGTGAACTGTCGGGGGTGAGCACCTCGTCGACCAGAAGCAGCGAGCCGTCGGGGAGGCGGCCCCACTCGAACTTCGTGTCGGCGACGACGATCCCGCGGGAGGCGGCATACTCGGCGCCGCGGCGGAACACATCGAGGCTCTTCTCGCGGAGCGTCGACGCCAGCGCTACGCCGATGCGGTCGGCCATGCACTCAAACGTGACGTTCTCGTCGTGCCCGGTCACTGCCTTGGTCGCCGGCGTGAAGATCGGTTCCGGCAGCGGCGAGCCCGGACCAAGGCCGACGGGCAGTGGCACGCCACAGACAGTGCCGCTGCGGCGATATTCGGCCAGTCCAGATCCAGCCAGCCAACCGCGGACCACGCACTCGAAGGGGATCACCTCGGCCTGTCGCACGAGCATCGAGCGGCCGCGCAGGAGATCGAGGTCGACCGCGGCCGGCAGGCCCATGGCAGCGACATCGGTCGTGATCAGATGATGGGCCTGAGGGTGCGGTCCGGATGCAAGCCAGCCGAACCAGAAGTCCGAGATCGCGGTGAGCACCTTGCCCTTGTCGGGAATGGGCGTGGGCAGGATCCAGTCGAAGGCGCTGATCCGGTCGGTGCTGACGATGAGCATCGCAGGGCCGAACGCCGATTCGTCGAGGCGATAGCAATCGCGGACCTTGCCGCGGTAGAGCGGGCCGATGCCGAGATTGGTTTCCGTGACCGCGGTCGATTTCATGGCTGCTTTTGTAGGACAATTTTCGGCTGAGTCCAGTTACGCGAGCTACCGGGCAGTTTGACGACCAACTGCAGCCCGCCTCCATCCAAGCCCGCATCCCAAGCAAGGGACCGCAATTGCCCGGCCAACCCGCACGGCGCCGCACCGCCGCGACGGCAAAGCTTCCGTCGCTCGGAGATTCCGACTTTGCCACCCGCGACGGAATGGCACGCACAACAAGTCGGACATCCTCCTCGTCTCCTCCACCTTCGCCGATCCTGGCTCCTCGCATGGTCATAGTGAAGGCTGCCGGACGGGATGCCCAATCCCGTTTGTTGGTCGTGGTCGGAGGAGCAGACCCGTGGCGGCACGTTTTTAACTTGCGGAATCCGCGCCCGGTCATGGACAAGTTAAAAACTTGCCGCCACGGGGACAGAGTCATGGACAAGTTAAAAACTTGCCGCCACGGGGGACAGGGTCATGGACAAGTTGAAAACTGGCCGCCAGGGCTGCTGTTTTTTGTGCCGCTAGCAGAAATCGCGTGACATTCTCGGCAGGGTGGCGAGTGCGAGCGTCTCGAGACTCGTTGCCAGAATGTGCACGACCTGGCCGCGGCGTTGGACTCTCCCGTGCACGACGAGCACCGCCGTGCGACGGACGGCATGGTCGGCCGCCTGCCACACATCGGGCCGCACCACAATGTTGGCCGCACCGGTTTCGTCCTCGATCGTCAGGAAGATCATCCCCCCGGCCGTGGCTGGCCGCTGCCTTGTGAGCACGATGCCAGCCACCTGTATGCGGCGACCTTCCGGGGCCGCGATCGCCTCGACGGCGGTGATGATGCCTCGCTCCGCAAGATCGTTGCGTTCAAAGTGGAGCGGATGAGATCGGAGCGAGAGGCCGGAGGTGCGATAGTCGGCGATCACCTCCTCCTGCCGTGTCATCGCAGGGAGGGCGAGCACGTCGTCCTCTTCGGCATCGTCATCCTGAAGACCCTGCAACAGCGGCTGGCTTTCCGGACGATCGAGGCACCGCATCGCCTCCCAAACAGCCCGACGCCGATCGAGCCCCAGCGACTCAAAAGCCCCCGCACGGGCCAGATGCAGGAGTGATTCGCGATCGAGCTGCGCCCGTCGGGCCAGTTCGTGCGGCAGTCTGAACGGGCCAGCCCGCCGTGCCTCCTCGATCCGCCGGCCAGCCGCCTCCCCCAGCCCATACACCTGCTGCAACCCCAGACGCACGGCCGGTCCAGGCCGACGCATGCCGGATAATCCACTGCTTTCTGCTTTCAACCTTCCGCTTTTTCCTTCGACCGTGGCATGCCACGCACTGGCATTCACATCGACCGGCAGCACCCGCACGCCATGCTCCTTGGCATCGCGCACCAACTGTGCCGGCGCGTAAAAACCCATCGGCTGGCTGCCGAGCAGAGCGGCCGTGAAGGCGGCCGGATGGTGTCGCTTCAGCCACGCCGACACATAGACCAACAGTGCGAAGCTCGCCGCGTGCGACTCCGGAAAGCCGTATTCGCCGAAGCCCCTGATCTGCTGAAACACCTGCTCGGCAAACTGTTGCGAAAGACCGCGGCCCCGCATGCCGTCGACCAGCTTCCTGTGAAACTCGTCGATCACTCCCGGCCGCCGCCACGCTCCCATGGCACGGCGAAGCTGATCGGCCTCGCCGGGAGTGAAGCCCGCCGCCACCACGGCCAGCCGCATCGCCTGCTCCTGAAAGAGCGGCACGCCGAGCGTCTTCTCGAGCACCTCGCGAATGGCCTCGCTCGGAAACGTCACCGGCTCCTCGCCCGAACGCCGACGGAGATAGGGATGCACCATATTGCCTTGGATCGGCCCGGGCCGCACGATCGCCACCTCGATCACAAGATCGTAGAAGCAGGCTGGCTTCAGCCGTGGCAGCATGCTCATCTGCGCCCGGCTCTCGATCTGGAACACGCCCACCGTGTCGGCCCGCGAGATCATCTCGTAGACACTCTCATCCTCGGCGGGCACCGTGGCCAGCGTCAGCTGCGGCCCGCCTGCCACCTTGAGCAGGTCGAACGCCCGGCGGATGCAGGAGAGCATGCCGAGTGCCAGGCAATCGACCTTGAGGATGCCCAGTTCGTCGAGGTCGTTCTTATCCCACTGGATGATGGTGCGGCCATCCATCGCGGCAGGCTGGATCGGCACGAGATCGCAGAGGTCGCCGCACAGCCCGCCGGAGGAAGCACGTGTCATCACCATCCCGCCCACATGCTGGCCCAGATGGCGGGGAAAGCCGACGAGCTGGCCGACGAGCGTCGTGAGCCGCATGCAGGTGTCGTCGGCGGGGTCGAGGCCGGCCTCGGCCAACCGCTGCGGCAATTCCTCCACGCCATCCCCCACGTCGAGCACACCAGCGATTTTCTCCACGCGATCGAGGGAGAGACCGAGCGTCTTGGCGATATCCCGCACGGCCGACCGCAGCCGATAGGAGATCACTTCGGCCGTCATCGCCGCCCGGCTGCGACCGTACGTTTCGTAGACGTACTGGATCACCTCCTCACGGCGGTCGTGCTCGAAGTCGATGTCGATGTCGGGCGCCTCGCAGCGTTCACGGCTGATAAACCGCTCAAAGAGCACGTCCATGCGAGCCGGATCGACCGACGTGATGCCGAGGCAGTAGCAGATGGCGGAGTTGGCCGCCGACCCACGCCCCTGGCAGAGAATGCCGCGGCGGCGGGCAAACCGCACGATATCGAAGACCGTGAGGAAGTAGGCCTCGTAGCCGAGTTCCGACACGATCGCAAGTTCGTGCTCGATGAGCGACCGCACCCTCTCGGGAATGCCGCCGGGAATGCCGCCGGGAATACCGCCGGGAATACCGTTGGCATACCGTTTCGCCGCCCCACGCCAAGTCAGGTCCGCCAGATGCTCTGCCGGCGTGCGGCCCTCGGGCACGGTCGCGTCGGGATATTCATACCGCAGTTCGGCAAGCGAAAACGAGCACTGTCTCGCGATCTCCACCGACCGCTCGACCGCCCCCGCGAGCGTGGCAAACCTCGCGGCAATTTTCCGGCGATCGTGCAGGTGCCGCTCGCCGTTGGAGAGCAACCGGCCACGGATCTCCTCCACCGTGCAGCCATGGCGAACGGCGGTGAGGGCGTCGAACAGTGGCAGGCGGGAGCGTTCGTGGTAGCGGACATCGCCTGCCGCCACGAGCGGCACCCGCGTCTGGCGGCCTACCGCCGCATACCACCGCAGACGTTCTTCGTCATCTCCTTCCATCGCCGCCTCGGCCAACGCCACCAGCCGATCGTCAAACACGTCTCGCCACTGCAGGACGGCTTCGCCGGCATCCCGCAGCCCGCTGGCATCTCTCATGCCGGCTGCCGCGATTGCCGCCAGCGGCACGCCCGCTCGCAGACCCTCGGCGTGTTCAGCAATGTCGGCACGTGACAGCAGGCAAGCGTTCGCACCGGCATCATGCCCCCCACCGGCAGCATCCCCTGCACCTGCAGCCTGACCTGCTGCAGCAGCGTATCCTCTCGTCAGCAGCCGGCAGAGCTGGGAATAGCCTGTGCGGCTGGTGGCCCACACGACCAGCGGCATGGCATCGACCGGCTCCAGATGCGCCCCGATGATCAGCTTGATTCCTGCCTGCCCCTTGATTGCTGCCTGCCCAGTGCCGGCTGCCTGCCCAGTGCCGGCTGCCTGCGCAGTGCCGGCTGCCTGCGCAGAAGCAGCGATCTGCTTGGCCGTACCGTGCGCCCGCACGACGCCGGCAAGCGTGGCCCGGTCGGTGATGGCGATCGCCTCGTAGCCGAGCGCATAGGCCCGCTCCACCAATTCCTCGGGGTGCGATCCGCCCTCGAGAAACGAGAAATTGCTCCTGCAGTGCAGCTCTGCATACGGTGGCTCATCCATGGATGCCTCTCCTCTCATTGTGCTGATCCGGCTCTCGGAAAACGTCTTCAGGAAAACGTGCCGTGCAGAAACCACTCCCCGCCCGGCCGATTGGACGGGCCGCTGCGCAGCCGACGAAAGATCCAATAGCGGCCCCCCGATCCCGTCTCGACGACGTAATAGTCACGCCGCACGGTCGGCCCGCGCCACCAGGCTGTCTCGATGCGTTCCGGGCCGTGGGCTTTCACGACCTCATACGTCTGCGAGCCACACTGCGAAGCCAGCCGAAACCGCATCGGCGGACCACTCGACGCATCCGCGTGTTGATTCAGAGTCGAGCCAACGACCGACACGGTCTCCAGCCGCACAGGCTGCGGCAGCAGCCAAATCGGCCGCCGCTGCGGGGCAGCCATGAAGGCCGTCGTGCGGGACGCGTGTGAGCCGTCGCGCTGCGAATGCTTTGATCCGGTCCTGTGTTCGGACTTTCGTTCGGGCTTTGATCGGGCGAATCGGGAAGCCGCCGGCGGCACTGCCACCCACGCATGCTCAGGCTGAGCATCGGCCATCGGCCTGGGCTCGAATACCGCCCCACGGCCAAGCCTGCCCGACAGCCTGTCCAGCAGCATTCCCACCTGCGAAGCCGATGTTTCCGCCGCCTCACCGAAGAGCGTCCGCTGCCGGCACTCGGCCGTCCCCACAGATACCACTTCCACCGTGATCCCCGCAATCTCCCGCGGCATCCGCATCCTTGCCATCCGCAGCCGCACAAGTTCCACCAGATGCGGTGCCGAGCTGCTCGGCTGAAACACGCCGATATCGATGATCGCCGGTGTGCAGGCCTCGCGGAGTTCGGCCGACTGAGAGCGGTCCAGCCGCACCTGCAGCGACAGCACTCCCTTGCCCTGGGCAGCCAGCGGCGCAACACACTCCTGCAGAAGCCGCTCGATCATCGCGACCAGATCGTCCAGCGTCGTGTCACGGAGCAGGAGCGGGAAATCGAAGGCCTGTGTGGCGGTCGGCAGTTCGCCGGAGCAGGGGACCACCAGCGGCTCAGACCGCTCGCCGGCGAACTCGGCTACCCGCTGCGCCAGCTGCGGAGCAAACCGCGAGGCAAGGCTCTTGCGCGGCAGACGGGCGACGCCGCCGATGGTCTCGACCCCCACGTCCCGCAGCTGTGCCAGCATGGCGGCATCGAGCCTCAGGGCCTGGGCCGGCAGTCCGGCCAGCGTCTGCAACTGCCCCCCTGCGGGCACGATCGCCCAACGCCGATGCCGCGACATGGGATGCATCGACATTGAAGGAATCTGCCTTCCCTCCCGGCCAATCGCGTTCCCATGGCAAGCATGGCGTGAATGACGAGCATCGGCATGGAGAGCATCCGTATGGTGCACGGCAGCCCAGGCAGCGGCGGGGGTGTCGGCAATCGCGGCCCGTGCGTGAATGCCCCGCGCGGCCAGCGTCCAGACGACCGTGCGGACGAGCGGTCCCTCGCCGCCGAAAAAACCAGCCGTGCCCGTCACATCGACCTGCAGGCACTCCGGCCCTACCAGCCCATGCTGTGGTGGTTTCTCGATGGCCACGATCGGCGCAAATCGCCGACAATAGCGGGCAAGCTCCTCGAGCGAGGCCAGGTCGGCCACGGGATCGTCATGATCGACTTCAGCGATATGGCAGGCACGGGAGCCGTGCGTGATCGCCAGTGCCGCCATCGCTTCGGCAAGCGACATGCCTGCGAGCGACAGACCTGGTGGAATCTGCGAGAATTTCGCCCCCCCCGACTGCATTCCAGATGGTCCCGCCCTCCGCGGCGGCGCCGCCCAGGCCCAGGCCACCACCGTCATCACGCCGCGGCGCTCGCGACGACAGACAAACACAGGTCGCCTGCGGAGCTCCGGCCGCTCGAGCAGCCGCCGCTGCACGGGCCAGCGGGGCAGCCAGATCGTCATGATGCGCGACATGCCACCTCCTCCGGCGGAAAATGCCCGGTCTGAAGACGCCCTGCCGCGACCGGCGCGGCATGCCGGGCAGGCACACGGTGGCGTCGCGTGGCTTCGCGACCATTCGTCAGATCGAGGAGCAGTTCTGTCGACCGTTCCTCGAGCATCTCGTCGCCCGCCCAGGGCCCACCCGCAAGCGAAAGCCGCAGCCGCCGCACGGCGAGATCAGCGGCAGGCTCTCCTCCGGCCACCGGTGAAATCGCCAGCTTTGCGTCGGCCCAGGTCGGCCCACTGGGTCCAGTGGGCTCGCCCGCAGACCCTCGTTCCGATAGTCCCCGCACCAAAAGCCCGACAGCCCCGCTTGTCCGCGACGCCAACTGCCACCGCCGCATGGCTGTGGCATGCACCCGCTTCGGCCAGGCCAGCACAGCCGCCACGCCGTGGCAGCGGAGGGCTTGGTCGATCGTCCAGAGTTCATCGTCGTCGCGTGATGGGCGGGCCACCACGAGATGCGGACTACCGCTCCTTGTTCCCGTGGCATCAGACAGTGCATCGAGCCATGGGATCACGGCCGGCGGATAAAACCGCTGACCACGATCGACGACCACGATCGTTGAAGCCTGGGAAGCCCGCGACTGCTCCGCCCACCGCGGGTCGGCCAGCCGGCAGGCCACCGCGCAGGCAAGCGAGATCGCCCCGCCTGCATCGCCGCCAGCCAGCCACTCCACCAGGCTGCCGCGTCGCACGCCACCTGCCGGCA
>CAZOMJ010000112.1:0-22111 GCA_964581055.1 uncultured Candidatus Kuenenia sp.
TTGATGACAGCGAACCGCGTGCCGGCAATCACGGGCGTGTCGACCGCACGCGGCAACGGCACGGCCGGATCCCAGAGCATCGCCGGTTCTGCCGCAAAAAGTTGGCAGCCACCAAAAATGGCGAAGCTGCAAGAGATACACAGTGACAGTCGTGTGTTTGTCATTCCCATCTTCTCCAGTGTTGGTGGCTGGCACCTTTTTCGCAACTTTTGTTCAGACCAGCGCGAGCTTCGGCTTCGCGGTGAGGCCCGTCGCCTTCACCGCCGCTGCGAGGCGGCGATCGACTTCCTCGGCCAGCGTCAGCATCGGCGTTCGCTCGCCGCCCACGCCCACCGTGGCGATCTCCACGAACGGCATAATCTGATACCAGAGCGTGCGGGCCTTGACGAAGTCGCCGTCGTCGATGCAGGTGTGGACGAACTGGCGGAGGTTGCTGCCGCACGTGCTGCGGCGGGCCGATTCCCGGGCCGACTGCACCGCCGGCAGGAGCAGGCCGACGAGCGTGCCGATGATCGCGATCACGGCAAGCAGTTCGACGAGGGTGAACGCGGAGCGGAAAGGGGCTGGTGCGGTCCCTCGGCTTCGATGATCCATTGCATGCCCTTCCGAAGTCTGACGCGTGCTCAGTCGCACTGGGCCGATGTCGCCCAACGCAGGCGCACTTCCCTCCGGCCCAGACGATACGCCGGTAGCACGGCGGAGGGAACCGATCCGCCCTGCGATGTCGCGAACAATGGAAACCGGCGCGCGATTCGGCATACTGCGGCAGGGTTCGTGCGTCCCTCCCTGTAGGCTGCCAGCATGCGTCCGCTCACCGAACTGCGAGCCGTGCTCGATGCGTGTGCCGCCCGGCAGGCGGCGCTGCGGGTGGCGGCGGGGGCCGACAAGCGGCCTTTGCTGGCAGCCTTCACGCGGCTGCAGCGGGCTGCCGCCGAGGCGATGGAGCGATTTCGCCTCGATACGCTGGCCCGCTGCTGGCCCAACCTCAAAATTCTTTTCGAAGCCCACCGCGGCATCGTTGATGCCATTCTTGCCGGTGATCCCCTGGCGGCCGAGGACGCCGCCCGCCGCCATCTCGACGCCGTCTGGTACCGGCTGGCGGAACTGGGCGAGTCGGAATCACTGCCGGACGATCCCCGCGAGCCGATCCAGCGGGTCGCCACGCTCGTCGGCTACGCCGATCCGTCGCGGTTCGCCGCACACTTCCGCCGCCATTACGGCCTCACGCCGCGGGCCTACCGGGACCGGTTTCGCGGCCCCGAGTCCGCCGCTGCAGACGGATAAAAGGTGGCTGTCACTTTTTTGGTTCGCCGAAGATGAGCGCGGCCGATGCATACCAGACGTGCGGGGCGTATTTGTCGGGATTCTTCGCGAGGTCGTCGCGGTTCTTTTCGAACAGGATCGACTGCTTGTCGGGCCGCTCGTCGGTGAGCGCGATTTCGATCTCGTGATCCCCGGGCGTGAGGTCGCCGAGCGAAAGCGTCGCGATCCTCCAGTAGGTGCAGTAGCCATCGATCCGCGGCACTCGTCGCGGCTCGCCGCCGTCGACGCGAATGGTCACCACGCCGCCGCCGGGGCCGAGAAGGTCGTAGATCGCCGCGCGGCGGGCCTTCACGCCCGGAGCCTCAGGCACCTGCACGCGGAATCGCAGCGTCGCCCCGGCCGTGTCCGCCTTCCAGAGCACCGGCATGCGCTCCACAAAGGCCTTCGCCTGCGGATCGTTGTCTGGCGATACCCGCTGCCACGGTCCCGACAGCATGTCGGCCGTGATCGGCACCATCTTCGCCTGCTCCCAGGCGTCGCCCCGCAGCGGCTCGGGCAATGCGTGCTTGGCGGCACCGCCGCTCGCCTCTGCGATCGCATCGAAGGCGCGGGCCAGCACCTCGGCGTAGAGCACCTGTCCGGTCTCCACCAGCGGGTGCACGCCGTCGGTGGAGAAGAGCATGGGCGTGGCCGCGGGATCGAACGGCTCCGGCTTCGGGCTCTTGAAGGTGAGCGTGCCGGCCGCGATCCGCCGGGCCACCTCGACGCCGAAGTGCACGGAGGGAATCGCGTAGTGATCGGCCACCGCCTCCATCGCCGTTGCCGAACGCTGGCAGCGGCCCGCGGCGAGGTCGCCGAGAACGGGTTCCGAGATCGTGTAGACGAAGCAGATGTCGGTGGCGGGGTCGGCCCGCAGGATCTGCCGCACGATGCCCTCCATCGTGGCCATGATCTGCTCGGGCGGAGTGGAGCCGTCGTTAACGGCGAACTCGACGAACACGAGATCGGGCGTGTGCGCGATCACGTCTTGCCCAACCCGGAAGGCGCCGAGGTCGGAGCCCGTGCCTCCGATCGCTGCGTTGATCCCGGTGAACGTCGCCCGCGGGAACTCTTGCTTGAAATGATCGAGCGACTTCACCCGCCAGCCCGGCGCCGCCGTGATGCTGCCGCCGAGGTAGGCGACGCGGACGTCCCCGCCGGCCTTCGCCTTGGCGAGGAAGTTGGGCAGCCCGCCCCGCGGGCTGCATTCGACCGCTGGCACGTCGCCCGCATGCGCGGTGACGCACGATGCCGCCACGAGACCGACCAGCAGAAACAGGATTCGCAGCATTCGCATCAGATACCTCGGGGGCGTTGTTTTACGGACTCGCTTGCCCTCGCTGGCAGAGCCAGTGGCTGGCGGCGGGTGATCGCGAGGAATGCCCGCTCCTCCACAGACAGGGACTCGGTATCGAAGACTTGCACGTCTATTTTCTCGTCGCAGATGCTGCGAAACCGCACCGCCACCCGCAGGGAGAGCGCGAGCCGCTCCGCCGGCGCGAGGCTCGTGGCCAGCACCGCCAGATCGATGTCGCCGCCGCGGCGGGCATCGTCGAGCCGCGAGCCGAACAGGAACACGGGAAAAGGTACCCCCTGCAGGGCGTGCTCGAGCCCCCGTCTCTCGCATTCGCTCAGCCGCATGGATGTGATTTCCTTCTCCGTCTCATCGCGTGCCGCTGGCAGTGCGATAGGCGTCGGCCGCGGCAAGCGTTCGGGTAATGTTCGGCAGATACGTCGTGGTGAGCAGTTCATAGATTCCCTTGATCCTGTTGGGAACATAGTCGTGGGCGATGCGGTTACGGACCTCGCGCATCTCCATCCACTGCTCGACATTCGTGATAATTCCCAGCTTGCACATCAGGCCCAGACAGTCACGCACCGTCGACCCGCTCTCGGCCGTCTCGAAGAGTTCGATCGTGCGGAAGAACTTGAGAAACACCTCGATCGTGCGCTCGAACCGGGTCACGAGCGCGTCGTAGGGCTCGAGTTCATCGGGAGAGTATTGGCGTTCGGGATCGAAAGGACTGACCTTGCGGGCAGAATGCACGTAGAGCGACGTGGCCTTCGAAACCTTGTCGAAGGCGGCAGCAAGCAGGTCGTGCAGAGGCGATTGCGAGCCCATGGAAAGAAGTCTACTCTGCCCCCCGGTTGAAAACTGCACTTCCATTTCTTGGGGATGCTTTTTTAGTTTTGCAGCTTGTGAGTCCCGTGGACTTCTGGCAAGGATCTGACCGATGCCCATTCCCCCTGTCGCGCCTGGGCCCTCGCCCCGCACCGTCCGCACCGCCGCGGGCGTCGTGAAGGCCGTGCCTGCCGACTGGGTGCTGCTACCGCCCGGCGACGCGGGGCTGACGCGGCGGGTGAAGGCCGCGGGCGACCACTATGTGGTGCAGGAGAAGGTCGGCCGCAGGATGTTTTCCAGGGGCGTGTGGGCGCCGGCCGCCACGGTGGACCGGATTCGAAACGAACTCGACGCCGAGCGGGCCACAGACGCATACGCCAAGAAGCAGGAATCGGCGGCAAAGCGGCGCGAGAAGGTCCAGGAAGAGTATGTCGAAGACTTTCAGGGGGCGGTCGTGGACTTTCTGCGATTTCACGAGACGCATGCCTCGTTGTCGCGGCGGCTCGCGCGGCTCGTAGCAACCCATGCGACGCCGGTTGGCAGCGGCACGGTGGCCCGCACGAAGCGGATCCCGATCGAGCGGCGAGCTGAGGCGGCCGTGATCGCCTGGATGCGACACCAGACGACGGCCTACGACTCGATGAAGATTGCCAGAGTGAAGGGGCAGCGACGGGAAGTGCGTCGCATGCTGGCAGCGAGGTCGCGGTCGGTGCTCGAGGCCTATCGACAGGGGCATGCGATTCCCGACGGCTGCCCTCTCAAGCGGGCGCTCGCGGAAACGCCGCCAACGCTACAGAAGCAGTGAGTGTCTGCCCCATGCACCCCTCTGCCCTGCCACCTGAGCAGCTGCTGTTGCAGTGCGACGAGTCGCGGACCCGTCGCGGCGGCCCGGGTGGCCAGCACCGCAACAAGGTTGAGACGGCGGTTGTGCTCGTGCACCGACTGACGGGGCTATCGGCCGAAGGCTCCGAGCGACGATCGCAGGCGGAGAACCGCCGCATGGCGCTCTGGCGGCTGCGGATGACGCTCGCCCTTTCGCATCGCGAGCCGCCGGCGGCAGCGGCATCGGCCCTCTGGGAATCACGTGTTCGCGGTCGGCAACTGGTGATCGCGGCCGACCACGACGAGTATCCGTCGCTCGTCGCCGAGGCGATCGACCGGCTGACGGCGGTCGGATTCGAGATGCGGCCGGCCGCCGACGCGCTCGGCGTGAGCCCGTCACAGCTGACCAAGCTCTTCAGGAAGACGCCGGCTGCGTGGGTGGCGGTGAATCGGCTCCGCGAAGGGGTGGGTTTGGCGGCGCTCAAATAAGACCACAAGAGACACGGACAAGTTGAAAACTTGCCGCCACGTGGGGAGAGGTTGAGGCTGTCTCGGCATGAGGAATGAGACCGAAGGAGTTCGACCCGTGGCCACAAGTTTTTAACTTGTGGAATCGATGGCGGGGACACGGACAAGTTGAAAACTTGCCGCCACGTGGGGAGAGGAGACACGGACAAGTTGGAAACTTGCCGCCACGAAAGGGCGTGCTGCGGCCAGCTCAGACGATCCGCGAGAGCACGAGCACGCCGAGGAGCCCCACCACCGAGACGATCGACTCCATCACGGTCCAACTCTTCAGCGTCTCGGCCATGCTGACGTTGAAATACTCCTTGAACATCCAGAAGGCGGAGTCGTTGACGTGGGAGCAGAAGAGGCTCCCCGCCCCGATCGCCAGCACCATCAGATTGGGGTCGACGCCACCTCCCGTGACGACCGGTGCGAGGATGCCGGCCGCGGTCAGCCCCGCCACCGTCGCGGAGCCAACGCAGACCCGGATCGCGGCCGTGACGATCCAGGCGAGGATCAACGGGTCGATCGAGAGCCCCTGCAACGCCTGCGCGATCTGCGCATTCACGCCGCTCTTGATGAGCACCTCCTTGAAGGCGCCCGAGCCCGCGATCACCAGCAGGATCGACGCGACGTCGTTGATCGCGCTGCCGAACGTGTTCATCACGCTCGGCAGGGACCGGCCCCGCACGAGGCCGAGCGATACCGTCGCGAAGATGAGCGCGATGATCATCACGACGTCGGGGTCGGAGAAAAATCGCATGGCTGCAGCCCCCGGGCCTGCAGCAGCAACGCCCGCTGCCGCGCCCGCATCGGGAGCCTTGACGGGCATGACGAAGACGCTGACCGTCGTGAGCAGCAGCAAAACCGCCGGCAACAGCGCCGTCACGATGCTGATCCACGTGCCGGGGAGCTCCTTCTCCGGCTTCGGCTCGGCCGCGAAGCCGGCCAGCGGCCGGGCCTGGATTCCCGCGAGCGTGCGGGCGAAGACGGGGCCGGCGAGGATAATGGCCGGCACTGCGACGATCAGACCGTAGACAAGCGTGAGGCCGAGGTTTGCGTTGAACGTGGCGACCAGGGCCGTGGGGGCCGGATGCGGCGGCAAGAGACCGTGCGCCACGCTCATCGCCGCGAGCGCCGGCATGCCCACCACCAGTGCCGGCAGCCGGTATTGCGCGATCACGGCGAAGATGAGGGGCACGAGGAGCACGAAGCCGACGCCATAGAAGAGCGGGATGCCAACGATGAAGCCGGTGATCGCCATCGCCCAGGCCATACGACGCTCGCCAAAGGCCTTCACGAGCACCGAGGCGATCCGCTGGGCGGCCCCGCTCTCGACCACGAGTTTGCCCAGCATCGCGCCGGTGACGATGACGATCGTCAGCGCGCCCAGGATGTCGCCGATCCCCTTCCGGATCGCGCCGGCGATGTCGCCGGCCGGCATGCCGAGCGCGAGCGCCGCCGCGGCCGACACGATCACGAACGCCAGGAACGGGTGCACCTTCGCCCAGACGACGAGCGCCACGAGCGTGAGGATGGCGATGGCGACGATGGCCAGTGGCATGAAGTCACACCTTTCCGAGGAGGTCGACCAGGCGACGGGTGCGGTCGGCCAGATCGCTGAACCGACGTTCCGAGAGCGTGGCGGCATCGACGAGATGCGAACCCATGCCGACGCAGTGCACGCCGGCGGCGAACCAGGCCTTGAGGTTGGCCTCGTCGAGCGTCACTCCGCCTGAGGGCATCAGCTTGAGCCATGCGCACGGCCCGCGAACGCCCTTGATAAAGGCGGGGCCGCCGAGCGTGTCGGCGGGAAAGACCTTGATCACGGCGGCGCCGAGCCGGTGGGCCCGGATCATCTCCGTCACCGTGCCGGTGCCGGGGCACCAGGCGAGGCCATGCTTTGCGCAATAGGCTGCCACCTCCTCGTCGAGGCTGGGTGCCACGAGGAACGCTGCGCCGGCCTTATGAAAGGCCTCGGCCTGGGCGACGTCGATGATCGTGCCCGCACCCAGCAGCATGTCGGGAAACCGCGTGGCCGATTCGGCCACGAGTGTCCGGAAGACGTCGAGTGCCCCGGCCGAGCGGTTGGTGAACTCCACGATCCTGATGCCGCCCGAGTGCACCGCCTCGATCACGCCCATGCCGGTGGCGGCGTCGCCGCAGTTGAAGAGCGGCAGCACCTTTTGGGCGGCCAGGCGGGCCGCGATCTCATCCTTGCTCAATGCCGACATTCGGGGGGCTCCGAGAGAAAACAGGCGGGCCGATGGCGGCGGCCGCCCAACGGCTCGAAACCACGGTCCTGGCCGCAGAAACCGTGAAGATAGCGTCTCAGGCCGGTTTGGCGAACGGGTGGTTGCTGCGGGCGGTACTGAGTATCGCCCGTGATCCCGCGTATCAGTACCGCCGAGATCGCAAGCACGAGCCTGCCATCGCGGGCGGCTCGCTCCAAAAGTACCAATCTTCAGGCTTGTGGCAGATATTCTCCCAGGGGGTTTTTTTCCTTCCCTGCATCCATCCCCGAAACGGCAGCCACGTAGCCAGCCCGGAACTGTGGAGGGTAGGCCTGCTACCCGTCAGGAAACGACGTCATGGACGCGAAATCAACGGCCGAGAGCGACCAGTACGAGTCATTCCTGGCCCACTACTCCCTCGCCCAGACGCAGGTGCAGGCCTTCATCCGCTCGCTCGTGCACGACCGCACGGCCGCCGACGACGTCTACCAGGCCACCAGCCTGGCACTGTGGCGGAAATTTCCGACGTTCCGAGCCGACGCTGAATTCCTGAACTGGGCGCTCGGCGTGGCCCGCAAGGAGGTGCTGCTCTACTGGCGGTCGCGGCGGCGGGACCGGCTGGTCTTCAGCGAGGAGATCCTCTCGCAACTCGCGGATGTCGCCCTTGAACTAGCCCACGACGCAGACCCGCGGCAGGAGGCATTGGTGGCCTGCATGGAGAAACTGTCGGCGCGGCAGCGGCAACTGTTCGACCTTTTTTATGGCCAGCGGCGTTCGGCCGAAGCGATCGCTGTCTCGTGGGACCGCACCGTGCATGCGGTCTATAAGGCGCTCAAGGTGATGCGCCGCAATCTCATGGACTGCGTCGACCGGACGCTGGCGGACCAGTCCTGATTCACTCCCGGTTTTCTATTCCATCTCATGACCTCCGAACCCACAGCCATGCCTTACGACCGTGATCGGCTGCTCGAACTGGCCGCGAGCTATTGCGACGGCATCGCGGCAGAGCAGGATGTCGCGTGGCTCGAGCAGCTTCTGGCCGTCGATGCAGACGCCCGTCGCGATTTCATGAAATGCAGTTTTGTGCACGGGCAAGCGACATTGGTCGCTGCCATCCGCGGCCAGGAGAAGTCCCGCAGGCGGCGACCGTCGCTGGCCGCCATCTTCCCCGAAGTCGCCAATGCCAGCCGCCGCAGTCGAGTGCCGCGTGGCCGATGGGCCGCGGCAATGCTGCTGGCCGTGGCCGTGGGTGGGGCCGTGGCTGGGGCGGCCGGCATTTTTGGAATGCTCGGCAGATTTGCTGGCCCAGGCGGCTCGTTCGGTGCCTCCGGTTCTGCCCGCAGCCTCGCAACCGTCACGCAGTCGCGGTTTCTGCGAGTGCCGCACGAGGCCGACGCAATCCGGGTGGGCCAGTCGCTCGATGCCGGGCGGCTGTCGATCCTGTCGGGGGCGGTGGAGATGACGCTCCGCAACGGCGTCACGATCATTCTGCAGGGGCCCGGCGAGATCGACCTCATCGACGAGACGCATGCATTTCTCGATGCCGGCAACGCCGTCGTCCGCGTGCCGAAGGGCATGAGCGGATTCCGGCTCGACACCGCGTCGACGAACGTGCTCGACCTCGGCACCGAGTTCGCCGTGCAGGCCGGCAACGGCTTGGTGACCGACGTGCAGGTCTACGACGGCGCCGTGATCGCGACGGGAAGGGATTCTCGCTCGGGCGAACGGTATCCAAAACGGCTCGAGGCCGGGCAGGCCGCCCGGTTCAACCCGCAGTCGCCGGCGGGCATGGAACTGATTCCCTACTCCGAAAGCCGATTCGTCAGGCGTCTGCCGTCCGAACCGGGAGTCGAACATGTGTGGTGGCGCGGGTGGAAGCAGGCCGACAAGGAGCGGCTCTACTTCGGCAATCCCCGACACGATTCGATTCGCGTCTCCCGAGCCGCCGGTCCCGTCGTCGTCGATGCCGCACTCGACGAATGGACGCAGTCGCCAGGCTTCACTGCGGCGCTTCTCAATACACCCGGCACGCTCGAGCAGGTCGATGGCCGGATGATGTACGACGACGACTGTCTCTATATCGCGGCGCACGTGCGGGATCCGTTCCCGATGCGGAACGCGATCGATCCGCACGTCGATTCGACGATGGCCTGGCAGGGCGGGAGCGTGGAGGTTCGCATCTCGACTGATCGGAAGATGGGATGGCCCGCCGATGCCAACGGACCAGCCTATTACCGCGCGCGAAATCTCGAACCGACCGCCGAAGCGCGGGCCAAGGCGGAGAACAGACGGCTCTCCCATCTGGCGATGCTCTACCACGCCCCGAGCGGCAGGGCGTCGCTCGTGCTGCGGCAGGGCATGAACTTCAGCGAGACCGACGAGATCATCGATCCCGAGGGCTTCCGTGGAGCATTCGCTCTCGACGGTGACGGCCGCGGCTACGTGCTCGAATACGCGATTCCCTGGCGACTGCTGAACGCCGCCGACGATCTACCACGCAGCGGCGATGCGCTGGCCGCGATCTGGCAGGTGCACTGGAGCGATGCCACGGGGCGGATCTGGCGGAACCAGGTGATCGAGGTCCGCAATCCGCATGAAATTCATCACATCGTGCCGTTCGAGCGGGCCGCCACATGGGGCCGGGCGGAGTTTCAATGAAGGGCACGGCCAACGGCTCCCTTTTCATGTGATCTTATCTGAGTTCATTCGTTCAATTGCATCATGCTTCTCTTCCAGTTGGTTCTTATCTCTTCATCTTTTTTCAGCATCTTTTTTTAGGGCACGCGTTTTATGAAAACTTCCATGCAAATCAGGGAAAACCGAGCGGGGTTCACGCTCGTGGAACTGCTGGTGGTGATTGCCATCATCGGCACGCTCATCGGCCTGCTCCTGCCGGCCGTCCAGGCGGCGCGGGAGTCGGCACGGCGCAGCACGTGCGGCAACAACATGAAACAAGCGACCTTGGCGTGCCTCCTCTTCAACGAGGCCAAGAGACGATTTCCGCGTGGAGAGGGTGAGCCGATCTATATTTCAGTGAGCCGGCCAAAGGGGGAAACCTACGGGATTTTTGCGACGCTCCTCCCCTTCGTCGAACAGAGTTCGCTCTTCGACAAAATCCTTTCGACGATCTCGACCCAAAATTGCCAAAACAATACCGCCGCCAATGCATGCAGCGGGGGTCTTCCGTACGCCTGTCCGTCAGATCCCGCAGGGGGGCCACAAGCAGCGAAAAAGCCCGTTCATTCCTTTCGCGCGAATTGGGGCGACATCATGGTGATGGAAAACGAATCCTATGACCCCAGTTACCGAGGCCCGACGGTCAGCACCACGAGCAGGCCTAATGCGAGTGTGACGGTGGCTCGCATCACAGACGGGCTTTCCAAGTCGATCATGCTCAGCGAGGTCGTTCATCCGAACGGCGGAACCACGAGCCCCGGTGGCATCGTGATGAACGTCGCTAACTGGGGCCGCTTCGCCGCGCAGCCAGCGCCATCGACGTGTCTGGCCGCCGCTTCAGCCGGCACGAGTTGGATGCCGGCATCGACAGTGGGATCAAGCCAATATTTCGGTTGGGCTCAGTCCTTTCCCCATCAGACCGGTTTCTTCACAATCCTCCCCCCGAACGCGCCCACTTGCGTGTCCTCCACGTCCTTGCAAAGCGCCTCCTCCAACGCAAGCAGTTTCCACGTCGGCGGTGTCAACGTGAGCTTCTGCGACGGCAGCGTCCGGTTCGTCGACAACTCCATCTATGCGGGGGATCCCAATCAGACCCCTCCACAGCCATCCAACAGCGACTGCAGGACCTACAAGGGCCAATCGCTGTGGGGCGTCTGGGGGGCGATGGGCACGATCGGCCGCGGCGAAAACTTCACGATGCCCGAATGAGCCCCTCGCCGCTCCCCGTGTCACCATCACTTTTCGGCATGAGATCACTTTTCAGCATGAGATTCCCGACTCGCACCCAGCCCGAACGCCCGCCCGCCAGCCGCGTCGGCCTTTCCGTGGCGGCGGCCCTCCTCTGGCTCGCCGCACGGCCCGCCGTCGGTGCCGACGGACCGGTCCTGGAGATAGGATCGCCCCAGACCGCCGGCATCTGCGGCTATCGAAAGATGTGGGACCAACCTGTGATGACGGGGGCCGACGGGCTGCGTGTGATCATCGAGCCGCTCGACAAGGACTATTCCATCAAGGACCGCGGCGGCGTGGCGCCCTGGGCGCAGCCGACGCTCGAAAAGGAAGGGAAACCGGCGGCGCTAGCCTTCGACGCCATCCACCGCACGCTCCTCGTGCGGTTTCCCGACGCGGCGGAAAAGATCGCCGCAGGTGTGAACAAGGGGTTTCGGATCGAGAAAGTGGAACTCGTGCTCCCCTTCGCCGACGAGGAACTCTGGCCCGAAGGCGGTGGCTTCAACCCGCCCGTGCCGCCACCGGGCTACGGCTACGAGTACCGGTCGAACTGGGGGGTCGAGCACGGCTACCGCGTCGTCCGGCCCCGGTGGCATGCCGTGGCCTGGGCGCTCAAAAAACCCTGGATGGCCGACGCGAAGCTCGGGCCGACCTACAACGCCCATATCAACGGTGCCGGCTACTGGGCTCATTTCGGCGCGCAGGACGACGCGGCCGATCGGCTGCCGACGCAGTTCGGCCCGGCCGAGGTCTCGCATCAACAGCCCGAGAGCCGGCTCGACCTCACGCCCCTCGTCTCCGACGAGACCTACGGCAAGACCCTTGCCGAGCGGCTGCGGACGCTGGCCGACTGCGGCGTGGCGTTGAAAAAGTGGGAGACCTACGACCACCTTTATTTCGACGGCAATCCGTACGAATGGGGCACGGGCACGGGTGGCCGCGCGATCGTGATCCAGCCGCCGAAGCTGGTCGTGACGTTCGCCCCTGACAAGCAGGCCCCGCGGGTGGAGAAGCTGCCAGCCGCGGCCGACATCGCCGCACTGGCCGCCTCGTTGCGGAACGGCGCTGGCGGCAAGCCGACGGCCGTGATGCCCTCGCCGGATCAAATCAAGGTCTTCGCCAACCGTTTCCAGCCGAAGAGGCAGCCCTGGATGACCGACTGGCAGTGGGACCACATCCAAGACCTGCTCAAGGCCAAGGCCACCGCCAATCCCGATCCCAGCCGGCCCGACGATCCCTTCTGGGTGCCGTTCCTCAATCCGATGCTCGCCAGAAGCCTTCGTGAGAAGGACGCCGACGGCCAGCAGAGCGGGCCGATCGACCTCGTCCGGTCCTACGAGATGTGGGTCGATCTGTACCTGCAGCGGCCCTACCGAGGCTTCCACGGCCACGGCACGATTTCCGACCTGCTCCAGCCCTGGTTCGAGTATCGCGAGGCGCTGCCCGCTCCGGTGCACGAGTGGTACCGCAACCACCTGACGGCATTCCTCATGCCCGACCGGCCGACCGCCGCCACCCACGACAAGCGGCACGATCGCAACGCCACCGACGGTGCGCTCGTGCATCCGATGGTGGACACCGCGGCGCTCGGCGCACCCAAGGAGACGGCCCCCGTCATCGCGGAGAAAAAGTTCGACACCTACGTCGCCAAGACCGGCGACTGGCGGGGCAACAAGAGTTTTTATCGCTCCGGCTTCTGCTGCGAGATGAGCACGCAGAACTACAACAACAACGCGTCGCTGGCGGCGCTCGTCGGCGGCGGCATCATCGGCTCGCAAAACGCCATCGCCGACGGCCGCCACGGACAGATCGAACTGGCCAGCCGGCTCTGGACCTGGTTCGACGGCAGCTCGCAGGAAGAACTCGACGACTACTACTACGGCATCACGGTCAAGGCGTCGAAGTTCGTGGCAGACTACGGCCCTGAGCCGTTCGACCGCCTGCTTGGCCGCTCGCAACTGGCGAAGCACATGACGACGCTTGCCGACACCTACCACCCCGGGCTGCGGCGCTACGTCAACGGCGCCAGCCGCTCGACGCTCAAGTGCCGGCTTGGTACGCAGGAGGGGCTCTACGCGATGCTCCACACGCTGAGCAAGACCGGAGCGGTGACCGATCTGGGCGCCGACAGAGTGGCCGGCGTCCTCGGGGACAGAAAGAAGGAGATGATCAAGGGAGTGGACCAATGGGTCGACGTCGGCGTGCCGAAATGGGGCCACGACACCCCGCCCGGCGAGGTCGGCCGTCAGGCGCTCTCGAGCCCCTACGCACCGCTCTGGTATGAGCGCGTGATCGACGACAAGCCGCTTCCGTTTGAGACGACCGCCCTCTACAAGAAATGGGGCGGCTGGGCGAAGACATCGGCCATGCGGCGCACCTTCCTCGGGCACCACTTCGGCTTCTTCAGCCTCGATGCCCAGACCGGCTGGCTGCCCATCACCGGCCACTGGCGCAGGCAGGACGCCCCCGCGGCCGGCTCGATGGACGTCGGCACCTGGCTCGCCCGGTTCGGCGTCGTCAACGACAAGGCGGCCGACCCTGGCTCCCGGCAGACCTGGTTCCCCGAGCAGGGACCCGGCTGGATGCGGGTCTACGGCATGCAGGCGACGCTGCAATCCGGCCCGCGGATGATCATCGCTACGAGCCCCGGCAAGCTCGATGCGGGCTACCATATCACGGGTATCCAAAGCAGCCTCGGCTTCTACAACTACGAGTCGCCCACGCCGACGTGGGAGATTTATGTAGATGGCAAGCGGCAGGGGCCGCTGCCGATCAAGGCCAAGGCGGGCCAGCGGATCGCCATCAAGGACGGCGTCAGCTACATCGGGATCATTCCGCTGCCCTCGACCGATCTCGGACGTAAAAACGAGGTTGTCCTGCATGCCGGCGCCAGGCAGGAATTCCTGGGCCAGTATTCGGCGACCGCCGCGCTCGTGATCGACAACGTGCTGCTCGAGCGGGACGAAGAACTGCCACAGGCGGGCACCGACTGGGCGGCCATCGACAAGGCCTGCAGCGGCTTCGTCCTCGAATTCGGCGATGTGAAGAGCCACAAGGACTTCGACTCCTTCCTGAAAATGCTGCAGGGCGCCAAAGGCATCGCGAATTTCGACGCCGCCAAGTCGCTGCACGAGATCCGCTACGAGGTTGGCAAAGACGTTCTGGAACTGGGCGTCAATACGCTCTACGACCCCGGCAAGGGATCGGCCGACAACCTCGCGCCGTTCGACCAACTCTTCGCCTACCGCCGCGTGAACGGCAAGGATTCAGCGCCGCCGGCCGGCGTCGAGCGGGATTCGCCGTTCAGCCAGCAGGCCGCGGGCGGCCGGATCGAGAAGGGCGGGGCCGTGCTCACCACCACGCCCGGCCGGCAGGCGATGCTGCAATGGGAGCCGAACGACGGCGTTGTCTCGGCATGGAATCCGCTGCCCGATCTCACGGAGTTCGCGCTCGACCTGCCGGGCGGCGGAAGAATCGTGGCCAACGGCCTGATCGGCCTGGGGTGCGTTACCTTCGACGGCGCAAAAAAAACCATCACTGTTGATCACGCGTGGCACGGAGAGCAGGCCGCGAATTCGGCGACCGCGAATGCCCTCCTCGCCACGGGCTTGAGCGACGGACTCACGGTCGTGGTCAATGGAGAGCGGCTGCCGACGCCGGCTACGGTTCAACTCGATGGCCAACCGGCGGTCTTCATCCCGCTTGCGCCTGGGATCAGCCCCGCAGACGCCGTCACCCGCCTGGAAAAAGCCCGGGTGGCCGCCGGCCGCCTCCCCCCGGAATGGGCCGCCCGCAACATCGCTCCCAAGGCGAAGATCACCGCCAGTTCCGAGGCTGATCCGCAGCACGCGGCCCGGTTCGTCGCCGACGGCCAGATCGCGGCCGCCGAATCGAAGCACGACCCTGACATGGCCTGGGCCGCGGCGATCACGAAGCCCCCCTACTCGTTCCCGGAAGGCGTCACACTCTCCTTCGAGTGGCCGCAGCCGGCCACGATCGCCGAGGTGGTCTACCACGGCCGCACGGCCTGGCTCTGGACCGAGAACTTCAAGAACTACGAGGTCTATCTCGACGGCGCGCAAACGCCCGTCGCGAAGGGCGTGCTCAAGCAGGGCCACGGCCCGCAGCGGATCACGCTGCCCAAGCCGCAGACGGCCCGCACGCTCACCTTCAAGTTCCTCGATTGTTACGGGGATTACTGCCCCGGCGCCGCCGAAGTGCAGGTCTTTACGGAAAGCCCGCCGGACGGCGTGCTGCCGGAGTTCGCTCCCCGCTGATCCACACACTCCTATGAAACAGGCATACCTTATGTTCTTTCAGGCAAGGCAGGCAGTCATGCGCAGCGAGTCGTTTGTCGTGGACGTGCGTCGGCCGCAGGGTGGCCCGCGGTGGGCGGGAGTCGCCTGCTGCTGCGGCCTCTTGGCGCTGACGGGATTCGTCGGCTGCTCCCGGCAATCCGGGCCGGCGGTCGAATACGTGGAAGGCCGTGTGCTCGTCGATGGCGAGCCGGTTGCCGATGCCACGGTCGGCTTCAGCCCGGCTGGGGGCGCCGGCTTGGCGGCTTTCGGCCAGACCGATGCGGCGGGCATCTACCGGCTCACGACCGTCCAGGGCGGCAAAAAACTCGGCGGCGCACCGGTGGGCGACTATACCGTCACCGTGAAGAAATACCGCAACCGGTTCACCGAGCTGGGGCCGCCGCCGTCCCCGGAGCAAGACCCGCAGGGTTACGCCGCCTTTAAGGCGGAATACGACCGGCTCGAGACTCTCCCGCTGGAATCGCTGATCCCGGCCGGCTACGCGGAGATGGCCACGACACCGCTGCGGGCCACCGTCAAAAAGGGCCGCAACGTCGGCCCGGAGTTTCGGTACGAACTCAAGAGTGATTTCACAGGCAAGTGACCGGTCTCGCGGGATGGTTTCCCTTCCCGCGACACGTTCACTCTTTCTATTGGTTCTTCGCGTTGCATCGAGTTTACTTCATTGTTTTACAAGGCATGCCGGTTCTACGAATACATATGTCACATCCCCAATCGCGATTCACTCGCGTTTTGCTTGCCGTAGTTCTCTGGGGCTGTGCCGCCACCCTCCACGCCGCCGACGAGAAGACCGGCTGGTGGCCGCCGTTTGTGCCCGATGTTCCGGTGCCGGCCGCACTGGCCCCCGCACCGGGCGGGACTGAGCAACTGGTCATCGGGAATGCGGAATGCGCCGGCATCAGCGGCTTCCGCAAGGACTGGAACCGGCCGATCCCCTTGGCCGCCGACGGGGCGGTGTCGACCCGCCAAGACGAGACAACGAACCTTGGCGGGGGCCTCGTGGCGAACTGGGATGACCCCAAGAAGCCGGGCGTGATCGCTTGCGACGCCGTGCACCGCTCCCTGCTCGTGCGGTTCCCCGGCGCCGCCGATCGCATCGCAGCCATCCTTCGGCAGGGCAAGCGTGTCGTGCGGGCGGAGCTTGTGCTGCCATGCGTCGGCAACGAGATCTTTCCGAGCCCGGCTTATACGAATCCGGGAGGCATGAGTTTCCTTGGCCAGACCTGGCGGGACACGCCGCCGTCCTGGCACGCAGTGGCCTGGGCCGTCAACCAGCCCTGGATCGCGGACCGCAAGATCGGTCCGACCTACAATGCCTACATCAACGGCTCTGGCTACTGGGCCGGCTCCGGTGCGTGCAAAGCCGGCAAAGATCACGTGCCCCAGCACTTCGGCCCGGCGCTGTTGAACAAGGAGTCGCCCGAGGCGCGGCTCGATGTCACGGCCTGCCTGGATGATCCCGCCTTCGGCGGCGATGCCGGTGTCCGACTCCGCCGCCTTGCCGACAGTGGCTTCCTGGTGCGCAAGTGGGAAGTCTACGACGCTTCCTTCTGGAAGGGTGGCTATGAATGGGCCACTGCCACCGGGCCCCGGGCATTGTTTTTCGGGAAGCCGAAACTGGTCCTGTACCTGACGGATGGCGACGCTCCCGCGATCGAACTGCCACCAGCTGCCGATGTGCGTGCCCTCGCGAAGCAGCTTGCCGACGGCAAGGGCGGCCAGCCGACTGCCATTTTCCCAACCGCAGATCAGTTTGCCGAATGGTCCGCCAAGTTTGGCCGCGTGCAGCCAAAAGGCATGGATGACGCGACCTGGCAACGCCTGCAGCAACTCTGGTCCCAGGACCAGTCGTCCCACGGTTTTCCATCGAGCTACGAGGCCTATGCGAAGTGGATTGACGGACTTCTCGCCATGGCCCCGCGACGATGGAGCGGCTTCGACGCCGCAGAGATTGGCGGCATCGGTCTCCGCTGTCGCGAGGCGCTGCCGGCGCCGGTGGTCGAGCACCTGCGGCTCTACTGGTGGGCCTGGCTGATGCCCGACCGCGAAATCGGTGACCTCGTGCAGGGCTACATTGGCGGCAAGGAGGCGGCGGCCTATTACGAGAAGACCCGTGACTGGCGCGGCAACTTCTCCGTCTACCGCACCTACTGCCGGGCGATGGGCACGATGAACTTCAACCATTGGGCCACCGCCGGCACCCTGTTCGGCGGTGCCTTGCTCGAGAGTCCGCGGCTGATCACCGAGGGCGAGGCCGGGCTGCGCGACTGGCCGCTGCGGCAGTGGACGTGGTTCGACGGCACCAGCCAAGAGACCGTCGATCATTACTACCTCTCCCATACGCTCGCCACGCAACTGCCCTTCGCCAGCTATTCGCCCACGGTCGAGCAGCGATTGATGGGCCAAGCCATCCTGGCCAAGACCGTCGGCGAACTCTGCTCGACCTACCACCCGCGGCTCAAGCGTTTCACCAGCTCGTCCTGCCGCACCGGCTTGGCCTACCCGCTGTTCATCCAGGACGGCGTCAGCGCGATCATGCACACGATCATGCCGGGAGGTGCCCTCACCGACCTTGGCCACAAGACGGTCGGCGACGGCATGCCGACGATCGGGCATGACTTCTCACCGGCTCTCGCCGCCAGCCTCGTCCTGGATGCGCCGTGGGCGCCGTCATGGTATGGCGACATGGTCGCATCCAAGCCCGTTCCCTACCAGTCGACCGCCGCTTACAAGATGTGGGGCGGCTACGCCCAGACGCCGCTCTGGAAACGCAGCTTCCAGGGTCGCCACTATGGCGTCGGCAGCATCGACATCGCTGGGAGTGATCAGGTGCCATTCCTTGTGAATTGGCGGCGGTCCGACCAGGAGGTGACGAGCTCCGAGGATCTCGCCATGCTCACCGGCCGCTTCGGCGTCAACCGCACCGAGTTGCTCGATTCGATTTGGCACAACTCGAAGAACCGCAACCCCAACGGGATCGTCGGCAACCAGGGCGGGCCGCTGCACAGCATCCAGCACCGCAACCGCCTGATCGTGCTCAGCTCGCCCTCCAAGGGGTTGAACAACGAGAGAGCCGCGCCGGCTGAGATCACCAGCATCCAGACCACCCTGGGTCTCATCACCCTGCACCAGGGCTGGAAGCTGCTGCTCGATGGCACGCCGGTGACACCGCCGGTGATGGCCAAGGCCGGTCAGCGGCTGGTCATCCACGACGGCGTGGCTTACGTCGGCATCATTCCGCTGCCGGGCACCGACCTTGGCCGCGACGCCGAGATCGAGGTGGTCGCCGACGGCGTGAGCACGGAGATGCAGGGCGGCGGCAAGCTGGCCGAGGCCCTCCGCATCAACGCCTACAACTACCGCGGCGCACCGCTGCCCAAGGACCAGTGGAGCAGCGACAAGGTCGACGATGCCTGGGGCGGCTATTGCATCCAGGCCGGCGACGCAAGCGAGTGGAAGGACGTCGCCGCCTTCGATGCGCAGCTCGCCAAGGGACAGGTGACGGCGGCATGGGATGCGGCCAAGCGCCGGGTCGACATCAGCTGGGCGCTGGGTGGCGACACCCTGGCCTGTGCCTTCGTGCCAGCCGCGCCGGTCGGCCAGCCGACCACGCAGTCGATGTCGGAACGCACGATCAACGGCAAGTGGCTCTATCTGGCGCCCGGCCTGGAACGCGAGTGCGATCTCTCGGCGATGGGCACCAGCGGCCGCTTCGAGAAGAACGGCGGCATCTTCGAAGGCGAGGCCGGTCGCATGGGCTATCTGCTCACCGATCCGGCGCACGGCATCTACGAGGCCTGGAGCCCGTTCCCCGAACCGGGCGCGTTGGCCCTGGTCGTGCCGGGCGGCGGCCGCATCGAAGCGATCGGCAAGGTCGGCATCACCCGCATCACAGCGTTCACCAAGCAAAACCGCGTGGAGATCGACGGGGCCGTGCCGGGCCCCGACCGCGCCACGATGGCGGCGCTCAGTGGCTTCCCCGCCGGCGTGACGGTGCTACACAACGGCCAGCCTGTAAAGACGGTGGACAGCAATGTTGACGGCAAGGCGGTGCTGCTCGTGCCGCTCGATGGCAATCCGGTCACCGACGTGTCGAAGCGGGGCGAGTGACTCAAGGGCCTGCGCGACAACGGCGCCGCGGTTCACGGGTTCATGACCGAAGCTTCCCAGCCACCCCTGGGAAGCTTCGTTCTTTTCCCCCCTCGCCAAACGCCCTCCCACAATCCGGCCCACTAGGGGGGGCGGAAAAGCAGGATGCGGGCCGGTGACGGTGGCCGCCCAGCGGCCCAAAAAAGGGGGCATAGGACGCAGAAAACCGTGGAGATACCGTCTCAGGCCGGTTTAGCAGATGGGGTGGTTGCTGCGGGTGGTACTAATCGGGGCGGTCGCGGGAAAGAGTATTTGGGAAATAATATTGAAGAAGGGGTGGAGCTTTCATGTCTGGGACGACCCGCAATACTTCCGAACCACGGGAACCACGTGGGCAGGCGGCTGCGCGGTCGGGGCCTGAAGCCGTCGCGGAGCAGTCGGGTGCCGCGGAAAGCGGCCTCTATGAGACGTTTCTCGGCCACTTTTCCCGTGGCCAGTCGCAGGTGCAGACCTTTATCCGCTCGCTCGTGCACGATCGCGCGAGCGCCGATGATGTCTTCCAGGCGACCAGCCTCACCCTCTGGCGGAAGTTTTCCACATTCCGCCCCGACGCCGAATTCGTGCCCTGGGCGCTCGGCATCGCCCGCAACGAGGTGTTGCACCACTGGCGGTCGCGGCGGCGGGACCGGCTGGTCTTCAGCGAGGCGGTGCTGACGCAGCTGGCCGACGTCGCCCTCTCGGTGGCCAATGAGGCGGATCCGCGGCAGGAGGCTTTGGAAGCGTGCATTGAAAAGCTGCCCGAGCGGCAGCGGCAGCTGGTCGGGCTCTTCTACGGCCAGCAGCTCCCGGCGGAAACGATCGCTGTTTCCTGGGATCGCACCGTGCATGCGGTCTACAAGTCACTCAAAGTGATGCGGCGCAACCTGATGGACTGCGTCGATCGCACGCTCGCAGGCAATCCCTGAACATCCCCCCTTCCCTGTCGTGTTTCATCCTATGAGCTCCGACTCAGCATCCAACCCTGCACCAAAGCCCTACGATCGTGACCGGCTCCTCGAGCTGGCGGGCAGCTATTGCGACGGCACTGCGAGCGAGCAGGAGGTGTCGTGGCTCGAGCAGCTGTTGGCCACCGACGCGGAGGCCCGGCTCGATTTTGTGAAATACGGGTTTGTGCATGGGCAGGCGCCGTTCGCGGCTGCGGCCCGGGCCCAGCGGGTGTCGTTCGCCACGGCGTTTCCGGAGATTTCGCTTGCGGAGGCTCGCCGTTCCAGCCGCCGGCCCGTTCGCATGCCGCGTGCGAGATGGGCTGCGGCCGCCCTTCTCACCGTGGCCGCAATTGCTGCCCTCGGTACCGTCGGCGTGATGGGCCGGTTCGGTGCACAGCCTGTCGCGGTGCGGCGCGAAGCGGGTCGCACTCCAGTGGCGGCGCCGGCCCTCGCCACGGTCACGCAGTCGCGGTTTCTGCTCGTGAGGGATGAGGCGAGTCCGATCTGGGTTGGCCGGCGTCTCGACGCCGGTCGGCTGTCGATCCTGTCGGGCGCGCTCGAGATGACGCTCCGCAACGGCGTCACGATCATTCTGCAGGGGCCCGGCGAACTCGACCTGATCGATGAGATGAACGCGTTTCTGCATGCAGGCAATGCGGTCGTTCGCGTGCCGAAGGGGATGAGCGGCTTCCGGCTCGATACCGCCACCACCGACGTGCTCGACCTCGGCACCGAGTTTGCCGTGAAGGCGGAGAGCGGTTTTGTCACGGAAGTGCAGGTCTACGACGGCGCCGTGATCGCGACGGGCAAGGATCTGCAGTCGGGCGGGCGGTTCCCCAAGAGGCTCGAAGCCGGTCAGGCGGCCCGGTTCAGCCCGCAGTCGCTTGCCGGCTCGGAGCCGATTCCATACTCGGAGAGCCGCTTCATACGAAGCCTTCCTTCGGAAGCGGGCGTCGAACATACCCAATGGCGGGAGCGTGACGAGGAGCTTCGGCGGTTCGGCCGGCCGCAGCGTGAAGCCATCACCGTGGTCCGGGCGGCGGGGCCCGTCGTGGTCGATGCCAAGCTTGGCGAGTGGTCCCATGCCGGCGGCTTCACGGGATCGCTCGACGGCGGCCCGACGGAGGCGGAGTGGGTGGATGGCCGGATGATGTATGACGACGACTGTCTCTACATCGCCGCCCACGTGGGCGATCCGGCGCCGATGCGAAATACGATCGATCCGCGTCTCGATCCCTTGATGGCGTGGCAGGGAGGGAGCCTGCAGGTTCGCATTTCGACCGACCGTGCCATGGGCTGGCCCGTGGATGCCAATGGGCCGTCGTATTATCGCGTTCGAAGCGTGGAGCCGAGCGACGAGGAGCGATCCAAGGCAACGAATCCACGTCTCTCCCACCTGACGATGTGGCACCACGCCCCGAGCGGCAAGGCGGCGATCGCGATCAACCATGGCATGAGTTTTGACTCATACCGCGTCAATCCCGAGGGCGTCCGAGGCGCCTTTGCCCGCGACCCGGATGGCCGTGGCTACGTTCTCGAATATGCGATCCCCTGGCGGCTTTTGAACGCGGCCCAGGATCCGCCGCGGTCTGGCGATGTGCTCGGCGTCGTCTGGCAGGTGCACTGGAGCGACGCGGCGGGGCAGATCTGGCGAGACCAGATGGTGGAGGTCCGCAGCCCGCACGAACTGCGTCGCATCCTTCCCTTCGAGCGGGCCGCCACGTGGGGCCGGGCGGAGTTTCAATGAAGGGCACGGCCAACGGCTACTTGTTCATGTGAGTTTATACGTTCATTCGCATCATGCGTCTCTTCCGGTTGGTTCTT
>CAZOMJ010000113.1:0-24514 GCA_964581055.1 uncultured Candidatus Kuenenia sp.
AGCCGGGATCGGCGAAGGTGGAGAAGACGAGGAGGATGTCCGACTTGTTGTGCGCACCATTCCGCACCGGGTGGCAAGTCGGAATCTCCGAGCGACGGAACCTTTGCCGATCCCGGCGGTGCAGCGGAGTTGATGCTAGCCACCGGACATGGGCATCGAAATGGGCGGTTGCAACCTGAAATTGGTCGTCAGGGGAGAGCGATGCTACTCTTGAAAGACTCCGGGCAACGGCCGCCCGGGGGCCTTTTGGACATGCGAAACGGAGCGGCTCTCTCGATGCAGACAACGCAACTGACGGTGATGGCCAGGATCGCGCTGACGGCGGTGGCCGTCAGCATGGGAACGTGCATGGCAGGCCGGGCCGAAGACACTCCCGCCAAAGCCGCTCCGCAGGAGCCCAAGGCCGACGCACCCGCCCCGCCTGCCCCCGCCGCAGCGGTGCCCCCCGCAAAGGACGCCACAGAGGCCAAGTCCGCCGACGGCAAGGCCGGCAAGCCCGCCTTCGCCGTGGTGCTCAAGGACGCGACCAAGGTCAGCGGCCTGATCCCTCTCTGGCGCAAGGACGACAAGGTCTACGCCGAACTCACCGACTCCATGCTCGGCAAGGAGTTCTTCGTGCTGATCTCGATCGCACGGGGTATCGGCGACAGCTTTCTCCTGGGCGGCATGAGCCTCGGGTTTGGCGACGACTGGGTCTGGCAGTTCCGCAAGGTCGACGACAACATCCAGATCGTGCGCAAGAATGTCCGGTTCTTCGCCGACAAGGGGAGCCCCGAAGAGAAGGCGGTCGATCTCGCCTACACCGACAGCGTGCTGTTCAGCGTGCCGATCGTGACGACCGGTCCCGCGGGTGGCCATGTCATCGACCTCGGGTCGATTTTTCTGTCCGACCTTCCGCAGATCTCCCAGCAACTGCCCGGCTTCTCCTTCGCGAGGGACCGTTCCACGTGGGCGCGGGTCAAGGGATTTCCCGACAACGTCGAACTCGAGGTGGCCGCCACCTACGGCTCGAGCGGCACGCGGGAAATCGACACCGTCCCCGATTCGCGCGGCGCGACGATCACGGTGCATTATTCGCTCAGCCTGCTGCCACAGAACAGCTACCGTCCGCGACTGGCCGACAATCGCGTCGGCTACTTCGTGACGGCCCTCAAGGACTTCTCGCAGCAGGTGGATGAGGACCGGTTCGTCCGCTACATCAACCGCTGGAACCTGGAAAAGGCCGACCCCGCGGCGCCGGTGTCGCCCCCGAAGAAGCCGATCGTCTTCTGGATCGAGAAGACCGTGCCGTTCAAGTACCGGCAGGCGATCCGGGAGGGGATCGAGTCGTGGAACGAGGCCTTCGAGAAGGCTGGCTTCGCCACCGCCATCGAGGTCCGTCAGCAGCCCGAGGTCACCGACTGGGACCCCGAAGATGTCAACTACAACACGTTCCGTTGGATCACCGCCGGTGCCAGCTTCGCCATGGGGCCTTCGCGGGTGAATCCCCGGACCGGCCAGATCCTCGACGCCGACATCATCTTCGACGGCGACTTCCTGCGTTTCTGGCGGACGGAATACGAGACGTTCACACCCCAGAGCGTTGCGCTGCTCACGGGCGGCACGGCCCACGGTGGCCCGCGCCGCGGCCATTGCTGCGGCTCCTGCTCTCTCTTCGACGGTCACGCCCGCGAAACGGCGGTGGCAGCCGCCGCGTTGGCGGCCAACGCCGAGGGGGGCCTTTCGGATGCCAACAAGGAAAAACTCGTCCTCCAGGGGCTCAAGCTCGTCGCGATGCACGAGGTGGGGCACACGCTGGGCCTGCGGCACAACTTCAAGGGCAGCGCGCTGAAGTCATTGGCCGACATCAACGACGTGACGAAGACAGCCGCGAGCGGAGCGAGCACGAGCGTGATGGACTACATCCCGGTGAACATCGTGCCGAAGGGGAAGACCCAGGGCGACTATTACACGGCAAAACTCGGCGCCTATGATCTCTGGGCGATCGAGTATGGCTATAGGCCGTTCTCCGGCGGCAACCCCGAAGCCGAGCTGCCGGAACTCGAGAAGATCGCCAGCCGCAGCGGCGAGCCCGCCCTCGCCTATGCCACCGACGAGGAGACCGAGTTCGGCGATCCCGACCCGCTCTCCAACCGGTTCGACCTGGGCAGCGATCCGCTCGAGTTCGCCAAGAGCCGAGCTGAGCTGGTGGCGCAGGTGATGCCGGTGATCGCCGACCGCATGACAGCCAAGGAGAAGGATGGCCGGGTGGGGGGCTACGAGCGGGTGCGTCAGGCGTTCGGCGTGCTGCTGGCGGCCCATGGCCAGGCGATGTACACGGCCTCGCGACTGGTCGGCGGCCTGCACACCTCGCGGAGCCACAAGGGGGATGCCAACGCCCCCGTGCCTTTCCGCGTTGTCGAGCCGCAGAAGCAGCGCGACGCCCTGACGCTGCTCGAGCAGCAGATGTTCAGCGCCCAGCCCTTCACGTTCTCTCCCGATCTCTACAACCAGTTGGTGGCCACGAACTGGATGCACTGGGGCAGCAATCACCCGGACCGCGAAGACTACCCCATTCACGAGGCGATCCTCACCTGGCAGACCCGTGTCCTAGGCCGTCTGCTCAACCCGATCACGCTCGAACGGATTCGCGACAGCGAACTCAAGGTGCCGTCGGATCAGGATGCGTTCACAACGGCGGAACTGCTCGACCGGCTCACCGCGTCGATCATGGCGGAGGTCGACAAGACTGGCCCCGGCGACTACACCGTGCGGAAGCCGGCAGTGGGCAGCCTGCGGCGAGGTCTGCAACGGCAGTACGTTTCCCGCCTCTCGGCGCTGGCCATCGCTCCCAGCAACGTCACGCCGGATGCCCAGTCGATTGCCGCAGCACAGCTGCGGTCACTCGACGGCCGGATCGGCGCGCTTTTGGCAAAGAACGACGTGAAACTCGACGATTACTCCCGTGCCCACCTTGGCGAACTGCAGGCGCGGATTCGCAAGGTGCTCGATGCGAGCCTCGAACTAACCAGCCCGTGAGATGGGCCGCTCGGGCGGAGGCCGGGCTGACAGCCCGCGATTCCCCCGCTGCACGATCGACGGCTTTCGGCATCCGCCCCCCTTGGCAGCCCTCAGAGAACCCTTCGACATGCGTCTGGTCGTCGCAGTGCTCAGGCCGGCACAACTGGAGGCGGTGCGGCAGGCCTTGGCCGCCGTGCACGTGACCCGGCTGACGATCTGCGACGCGCAGGGGTATCATGCTGCCGGCGGTGATTCCGGCATCGTGCAGGAGTCGGTCATGGAGATCGCGGTCAACGACGACTTCCTGGAGCGGACCATCGAAACGATTCGCAGGGCGATGCTGCTCGAAGACGAAACGGCAACGGTCGGCCCGGCTGGACGCCGCAGCCAGGCCGGCAGGCTCTTCGTGCTGCCGATCCACGATGCCGTGCAGCTCTATCGGGACGTTCGCGGGCCGGAGGCGGTATGACCATATCGATCATGAATCCGACGACGGCAGAAGATCGCGACGGCGACGGTCCGCGGGTGCTGCTCGTGTCGCCAGACCTGCTCTCGACCAGCCGCATCGCCGGGCTGGCCCGCGAGGCCGGGGGCCGGATGGAGACGCTCCGCAGCCTCGACGACCAGCTTCCGGGAGGCCCCTACGACCTCGTGCTGCTCGACCTCCAAGCGGTGCCTGGCGACCCGGCCGTCCTCGTCACGCGTGTGCTCGCCATCCTGGAGCCGCAGCGGACGCAGACGGGAAAAGCCGCCCGGCTCGTGGCCTTCGGACCACACGTGGCCAAGGATCGCCTCGATCAGGCGAAGGCGGCGGGGGCGGATGCGTCGGTGAGCCGGGGCGAACTGCTCGGCGGCTTTCCCGCGATCGTCAAGCGGTGGTGCGGTTGAGTCACGCCCCGCCGGCAGGCTCCTCCAGCACTACTTCGTCGCACTCCGTGCCGTCGACATCCTGACGCAGGAGCAGATAGCCCGCCGTGGCAATCGCCCAGAAGTAGCCCCAGCCGAACGACGACAGGAGCGTTTCGAGCCCCCGCATCCAGAAGGCAATAGCACGGGCACCCCACGGCGCCGCAGCGGCCGCCGTGCCGACCGCCGCGACACTCTCCATCACAACCGCGGTACGGTCGTGCCCCATGCCGAGGCTGGCGGCCCACATCGCCAGCGTGCCCGTGGCGTCGGCGAAGACACCCGCGGCGGCCAGGGCCGGGAGGGCCACGAGCAGGGCGACCAGGCTGTAGAAGGCATAGTGCAGCGGACGCTGGTAGAGATAGGAAAATGCTGTGGAGATCGCCTGGAAGCTGTCGCCACGCTCGACCCCCACGGCTGCCACCATCAGCGGCCAGCCGGCCACGAGGCCGATGGCGAGAATCGCGAGCACGACGGCTCCCGCTAGCACGAGCGGCCAAATGGCCCCCGCAAGCGCCAGCCCCAAGTCGGTCCGCATCACGAGGCCGAGCACGGCTCCGGGCACGGAGAGGGCGAGAATGCCGAGCAGCACGAATGCGACGGCATTGAACGACGAGAGCCACTTCCGCGTGCCATACCAGATCGCCCCGGCGAACCCCGGCGCATCCTCACCGATCAGCGTGAGCGCCACGTGCCGCGTGATGGCGGTGCCGAAAATCGACCAGACAAGCACGAACCAGCCAAGCCGCGCAAGCGTCCCGGCCATCTGGCTGAGTGTCGCCGATGGACGAAACGGCACCGACACCAGCCGCAGCACGTCCGCCGCAGCCGCCGGCAGTCGCTCGATCAGACCGAGCAGGCCCGGCAGAACGCCTCGACTCGGTGCCAGCAGACGGCCGCCGTCGGGCAGTGTGCCCGACGGCGTCGGGAGAACCAGCCCTTCAGCGGCCGAAGACTGCGCCATCCCGGCCGCAGCGATCACGTCGGCCGTCCGGTCCACACCAGCCAGTTGCATGCGATCGGCGACAGACCAACCGGCCCACGTTGCGACCGCCCCCAGGGCTGCCAATAGGATCACGGTCGGCGAGAAGGCGCAGCCTGCGGCGCGAAACAGGAGCCACCATGGCAACGCCTCGCTCCACTGGATCTCGTGCACGATCCGGCCTGCGAGACCGTTCTCCTGGGTGTTCGTGTGCTGGGCCGGGGCGGGGCTGGCGGTATCTGACATGGTGTCACCCTCTCATCAATGGAGCCACTGGAATCGTGCGCCCGGCGGATGTCCCGAGCGGGCCGAGAGTATACGCGGTCCGGCCCCATCCGGCAGGGCAAACACGCTACTCGTCGCCTTCGTCCTCGTCGTCGTCGGGCTGCTTCGTTTCGGGAACGGCGTAGGCCTCGTCGAGCCAGCGGCCAAGGTCTATGAGCCTGCAACGCTCGCTACAAAAGGGGGCCGTCGGCGTCGCATCGAGCTTCACATCGGCATCACAGACAGGGCAGCGGGGCATGCTCTACTCCGATCCCTTCGATCCCGATCCGCCGCCGGAATCAGACTTCCCGCCATCCGACTTCTTGCTGCCGCCCTCGGACTTGCCGCCAGAGTCGGCGGCCGCGCCCTTCTTGTACGACTCGCTGCGGTAGTCGGTCTTGTAGAAGCCGGACCCCTTGAACACGATCGCCCCGCCTGCACCGATGAGCCGGCGAAGCTTTTTCTTGCCGCATTTCGGGCAGGTCTTCTTGACGTTGTCGGTCATCGACTGAAACAGCTCGTAGGCGTGGCCGCAGCCGTCACAGACGTAATCATACGTGGGCATCGATCATTCCTCCTTGGAAACAATCACCTGGGCCGGCCTCACCACCCGATCGTGCAGCCGGTATCCCTTGCTGGCGACCCCCACAACCGTGCCCGCCGCCACGCCGGGCACGACCTGCTGCAACATCGCGTCGTGGACGGTCGGGTCGAACGGCTTCCCGTCCGTCTCGATCGTTTTGCAGCCGTGTGTTTCGAGCACCTTCTCCAGTTGCTGGGCCGTCATGCGGAATCCCGCCCGCAGGCCGTCGACGTCGGCCGTCGTCTCGCTGGCCTCGATCGCGCGGCGGACGGTGTCGAGCACGGGCAGCAGATCACGAAGCAGGTCGATTTCGCGATACCGCAACGCGTCTTCGTATTCCCGCCGCGAACGCTTGCGGAAATTCTCGAGTTCCGCCTGGGCTCGCAGTACGCGATCCTCCGCCTCCCGGAGTTGCCGGGCGAGCGAGTCGCCTCCGGGCAGTTCGCCCGCCACGCCCTCGTGGGCTTCTGCCGCGCCAGGCTGCTGCCCGGACGGGGCGTCGGGATCCTGATCGTCGCTGGGATTCATGACTGGCTCTCCTTCTTCGACCTGGGCTTATCGTCACGCGGCTTGTCGGCCGGACCGGTGGCGTCTTTCGGCTGGAAATAGTCGCCCAGCCTCGCGAAAAAACTCGACCGCCTCGGACTAACGGCCTTCTGCTCCTCGGCCGCCAAATCCCGCAGCAGCTGTTCGGCTTTGGGCGAGAGCGTCTTCGGCACCTCCACGTGAACATGCACGTGCAGGTCGCCGATGCCGCGGCCCCGCACCTCGGGCATGCCGAGACCCTTCACGCGGACCACGTCGCCCCCCTGCGTGCCGCGGGCGATCGCCAGCGGCTTCGGGCCGTCGAGTGTGGGAACCTCGACAGTGGCGCCAAGCGCCGCCTGGCTGAACGTGATCGGCACCTCGCAGTGCAGATCGCGGCCCTCGCGGGTGAGAAACGGGTGATCCTCGATCTCGATCACGCAGTAGCAGTCGCCCGGGGGCCCGCCGTTGCCGCCCGGCTCGCCCTCGCCCGCCAGCCGCACCCGCACATCGCGATCGACGCCGGCCGGAATCGTCACACGCCGCTCGATGTGCTCCATGGTGAGTCCTTCGCCACCACAGTCGGGACACTTGTCGCGGATCATGGTGCCGGCGCCCCGGCAGGAGGGGCAGGTTGTCTGCAGCCGGAAGACGCCAGCGGACTGGATCACCTGGCCATGTCCTCCGCAATACTCACAGGGCTGCGGCTTCGTGCCCTTCTTGGCTCCGCTGCCATCGCAACTGCCGCAGAGTTCGTGCCGTGAGAATTCGACTGTCTTGGTGGCGCCTCTGGCGGCCTCCAGCAGCGACAGGGAGACGCTGCAAAAAACATCGCGGCCCTGCCGAGCCCGGTTGCCCCGCCGGCCGCCGCCGCCGCCGCCAAACATGCCGCCGCCGAACAGGTCGCCGAACGCATCGAAAATGTCTGAGAGGTCGTTGAAATCGTGCCGCCCCCCGCCCTGGAGGCCAGCATGACCATAGCGGTCATAACGAGCCCTCAGTTCGTCGTTGGAGAGCACCTCGAACGCCCGGGCCGCTTCCTTGAAGCGGTCGGCGGCCTCGGAGTTGCCCGGGTTCTTGTCGGGATGGAACCTGATCGCCAGTTTGCGGTACGCATCAGCGATCTCCGCACCGCCGGCGCGGCGTTCGACTCCCAGCACTTCGTAGTAATCGCGTTCGTTGGCCATGTCGAGGCGGTCCAGACGCACCCTTGAACAGGATTCACCGCGCCCACGACGCCTTGCTTCTCCGTGGCGGCTTAGCGAACGCTTCCTTCGGCCCGGTGCTTCTTGGCGTCTTCCTTGTCGAGGTTCGTGACGAGAGCCTCGGTCGTGAGCATAAGTCCTGCGATGCTCGCCGCGTTGGTCAGGGCAACGCGAACGACCTTCACAGGATCGATGATCCCCGCCTTCAGCATGTCGACGTACTCGCCCTTGTTGGCGTCGTAGCCCATGTTCAGATCCTTGTCGGCGACCTCGTCGGCCACCACAGCGCCGTCGATGCCGCCATTCTCGGCGATCTGCCGGATGGGAGCCTCCAGCGAGTGGAGCACGATGTCGACTCCGATCTTCTCGTCACCCTTGGCCTGCGAACGGGCCTTTTCCACGGCCTCGCGGCAGCGGAGCAGGGCCACGCCGCCACCCGGCACGATCCCTTCCTCGACCGCCGCGCGAGTGGCATGCAGAGCGTCCTCGACTCGGGCCTTCTTCTGCTTCATCTCGGCCTCGGTGCCGGCACCGACGGAGACGATCGCCACGCCACCGGTCAGCTTCGCCAGCCGCTCCTGAAGTTTCTCGCGGTCATACTCGCTCTCCGTGCCCTCGATCTGGTTGCGAAGCTGATGCACGCGGGCCTGGACGTCTTCCTGCTTGCCGGCGCCCTGCACGATCGTGGTCTCGTTCTTGTCGACGGTGATCTTCTTCGCCCGGCCGAGGTGCGAAAGATCGAGGCTCTCGAGTTTGAGCCCGAGGTCTTCGGAGATCAGCGTGCCTCCCGTGAGGGTGGCGATATCGCCGAGCATCGCCTTGCGACGATCACCGAAGCCCGGCGCCTTCGAGGCGCAGATGTTGAGCACACCGCGGAGCTTGTTGACGACCAGCGCCGTGAGGGCGTCGCCGTCGACATCCTCGGCGATGATCAGCAGCGGCTTGCCCGACTGGGCCACCTTCTCGAGCAGGGGCAGCAGATCGCGGAGGTTGGAGATCTTCTTTTCGTGGATCAGGATCAGGGCGTCGTCGAGCTGGCAGATCATCTCGGCCGGCTTGTTGACGAAATACGGCGAGACGAAACCCTTGTCGAACTGCATGCCGTCGACGAACCGCACGGTCGTCTCGGTCGTCTTGCCCTCTTCCACGGTGATGACGCCATCTTTGCCGACCCGCTGCAGTGCCTGGGCCAACAGGTCTCCGATCGAGCGATCGTTGTTGGCGCTGATGGCGCCAACCTGGGCAACCTCCTCGGGCCGCTCCACCTTCCTCGCAATCTGCATCAACCGCTCGACAGCCGCCGTCACCGCCTTGTCGATGCCGCGGCGGACCGCCGTCGGGTTGCTGCCGGCCGCGACGTTCCGGGTGCCCTCGCGGAAGATCGCCCGCGCGAGCACCGTGGCCGTGGTCGTGCCGTCGCCAGCCAGATCCGACGTCTTGGAAGCGACTTCGTTCACGAGCTTGGCGCCCATGTTTTCGAAGGGATCCTCGAGGTCCACCTCCTTACTCACGGTCACGCCGTCCTTGGTGACGGTGGGACCGCCGAACGACTTGTCGATGATCACGTTGCGGCCGGTCGGCCCCATCGTCACCGCGACGGCACCGGCCAGTTTCTCGACGCCCTTGAGCAGCTTGGCGCGGGCGTTGTCATCGAACAGCAGTTGCTTGGGCACGAGTCGTTACTCCTGAAAAGTGGCTGGACTGAATGTGGGGGGAAGACCTGTACGGGTGGTGAAACACCGCCGCTGGAGAAAAACGGACTGCAATCAGCCGGGTCGATCAGTTCATCACCTTCGCGAGGATGTCGCTCTCACGCAGGATCTTCACCTCGTGGCCGTCGACCTCGATGTCGCTGCCGGAATACTTGCCGTAAATCACCTGGTCGCCGATGGCGACCGACAGCGGCGCACGGCCGCCGTTTTCAAGCAGTTTGCCGGGGCCCATCGCCACGACGTGGCCGCGCTGCGGCTTCTCCTTAGCCGAATCGGGCAGCACGATGCCGCCAGCGGTTCGCTCCTCGGCCTCGACGGGCTCCACCACCACGCGGTCGTCGAGCGGACGGATCTTCAGATTCTTGGCAGCCATGACTCAATCACTCCAAAACAGGGGGAAAAACTGGAAAAAACAGGGAAATAACCTGAGGTTCGAGGCAGCGCCGACGGGCTGCGTTGGCCTCTCGTGGGATCACATCATGCCGGGCATGCCCATTCCGCCCATACCACCCATGCCTGGCATGCCACCGCCCATGCCGTGGTGATCGTGGCCGTCGCCACCGCCTTCCTCCTCGGCCTTCGGGATCTCAGTGACCAGCGAATCGGTCGTGAGGAGCAGGGCTGCAACGCTCGCGGCATTCTGCAGGGCGGTTCGGACAACCTTTGCCGGATCGATCACTCCGGCGCTGACGAGATCGCAATACTCGGCCTTGTCGGCGTCGTAGCCGTCGTTCTTGCCCTTCAGGTGCCGCACGCGGTTCACCACCACCGAGCCATCCATGCCGGCGTTGGCGGCGATCGCCTCCAAAGGGTACCTCAGGGCCTGCTTCACGATCGACGCGCCCATCTTCTCGTCGGCATCAAGCTCGCCCTTGGCGATCAGGTTCTCGATTGACTTCTCGCTCCGCAGCAGGGCCACGCCGCCACCGGGAACGATACCCTCGGCAAGCGCAGCTTGCACGGCGCTCTTGGCGTCGTCGATGAGCGCCTTCCGCTCCTTCATCTCGGTCTCGGTCGCGGCACCGACGTTGATCTGGGCCACGCCGCCCGCGATCTTCGCCAACCGCTCCTGAAGTTTCTCGCGGTCGTAGTCGCTGGTGGTCGCCTCGATCTCGGCCCGGATCTGCTTCGCCCGGCCATCGATGGCGTCCTTCGTGCCCGCGCCGCTGACGATGGTGGTGTTTTCAGCTTCGATGATCACCTTCTTGGCGCGGCCAAGGTCGCTGAGCTTGACGGCGTCGAGCGCGATACCGAGGTCCTTGTAGACGGCTTGGCCGCCGGTGAGCACGGCGAGGTCGCCCAGGATAGCCTTGCGTCGGTCGCCATAGCCCGGTGCCTTGATAGCGACCGACTGCACGATGCCGCGGAGTTTGTTGACGACGAGCGTGGCCAAGGCCTCGCCCTCGACATCCTCTGCGATCACGACAAGCGGCTTGCCCGCCTTGCTGATCGCCTCGAGCAACGGCACGAGATTCTTGGCGCTCGAAATCTTGTCTTCGAAGATCAGGATGTAGGGGTTTTCCATCTCGCAGACTTGCGATTCCGCGTCGGTCACGAAGTGGGGCGAGAGGAACCCACGGTCGAATTGCATGCCCTCGACCACATCCACCGTCGTCTCCGCCTGTTTTCCTTCCTCGACGGTGATCACGCCGTCCTTGCCAACCTTGAGGAAGGCATCGGACAGCACGTTGCCGATCGTGGGGTCGTTGTTACCAGCGATCGTGGCGATCTGCATCAACTCCTTCTTGTTCTTCTCGTTGATCGGCGTGGCCATGGCGAGGATCGCCTTTGAAACGGCCTCGACCGCACGATGAATGCCGCGGGCCAACGCCATCGGGTCGGCGCCCGCGGCGATCATCTTGAGCCCCTCGCGAAAGATCGCCTCGGCGAGCACCGTGGCGGTGGTCGTTCCGTCGCCGGCAACGTCATTGGTCTTGCTGGCGGCTTCCTTCACCAGCTGAGCGCCAAGGTTTTCGAACGGGTCTTCCAGGTCGATATCCTCGGCGACGGTGACGCCGTCCTTCGTGACCTTCGGCGAGCCCCAGCCCTTGTCGAGCACGGCGTTGCGGCCACGGGGACCGAGCGTGCTCTTCACTGCTCTGGCGAGCTTGGAAACGCCGGCGAGCAGCGGCTGACGGGCCTCATCGTCGAACACCATTTGTTTGGCCACGAGAAACTCCTCCAAAGATTGACGAGTAGCAACAGGAAAACGTGTTGAATTGGCAGTCCCTACCGGGCGGCGAACAAGGGAGCAACCGGCGTGCCAAAGTCTTTCGGTTCTTGGGAATCAGGATGGCTGCCGCCGTCTTTTCTGCGATCGGAAGTCTTTCTCGGGGCCGGTTTACGACCGGAACCGCGAGTGCCGTTTTGGCAGGACACGCCCGCTTCCACAGGGCCCGATGGGCTGGGCCGCGAGGCACGTGGTTACGGTGCCCAATCGATCGTGCCCTCCAGCCCGCGGACAAACGCCGCCAACAGGTCTGCCGTCCGGTCGGCGTCGTCGAGCGAGATCGTCTCCACCGCGGAGTGCATGTAGCGGTTGGGCACGCTGACCAATCCAGTGGCCACGCCCGCCCGGGTGGTCTGGAGCACGTTGGCGTCAGTCGGGGTGGCCCGGCCGCTGGCCCCGAGTTGAATGGCGATTTCCCGGGACTTGGCGGCTGCCAACAGCCGGTCGACCACATGCGGATTCATGTTCGGCCCGCGATAAACGACCGGTCCCTTGCCGAGCCCCACGTCGCCCTCGGACTTCTTGTCGATCGTGGGGCAGTCGGTGGCATGGGTCACGTCGACGGCGATGGCGACATGCGGATCGACGCCGTAGCAGCTGGTCTGGGCGCCACGGAGGCCAATCTCCTCCTGCACGGTCGAGGCCACGAACAGTCCGCAGGGCAGGGGCCCCGCCGCCGCTGCACGGCGGAACGCCTCCAACACCACCCACAGGCCGACCTTGTCGTCCATCGCCACGCCGCTGGCGAGGTTGCGCCTGAGCGGCTGAAACCGCAGTTCGAACGTCACGCAGTCACCGATCCGCACCACGCCCTCGGCATCGGCCTTGTTCTCCGCGCCGATGTCGATCCAAAGGTCCTTCATCTTCGGAACGACTTTCCGCTCCTCCTCGGTGAGCAGATGGATCGGCTTGCGCGACATGACGCCGTTCAGCGGACCCGACGAGGTCCAGATCACGACCCTGGCTCCGACGAGCTGGATCGGATCCCAGCCACCGATAGGCTGCACCGAAATGAAGCCGTCGGAGTCGATGTATTGGACGATCAGGCCGATCTGGTCACAGTGGCCGGCCAGGAGCATCCGCATCGGTGCGGCGGGGTTTTTCGCCCCGATCACGTTGCCGTGGGCGTCGGTGACGACGGTGTCGGCAATGCCCGACAGATAGTCTCTCACCACCCGCTGGATGGGCTGCTCATACCCGGACGGACTGGGCGTCTCGAGCAGACGGACGAGAAATTCACGGGCCGACGTGTCCAAGGCTTCTGGCTCCTTCACCACTGATGATGCGCAGTCAGGTTCGACGTTGGGCCTGTTGTACGCGATCCGCAAAAAACCGGACAGGAGGCTGGCTCACGGGGAGCCGGGGATCGGCGAAGGTGGAGGAGAAGAGGAGGCTGTCCGACTTGTTGTGCGCACCATTCCGACCGGGCTGGCAAGTCGGAATCTCCAAGCGACAAAACGGTTTCACGAAAAACATGGCATCGTGCCATTTTTTCTTGGCGGGCCTCCGCCCGCGGCTGATAGCCGGGCATCCTGCCCGGCAGCCTTCTCCAAGGCTATGCGGGGAGCCGGGGATCGGCGAAGGTGGAGGAGACGAGGAGGCTGTCCGACTTGTTGTGCGCACCATTCCGACCGGGCTGGCAAGTCGGAATCTCCAAGCGACAAAACCTTTGCCGTCCCGGCGGTGCGTCACCCAAAAACGGCCCGAAGCCGCCCGCACAACCCGCACAACCCGACCCTTGCCGAAAACGAGACGCCGTGCTTCCAGCCGCAGGCTACGCTCATTACGATCAGTGATTCATCCTGCTGTATTTTTTGGAGCCGTTTCCGCCATGAGCGCACCAGTCCGTGTCGGCGTCGTCGGTTTGGGCACCGTCGGGTCGGGCGTCGTCCGCCTGCTCGTCGAGTCGGCCGACCACATCACGCGACACGCGGGACGGCCGATCGTCGTCGAGCGGGCCGTCGTGAAGGACGTCGCCAAGGTCCGCAGCGTGCAGGTGCCGGGCGGGAAGATCTCGTCCGATATCCGCGACATCTCCCGGGATCCGTCCATCTCCGTGGCGGTTCTGCTCGTTGGCGGGCTCGAACCCGCGCGGTCGATGATGATCGAACTGCTCCAGAACGGGAAGGACGTGGTCACCGCCAACAAGGCACTGCTCGCCGAGCATGGTCCGGAGCTGTTCGAGTTGGCCCGCACGCTCGGCCGTTCGATCGCCTTCGAGGCGGCCGTGGCCGGCGGCATCCCGATCGTGGCCGCCATCGGCGAATGCCTGGCAGCCAACCGCATCGAATCGATCCGTGGCATCCTCAACGGCACGAGCAACTTCATCCTCACCCGGATGGAGGAAGATGGCGCCGATTACGCCGAGGTGCTCAAACTCGCACAGGCCAAGGGATTCGCCGAGGCGGATCCCTCGATGGACGTCGACGGCACCGACGCCACGCAGAAACTGGCGATCCTCGCCCATCTCGCATTCGGCGTCTGGGTGCCGTGGGCCGAGATCCCGCGGACCGGCATCGACGGCCTCGACCTCGACCTCCTGAAATACGCCAGCGAACTCGGCTATCGAATTCGTCTCGTGGCCGTGGCCAGCCGAAACGACGGCCGGCTTGCGATGCGGGTGGCGCCGGCGCTTGTCAAAATCGGCACGCCGCTGGCCGAAACCCGCGGCGCCTACAACGCCGTCAGCATCGTCGGCGATGCCGTGGGGCGGATGTTCTTCCATGGTCTGGGCGCGGGGCAGATGCCGACCGCCTCAGCCGTCGTGGCCGACATCATCGACACGGTCGTTGGCCGTGCGGCGATCACCTTCCGCACAACAGGCGTGCTGGAATCCGAGACGCCTGCTGCGAAGATCAGCGACACCGCCGCCCACGAACGGCACTTCCTGCGGATCCGCGTCAAGGATCAGCCGGGCGTGCTCTCGAAGATCACCGGCACGCTCGGGGAGCATGGCATCTCGATCGCGTCGGTCATCCAACACGACGTATCGGGCTCGTCCGACACCGGCGTGCCGCTGGTGATCATGACTCACGCCTGTGCGTCGGCCGCCGTGCAAAAGGCGGTCGCCGCCATCGACACGTCCGACGTGGTCCGAGGCAAGAGCGTCTGCCTGAGCGTGCTCGAAGAGTAGGGCTCGGGAAACAAAGGAACCAACCATGAAATACGTGATCGTGATTCCCGACGGTGCGGCCGACGCTCCGCAGGCTTCGCTCGGCGGCAAGACGCCTTTCCAAGCGGCCCGCACACCGGCGATGGATGCGCTCGCAGCCCGCGGCCGGGTCGGGCTCACCAATCACGTGCCCGACAGCCTGCCGCCAGGCTCGGAAGTGGCCTGCATGAGCCTGATGGGCTACGACCCGCTCGCCTATTTCACCGGCCGCGCACCGCTCGAGGCCGCCGCCCAGGGGATCACGCTCGGGCCCGACGACTGGGCGGTGCGGTGCAACCTCGTGACGATCCGGCCTGGCTCGGCCGCGGGCGGCCACGGCAGCGACGCCTCGAGCGACGCCTTGATGGAAGATTTCACCGCCGGGCACATCTCGACGGAGGAGGGCACGGAACTCCTGGCCGCGGCCCAGCAGGGCTTGGCGGCCGATTTCCCGGAGCTTGCCGAGGCGTGGCAGTTCAAGCCGGGCGTCAGCTACCGCAACCTGCTCATGTATCGAGGGAAGGCTGGCCAGGCAGCCCCGCTGGGCTCCGACCTGCGGGCAACACCGCCGCACGATCTGATGGACAAATCAGTCGCCGACTCCTTCCCCCGCGGCACAGGCAGCCGACTGCTCACCGAGATCATGTCCAAGAGCGCCACCTGGCTGGCCGGACATCCAGTGAACAAGGCGCGGATCGCGGCCGGCAAGCGGCCGGCCACGCATGTCTGGCTCTGGGGCGTGGGCCGAGCCCCGGCGATGGAGCCGTTCACCCAGAAATACGGCACCAACGGCACGATGATCACGGCCGTCGATCTCCTCCGGGGGCTGGCATCGCTGGCCGGCTGGAAGCGGCTGGAGGTGGCCGGCGCCACGGGCTATCTCGACACCGACTATGCTGCGAAGGGTCGGGCGGCGATCGCGGAACTCGGCGCGGCCGATCTCGTCTGCGTGCATGTCGAGGCGCCCGACGAGGCGAGCCATCAGGGCGATGCGGTGGAGAAGGTAAAGGCGATCGAGGAGATCGACGCCAAGATCGTGAAGCCGATCGCTGAGTATCTGGCCGGCGTGCCGGAGCATCGCATCCTGGTCTGCCCCGATCACCCGACGTTCATCACGACGAAGACCCATTCCCGCGGCCCGGTGCCGTTCGTGATGGCTGGCAGCGGCATCCAGCCGAACGGACAGAAGACCTACGATGAAGTCGCGGCAGCTGCGGGCGGGGTGTCGATCCTCCCCGGCTGGAAGCTGATGGGCGAGTTTTTGCGAAGCGAGTGACCACACCAACAGCGCTCTAGGCGGCGCCAGCATTCGCGCCGCCAAGCAACGCAAGGAGAAATTGTCGATGGCTCTCGTGGTGCAGAAGTTCGGCGGGACGAGCGTCGCTGACCCCCAGAAGATCCTGGCGGCCGCGCAGAAGGCGATCGCGCGGCAGCAGGCCGGCCACCAGGTGGTGGTCGTCGTCAGCGCGATGGGGCACCAGACCGACGTGCTCGTCGACCTTGCCAAACAGATTTCAGACCGGCCCAGCGCCCGCGAGATGGACATGCTCCTCTCGACCGGAGAGCAGGTGAGCGTGGCCCTCTTCGCGATGGCGATCCAGTCGCTCGGGCACAAGGCCGTCAGCCTCACCGGCGCCCAGATCGGCATCCGCACCGATAGCACCCATACGAAGGCCCGCATCAAGTCGATCTCGACCGACCACGTGAAGAAGCTGCTCGACGACGGCGCGATCGTGATCGCCGCCGGCTTCCAGGGCATCGATCAAAACGGCAACATCACCACGCTTGGCCGCGGCGGCTCCGATACGACCGCCGTGGCCCTCGCCGCCGTGCTCGACGCCGATCTCTGCGAGATCTACACCGACGTCGACGGCATCTACACGACCGATCCGCGGATGCTGCCGAAGGCCCGCCGCCTCGCGTCGATCAGCTACGATGAGATGCTGGAGCTGGCGAGCCTCGGTGCGGGCGTGATGCACTCCCGGTCGATCGAGTTTGCCAAAAAGTTCGGCGTGAAGGTGCTCGTGCGGTCGAGCTTCAAGGACATGCCCGGCACGGTGATACTGGCCGCCGAGGAATCGACGCCCCGGCCCGCCAGCGGTGTGGCGCTGGCGAAGGACGAGGCGCGGATCACCCTGGAGAACGTGCCCGACCAGCCGGGCTCGAGCCACGCGCTTTTTTCACAGCTCGCTGCCTCAGGGATCGCGGTCGACATGATCGTGCAAAACGTGGGGCAGGGGGGCCAGGCCGACATTTCGTTCACCGTGCCGGCAGACGATCTGGCCGAGTCGCTCGAGCTCTCCAACCGTGTCGCCAAGCAGCTCGGGGCCACCGGCGTGTCGCACGATGCGGAACTGGCGAAGGTCTCGGTCGTGGGCGTGGGCATGGCGACGGCCGAAGGCGTCGCCGGTCGCATGTTCACGGCCCTCTCCCGCGAGAAGATCAACGTCCGCATGATCACGACGAGCGAGATCAAGATCTCCGTGTTGGTCGACCGCAAGGATGGTGCCGCGGCCGTGCAGGCGGTCCACCATGCCTTCGGTCTCGAGGCCGAGACGGCCGCCAGCGAGGCCGACCTCGCGGGTTCGCATCTGGTGAAGTCGAGCCCGCTCGACGTCGTTCGCCGGCTCGAGGGCATGGAAGACCTTGCGATCGAGGACTGCCAGCTCGATTCATCGCAGGCGCTCGTGACGTTCACCGACCTGCCCGACACGCCGGGCGTGGCGGCCGATGTCTTCGAGGAGGTGGGCAAGGCTGGCCTCAACGTCGACATGATCGTGCAGAGCCATCCACGCAACGGCCGCGCGGAGATTTCGTTCACCGTGCCGGCGGAGAGCCGCGACAAGGCGATCGAGGTGGCGAAGAAGATCGCCGCGAGCCGCGGGGCCCACGTGGCCGACGTGCCGCACGTGGCGAAGCTCTCGATCACGGGCGTTGGCATTCGCAGTCACGCGGGCGTGGCCGACCGGCTCTTCAAGCCGCTGGCCGACGAAGGCGTCAACATCGACCTCGTCAGCACGAGCGAAGTCCGCCTGAACGTGGTGGTGGCCGCCGAGCATGGCCCAAAGTCGCTCGAGGTGCTCCGCCGGGCGTTCGGGCTGTAGCCGGGTGAACTGCGTCCAACCTGACAGAGATCTTTGGCTGCGGAGGGCCCTCATGGCATTGATCCGACGGCGATGGTGTTTCTGCCTGGCGGCCGTCCTCGGCGTGGTCGCATCTGCTGCCCGCGGTGATGCCCCGGCCGACCCGGCTGCACTCTTCAACGAGGCCGTCCGGCTCTTCTTCGCGGCCCAACCCGCGCATTCGGCCAAGGTCTTCGACCAGCTCGTCGCGGCCCGGCCTGAGAGCGAACCCGAGCTCTGGCAGCGGGGCCTGGCCCTCTACTATGCCGGTCGCTTCGACGACGGCCGCCGGCAGTTCGAAATCCATCGCACGGTGAATCCAGCCGATGTGGAGAACGTCGCCTGGCACTTCGCCTGCGTGGCCCGCGACCGGGGCGTCGACGCCGCCCGCCGGGCCATCATCCCGGTCGGTGCCGACGCGCGGGTGCCGATGCGGGAGATACTCGATCTTTTCGCGGGCCGTGCCGAACCAGCCGCGGTGCTGGCGGCTGCCGAGGCTGGCCCCGAGGAGGCCCGCCGCAACCAGCGATGCTTCGCCCATCTTTACCTGGGACTCTATTTCGAGGCGATCGGCGTCGACGATCAGGCCAAGCGACACATGCTCGACGCCGCAGGGCCTTTTGCCATGGACCACTTCATGGGCCGGGTCGCCCAGCTCCACTGCCGGCTCCGCGGCTGGTCGGCGCAGCCGGACGTCTCGGTGGCACCGACCGGCAACGACTAGCACGACGGCACCGCGACTCAGCCAGTGGCCACGCTCCGCCGTGCCCTCGATCGCGTGCGGGTCCTGCGGGCCGCGGAGCCCGGCCGCTCTTCAGCGGCGGCCGGCGTATTACCGGTTGGACCGTGCCCCAGGAGTCATCGCAGCAAAAAGTCCGTTGGACGGCCGTGCTCCCGGAGGTGAAGGCGGGGGCGTGGAATTTTGCACAGCTCTTCGTGAACGACCAACGCCGGTTCCGGCCGGTGCTGCCTGCCACGGGCTGGTATACGATTGCCGACAAACTGCCGCCGTCACAGGCCAACGCGGGCAAGGGGCACGACCGTTTCGTCTTCTCCGGTGACGAGCTGCGAACCGACTGGGCGAACCTCGGCGACGTGGAGGTGGTCGCCATCCACAAGTGGACGATGACCCGCCTGCCAATCGCCACGATCGAACCGATGGAGAATGCCCCGACGAAGAAGGCGGTCACGTTCGCCGGACGCCCCAGGGGCGTGGCCGATTGGTGCTCCTTTCCCAAGGGCAACCGCTACCTCGTGGAGAACGTCCGCGAGGCGCTCGGTGCGCCCGGCTCCTGGTACCTCGACCGGCCGACAGGCACGCTCACCGACTGCCCGCTGCCGGGCGGGCAGCCGTATCCGCAGGCGGAGGTGGACGTCGGGGCGGCGACCACGGCCACCGCCGCGCGACACATCGTCCTCGAACGCTGCGGCGTGCGGCACGTCGGTCGTTATGCGATCGAACTGGGCCACGGCTGCCAAGAGTGCACCCTGTCTCGCACACCACCGTCGAGCACTGCGACATCTTCGACCTCACCTACTCCGGCGTGTCGATCGGCTCGACCTGGGGCTACGCCGAAAGCCCGGCCCACCACAACCGGATCCGCTTCAACCACATCCACGACATCGGCCACGGCGTGCTTTCCGACATGGGCGCGGTCTACACGCTGGGCGTGTCGCCCGGCACGGTCGTGGAGGGCAACGTGATCCATGGGATCGCGAGCCACGATTATGGTGGCTGGGGCCTCTACACCGACGAGGGCTTGACCGGCGTGGTGATGCGCAACAACCTCGTCCACGGAACGAGTTCCGGCGGCTTCCACCAGCACTACGGCCGCGACAACACGATCGAGAACAACATCTTCGCCGTCGCCCGCGACTGGCAGCTGCAGCGAACCCAGGTCGAAGACCACACAAGCTTCTGTTTCGCTCGCAACATCGTCTGGTGGAATTCCGACACGCCACTCGTGAAGGGCGACTGGAATAAGGGGATCGTGACGGAGGCCAACTGCTACTGGAACGCGTCGGGCCGCGTGGTGTTTCCCGATGGGAAGGATCTCGCCGCACGGCAGGCATCGGGCCAGGACGAGCGGTCGATCGTGGCCGACCCGAAGTTCACCGATCCGCTGCACGGCAACTTTGCGATTGACCCAGACTCTCCGGCCCTCCCCCTCGGCTTCGAGCCGATCGATCCCTCGCTCGCCGGCCGCCGCACGGCCGAGATCCGTCAGGCTGAGCATCTGACCGAGCCGTGCGCAACACGCCGCAGCCACGAGCCGAACACGCTCTGCGGCTCGAAAGCCATGTGGAGGGAGGACTACCTTCGTCTCGACGCCAATCGAGCCTTCTTCGGAGATTTCGATCCCTTCGGCGAATTCGACCTTCTATTCGGTGCGGACAAGCTCCGGCTGAAGATCATGGACATGCCCGTCCGCTACAAGCAACGCACCTACGGGGAAACCAGCATTCAACGCTAACGCCATGGCCTCCTGCTCCTCCGTGTGGTTTTCTTCGCGGCGTCTCAGCTGAAATTCGCGCGATCGCTTGCTTGATTGTTGGCCTGTCTCGGAACCGGCCTGCCCTGAAACTCCTGGTCGAGTCGCTGTCGGGCTCCACGCCCTGTGGGTTGCGAAACGTCTCATGACGCAGCGAAGCAACACGGCAGCAGGCCGAGCTCAGGGCGTGGCCGACCGTTGCATCAGGTAGGCCAGCAGGTCGGGCAGGTTCTTCTCACCGATCTGGTCGAGCATGTTCGACGCCATCGGCGAGAGATGGGAGATGGCCACCTCATCGATGTCGGCAGAGGCGATCCGCAACTCCTTGCCCGTGCTGTCTGCGAGGATCAGGTCGCCGCCGTCTTCGCGGAGCTTGAGGCCCGAGATCACCCGCCCGTCGTTGGTCGTCACCATCGTCGTGCGGAAGGCCTCGTCGACATTGCGATTCGGGTCGAGGATATCCTCCAGGAGCCTCTCCGCGCCCCGCTGCCCAACGCCGTCGAGCTGCGGGCCCACCTTGCCACCCACGTCGGCGATGCGATGGCAGTTGGCACAGCTCCTGGTGAAGATCGCCCGGCCCGCGTCGATCGATGGCGTCGCCTTCGCATGGTCGGCGGCGACCCGTGCGATCACCTGCCGGATCGCGTTGTCGGCCGAGGGGAGGTTGCGGGTGAGATCCGCGATCCGCTGATCAGCGTCGGCCACGCCGGAGGACTTCAGCCGATCGACGACTGGCTTATCCTGCAGAAGTCGGGCAGACGCCTTTCCGGCGGCCACCCGATCGAGGAGCAGTTCGGCACCGCCATTCGTCGAGGCGAGTGCCATCGCGAAGGGCTGCTGCAAGGCCGCGGGCGCGGTGACAATCGCCGTCGCTAGGGCGTCACATGCTTCCTCCGTGCCGCCCGAGCCAAGCTGGCGGGCGACACCCTGCCGCAGCGGCACCGGCTCCGCCCCGCTGGCGACGATCGTCGCCAGCGCTTTCATGGCCCTCGGTGCGTTGAGTGCCACCGCAGTGGCCGCAGCCGCTGTTCGGACATCATCCGGCAGCATCGCATTCCCCAACACTCCGAGCGCCTGCTCGGTGAGCGTCGCCATTCGCAGTTGCTCGGCCACCTTCAGCCCGAGCGACACAATGTTGGCAGCGGGCACGACGCCCGCGCTTGAGTCACCCACCCAATCGAGAATGCTCGGCGCAAGGGACGCACCCCAGCGGCCGAGTTCGTTTTCGGCCGAGAGCTTTCCGCCCCGGCGGGTCAGTCCGTCGAAGAGCGACTGAAACACGCCCGCCTCTGCGGCGATGTTCTGGCTGTTTTTCTCGCGGGCAAATCTCGCCGCCTCGTCGACGCGGGCGTCGCCACAGTGCTGGGCCACGCTCGAGAGGCAGTGTCTCATGAGGTCGGGCTGCACGTCATGCCCACGGACGTAGCCAAAAGCGAACCATGCGAGCGTCTCGTCGGGCACGGCCACCGCGATCTCGATGAGCCTCGGCCACTCGTCGTTGGCGAGCGTGAGGCCGGCCAGGGCGTCGGGCGATGCCTTCCGTAGCTGGTTCCGCACGGCGATCCGCAGGGCCTGGATCAACTGCAGGTCGTCGCTCGGGGCCGCGAGCCAGGCCCGCAGGAGCGGCTGAATCGACGCCTGCTCCGGATGCCCCGCAAGGGCCTCGGCGGCCGCGCGGCGGACGAACGAATCGGCATCGGCAAGCGTCTCGCGGACGCGGTCACCCCTGGCCGCATCCCAACCGGGCATCACAGCCAGCGATTTCACCAGACTCAGTCGGACGACCGGCGAGGGGTCCTTCGCGGCCTGCGCGATGGAATCGCCATCGAGCTTGCCAAGCCGCCCGAGCCCCCACACGGCGAGCGCCCTGCGGTCATCGGCATGCGCGGCGTCCGGGGCAGGGGAGGAGGCGAGCACATGCTCGAGCAGCGTGGCAACGCCGTCCCTGTCACCGGTCTGCGAGACGGCCCGCGTGATGAGCGTATCGAACGCCAGCCGCCGTACGGTCATGTTGGCATCGCCCATGCGCTGCACGAGCCCGTCGTTGCCGAGGCCGGTGAGGTCGGCGGGCGTTCCAACGGCTGCCTTTCCATCCTCACCCTTCCACACGACTCGCCAGATCCGGCCGCGGTGCCGGTCGCGGCGGGGGTGTTTCAGGTCGACTTCGTAGTGACCGATGATGCAGTTGTAGAAGTCGGCCACGTAGAGGCCGCCGTCGGGCCCCACTTGCAGGTCGACCGGCCGGAACCACCAGTCATCGCACGACACGAAGTCGGTGGGCTTCTCGACCCACGGCGACGAACCCCGCCACTCTGGGATGTCGCGATGGATGATGTTGGTCATGACGTTGCCCACGAACATCGATCGGCGATACTCCGGGGGAAACTGGTCGGCCTCGTAGGCAGCCATGCCCGCGATCCCGGTCGAGCCGTGTCCGTCGCCCGTGGTGAGCGGCGCGTAGCCGAGGCCGTCGTGCGGCTTGCCAAAGCTGTCGTAGTAGCCGCCGCGCAGCACCATCGTGATCGGCTTGGAATGGCAGTCGGCTGTGAACTGGTTGCCCATCCGGTCGAAGCACATGCCGAACGGGTTGACCTGCCCCCACGAAATCTGCTCGATCGCCGAGCCGTCGGGACGGAACCGGTAGGTGTTGCCGGAGGTCATTTCGAGGACCACATCCCCCTCGCCGCGGAGTTTTATTTTCGACGCGTTACGGAAGCCGTGGCAGGCGTAGACCCAGCCGTCGGGCCCCAGCCGGAAGGCATTCTGATTGCCGTGCGTGTCGGCGAAGTCGAATGGCCCGTAGAGCACCTCGCGGCGGTCGGCCTTGCCATCGCCATCGGTGTCGGTGAGCTTCCAGACGTTGGGGATCGACCACACGATCACCTCCTGGCCGCGGCCATCAGGCCCGCCGCCCGGCAGCGGCAGGACACCGATCGGGATGTTGAGTCCGTCGGCGAAGAGCGTGGCCTTCGTCGCCCGGCCGTCGGGCCCAAAGCCCTCGAGCACCGTGAGTCCGTCCCGCGGAGTCGCACCGGCAGCGGCTGCAAACGGATACTCGATCGAGTGGGTCACCCAGAGCCGGCCGCGGTTGTCAAACGCCAGGTTCATCGGCTTCTGGATCTCGGGCTCGCTGGCCACGAGTTGGATCTCGAAACCGTCAGGCAGTTTGAACTTTGCCCGCTGCTCGGCCGGCGAGAGCGCCTCGGTTGGGGCCACCGGCGGGCTTGCCTCAGCCAGGAAGCCCAGAACTGCCAGATAGAAGACCGTGGCGGCCACGAAGGCCGACTGGGAGATCACAAAACCGTTCATCATTTCTCACCTGCGACATACGATCGAACCGCGCCATGTCGAGACGTCCACTGGCCGCAAATTATAGCTCGGTCGGTGGGGCCGGCTACGGCAACCAGTCGCTCGCGCGAGCGGCCCAAACAGCCTTGGCGAACGGGTCATCGTACGGTAGGGTTTGTGCTCTCACGGAATCTTCCCCATGCGGAAACAGGCAGATACTTTATGCAAAAGGCCCTCCTCGTCATCGACCTGCAGAACGACTACTTTCCCGCCGGTCGGTTTCCCTTGTGGAACACCGAGGCCACGCTCGCAAACATCGAGCAGGCCATCAGTGCCGCGCGGTCCAAGGGCATCCCGGTCATTCACATTCAGCACATCGCCGACCCGAAGCTGGGGCTTGCACCGTTCTTCAATGCCGGCACCGAGGGGGCCAACATTCATCCCCGCATTCTCGCCGCGGCACCCGACGCCCCCATCGTCGTCAAGGCATATGCCGACGGCTTCCACGGCACGATGCTCGAGGCCACGCTCGCAAAACTGGGCGTCACAGACCTGCTCGTCTGCGGCATGATGACGCAGAACTGCGTGACCCACACGGCGATCTCGAAGGCCGCCGAGAAATACACGGTGACTATCCTGCCCGACTGCTGCACCACCGTGAACGAGATGCTTCACATGATCGCGTTGCACGCGGTTTCAACCCGCGTTGCGCTCGTGCCCGCGAAGGATGCGATCTGACGCTTTGTCGTGAGCTTTGTGAGAGCGACAGCAGCAGTCCTTCCACCCGCACGCGGCCTCAGCAGCAGCCGTCGGCGTCATTCAGCCCAGCACGTCGGAGAGCACTTCCTCGGCGACGTAGATCGGCAGGTGTGGCTCGCACGTCACCGCGACGGCGATCGCATCGGAGGGCCGCGCGTCGATCTCCACGATCTCGCCATCCTTCTGCACCCGGATCGTGGCGAAGTAGGTGTGCTCCTTCAGTTCCGAGATGACGACGTCTTGGAACTCGCCGCCGAGCAGTTCGACCGATGCCACCAGCAGGTCGTGCGTGAGC
>CAZOMJ010000114.1:0-19511 GCA_964581055.1 uncultured Candidatus Kuenenia sp.
TGGGGGGCATCCGAAGTCGCTGAGGTAACCGCAAGGAGCCAGGCGCCTAAGATGAACTCTGCGATTGGGACTAAGTCGTAACAAGGTAGCCGTAGGGGAACCTGCGGCTGGATCACCTCCTTTCTAAAGGATATCGCCGACACAGTTCTTCGGAGCTGTGAAGGCAGCCATGGGTGGAACGGTTTCTGTATCGTGTTCGCACGGTCTACAGACTCCCGGAATCCCATGGTCCAAAAGTCACGAAGCTCGTTGGGTCGCAAGATCTTTCAATGCTTCAAAGCTTATTGTGGAGACGATCGTGCTTCCGTCACGCTGGTGCCCGCGGGCTTAACAGCCTGAGGTGGGTGCCTGTTAGTGCGGAAGATGCCGCCGAAAGAGATAGCTGGTTTCTGGGATTCGTCCCGGTTTCTGGCACAACTGCCACGATCCAGTGAACAACAGGACCCGTTGGGGCTCGGCCGAGCCCCAACGGGTTTCTTTTTTTTCCGGGTGGATTTTGCCGGGTTTTTTTGGCTGAGTTGGGCTGAACGGCCCTGGGGTTGCGGTGCCCCTTTCGCGGTTTTTTCGGCACGGTACCATGCTGGGGCTTTCGATACTCGTCAGCCCTTTCTTGAAGCCTTCAGGTGTTTCGCCATGATGCTCCAGTCGATTGCCGGGGTCGCTCCGCCCGCCGTGTCCGAGGCCACCGTGATGACGGTCTGGCCGTCGGTCGGGGCCACATCGCTCGGTCAGTCGCTGGGCCGCCTCTATCGAATCAAGGATGGATTTGGCCCGGTGTCGATCGGTCGTTTGGCCCTGCTGGCCACGATCCCGCTTGGCATGATGCTCTATCTCACGATGCGGTTGCCGTGGGCGATTCGCCGTTACCGACTGACGAACCGCCGAGTCACCGTGGAGCGGGGTATCAGTCCGAAGGTTGAGCAGTATGTGGATCTCGATCGGTTCGATGCCATCGACCTGATCGTGAAGCCAGGGCAGGAATGGTACGACTGCGGTGATCTCGTGTTTCGGAGGGGGCAGATCGAGACGCTTCGCCTGTCCGGAGTCAGTCGCCCGGAGCCGTTCCGGCAGACCTGTCTGAAGGTGCGGCAGTCTTATGTGAGCGTGAAGGCTTTCCAGCCGGAACCAGTCGGCGCTGCGTGAAAGCTGGCGATACCCGCCGGGCGTGCTGCCCTCGTCCACTGGGTTCATCCAAGCCCGCAGCACCAGCAAGGGAGTGCTGACGACAGCACGGCCTCGTCTGCCCTCGTTGGTTGGCATGGCAGGATGCCATGTTTTGCGATTAGACCGCCCGGCGGCCGGCGACCGGGCCGCGATCTCGGATCGCGTCGGCAATCGCCTTTCGGGCGTCGTCGTCGATCTCGCATTCCAACGCCCTCGCGTTGACCTTCACTTGCTCTGGCGACGTGGCCCCGAAGAGCACGCAAGTGATGCCAGGCTGCTCGGCGGTCCAGGCCAGCACCAGGTCGGGCAACGCACAGCGGAGGCGATGCGCCACCGGCCGCAGTGCCTCCACGAAGTCGAGGTTGCGCTGGAATTCCTGTCCGTTGAACATCGGATATTTATGGCGGCTGTCCGTCGTCGGAAACACCAGGTCGCGAGCCATGCCACCGGCCAGCAGACCCTTCATCAGCGGCCAGTAGACGAACATCGCAACGCCCCGGCCGCGGCACCACGGCAGGATTTCTGCCTCGATCTCGCGTTGCAGCATGTTGTAGTGCATCTGGCAGGCGGAGAGCGGGCACGCGGCAGCGAACCGTTCCAGCTGCGACATCGAGGCGTTGGAAATGCCTACCGCGCGAGTCTTTCCAGCCGCCAGCAGTCGGGCCAGTTCGCCGGCCGATTCTTCGATCGGGAGCGTCGGATCGGGGGCATGCAGGTAGAGCAGATCAACGTGATCGGTGCCCAGTCGCGTCAGGCTCTCGTCGACCTCTGCTCGGATCGTTTCCGGCCGTCCGTCCACGCACTGCGTTCTGCCCGGCTTCCAGTGAATGCCGCACTTGCTGGCGATCACCGCGGTCTCCCGTCGGCGGCCGGCCATCGCCTGGGCGATCGCCCGCTCGCTCTCGCCCGCCTCGCCATAACAATAGGCCGTGTCGAGGTGCACGATGCCGGCGTCGAGTGCCGCCGCCACCGTGGCCACTGCCGCGACGGGCGTGATGCCAGAGCGGGTCATGCCTGCCAGCGGCCAGCAGCCCAGGCCTAGCGGGCCCACTGCAAGGCCGGAAGGTCCCACGGGGCGAGGGGCGATGTTCATCGGGTCTTGCTCCGTCGCGGAAGGCTGCGGTCACGCGGCTCAGCCACGGTCAGCAGGGTGTGGAAACTCGCCGGTGGCGAGGAATGCCGCCACGAGGTCGGCGGCATCACGGCGAAACAAGAGGCTCGAGTGGAGGCAGGGAATCGTGACGTGGTCGTGGGGGACGTCGGGTCGCGTGCTCTCGGGGGCAACGAGTGCATCCCGCGACGCAGCGATCACGCCGACATCGACGCCCTGCGGCATGCCGAGCGAATTGACGAGGCTGTCCGGGGCGGTCGTCAGTTCAGCCACCGGCTTGAGCAGTCCCCCGAGGACGCCAGCCATGGCGGTGGCGACGAAGGAGCCGCGATTGGGAACCGCCAGCATCACGAATCGGCCGAGCTTCCGCGGGCGGAATCGTTCGAGCGCCGCTCGGGCGATGATCCCGCCCATGCTGTGCGTGACGAGGTGGATCGTGCCGACTGCCCGATCGGCGTCGAGTCTGGCCAGTTCATGGCTGAAGGCTTCGGCATGCTCGAGAATCGAGCGACGCATATTCCAGTAGCCCCACGGTCTGGCGAGGTAGCCGCGGCGGTCGAGGCGGTGCCCCAGCACGGTCATCATCAGGTGGTTGGCGAGGAACCCATGCACGAGTGAGACGCATTCCCACGGTTTCGTCTCAGTGGCCCTCGAGCCAGAGGCTTCCAGGTCGGCGGCCCCATCCACGGCGGCCAGCCCGGGCGTGCCGGGCATGCGTGTCATGCCGGCCGTCCGGTGGGGCGACCCGCGGGCGCCGGGCAGCAGTCGAGGGGGCAGACGTCGTGGCTCGCGGGCATGTGCCCGATTGCCATCCGGTCGTTCGACATGCCGTTGCGTTCAGCGATCAGGTCGCGAACCATCCCGATAAAGACCGGATCGGTGCCGACCGTGGCCGCCCGCACCATCTCGACGCCAAGTTCGCGGCAGAGGTCGGCCGCTTCGGTGTCGAGGTCGTACAGCACCTCCATGTGGTCGGAGATAAAGCCGATCGGGGCGATCACCAGATGACGACCGCCGCGGGCGTGGAGATCCCGGATCGCGTCACAGATGTCGGGCTCCAGCCACGGCTGGGTCGGTGGCCCGCTCCGGCTCTGGAAGACGAGTTTCCAGTCGGTCACTCCGGCCTTCTCCGCGACCAGGCGGCAGGCCTCCGCCAGTTGCGCACCATACCGGCACCCGTCTGCCATCGACGTGGGGATGCTGTGCGCCGTGAACAGGACAGGAACCGTGCCACGGGCGTTTTCCGCAAACTGTCCAAGCGCCCGGGTCACGTTGTCGGCCATCGGCCCGACAAAGCCAGGGTGGTTGAAGAACACGCGGATCTTGTCGATCTGTGGCGCCCGCTCGCCGACCGCCGCACAGGCGGCCGCGATATTTTCGCGGTATTGGCGACAGCCGGAATAGCTGCTGTAGGCACTGGTGACGAAGGCGATCGCACGCTTCACCCCGGCGTCGGCCATCTCGCGGATCGTGTCGGTGAGGAGCGGATGCCAGTTGCGATTGCCCCAATACACGGGGAGGTGGGGCCCGCGCCGGTCGAGTTCTTCACGCAGAGCTGCGAGCAGTGCGAGGTTCTGTTCGTTGATCGGGCTCTTGCCACCGAAATGCTGGTAGTGCTCGGCCACTTCGAGCATCCGTTCCCGCGGCACGTTTCTCCCACGGAGCACGTTTTCCAGAAACGGCATCACGTCATTCGGGCCGTCGGGACCACCAAACGAGACCAGCAGCACGGCGTCGTAAGAGTCGGCCATAAGTGAGGAGCGGCCCCGTGGAGGTGCTCAGTGGATGTGCTCGGCGGATCGGTTGATCGGCGAGCGTCTACGAGGGAGGGGGCTCAGGCGGAAGAGACTGGAAACAAAAAACAAGTGCAAGTGAAAGAGAAACGTTGCAGAAACGTGCGGAGTGGTGATGCGAGCAAATGACCCTGACGGGATTCGAACCCGTGTTACCGGCGTGAAAGGCCAGTGTCCTAGGCCCCTAGACGACAGGGCCGCACGTGCTTCCAAGCATACCGTGAACCGCGGGTTCGAACAGCCTCTCCTGAACAACGACTGGGAAGCAGGGCGTTCCCACTTCCCATGGCTGTCGAAAGGCGGGTATCAGCCAGCCGAAGGCGGAGTGGAATCCTCCGCAGTACGAGCCTTGCCTGGATCTGCCTCGATCGATTCGACGACCGTTTCGCCGCGGGCAATGGCATCGAACACTTCCTGCCTGTGCACGGGCACCTCTTTCGGTGCCTCGACGCCAAGACGGACCTTGTCGCCACGGATTTCCACGACAACGATCGTGATGTCGTTGTTGATGACGATGCTTTCGTCTTTTTTCCGCGACAGGACCAACATTGAAACCTTCCTTGGCGGTCCGGCAGAGACAATCCGGTGAGCCGTGTCGACCGCCGCGCTGGCGGAGGCAGGGCAAACTGCGGTGTCTCGATTACCTTAACTGTAGAGGGTTTTGCGGACTGGTCAAGCAATTCCTGGGCCAACAGGGACTGTCGACTGCGTGAAAGAGACCAGAACGAGTCGATGTCACTCGAAAAAACCCCCTGACAGAGGGGCTATTGCCGAAGTGGACACTTGGCCGCACGCACGGACACGGTCAAAGGGCGGCCGGTGGTCCGCGCCGCCGATCGCATTCCCAGGCCCGCGCTGCCGGGCGATGGCGACAATGCCCCTGAAAACAGCGGCGCCGCTTGTTGGCGGGAGGGCGGTTCCTATACTCTGGCCAAGTCCTCTCTGCATGGTGAAAACCGTGCGGCGGCCGTTGCCGGGGCTGACGCGGTTCGGATGCACATTCGATTGGAAGTGCCATGCGAGAGTGGTTTCGAAATCTGTTCACCGCCGTACGAACCGTGGCGGAAGGCATGCTGGTGACGCTGCGGGTGTTCAGCAGCACTTACGACCAAAAGCGTAGGACTTTCACCGAGCACTTCGAGTATCCGGAACTTCCGGCGCCCGTCGCGGCCCGCTACCGGGGCTTCCACCGCTACGACCTCACCACGTGCATCGCCTGTGATCAGTGTGCCAAGGCCTGTCCTGTCGATTGCATCTATATCGGCAAGGAGCGGGTCAGCGGCGGCAAGGGCTTCCAGGTGAGCGGTTTTACGATCGACTACTCGAAGTGCATGTTCTGTGCGTTGTGCGTGGAGCCGTGCCCGGTCGACTGCATTTTCATGGGATCAACGCTCGACCTGAGTTGCTACAGCCGCGACGGAACGATCGTCGATTTCGCCAGGCTCCCGGTCGAGGTGGCCTGGGGCCGTTCCACGCTCAATCCGACCGCCGTGGCGGCCTCGAAGGTGATCGTCGATCCGGTCCACGGTGGCCCCAACCAGTGAGTGTCTCCCCCTCGATTCCCGGACTGATTCCCCGCTGAGCTTGATTCCCCGCCGAGTGAGTTCCGATGCACCCTGTACTGATTGCCGGCTATGTCGCCTTGTTCGTGGCCCTCGGAGCAGCGTTTCTTTTCGTGAACCTGCTGGTGGGCTGGCTGGTGCGTCCGCGGGTTCCGAACGCGGAAAAGCTGGAGGTCTACGAGTGCGGCGAGCCGACGATCGGCTCGAGCTTCGTGCAGTTCGACCTGCGTTTTTACGTCGTCGCGCTGTTGTTCATCATCTTCGACGTTGAAGTCGCCCTGTTCTTCCCCTGGGCAACCGTCTTTGGCAAGGCGGTGCAGTTGGCTGATCCCACCCTGGCAACGGTGCAGGCCGACGGCCAAACCCTGACGCCCGCGGCCGCCGGACTCATGCGTGAGCTTGGCGTGGAAACCCCTGCGGTGCCTGTGTTCCCGGATGCGGTTGCCGGTGTGGGGGCGGGGGCGGCGGAGGCAGTGTCGCATGCCGGAACGCTGCTTGCCCGTACGGCGGCGGTGGACATGGCGGCGTTCTTTGCGGTGTTGCTGACCGGTTTTGCGTATGTCTGGTACCGCGGCGATCTTGACTGGGTTCGTGCCGTTTCGTCGCAGGTTGCCGCCGGGCAGAGCGGCGTCGGCGGCGGGCGCAAAACGTCAGAGTAGCCGCATGAGAGTCGACCTGGGGAATCGTTTCATCCCGCCCATGCGGCATGCGGCCCCCACTGTTGTGAGTTGCCACGCCGATGTATTTTCTCCCTCGAACCAATTGAGCGAAGGTCTGCCATGAGAGGCCCTGGATTCCTGGAACAGTTGGAGCAAGCCCTGCCTGGAGCGATTTCTGGCAGCCGTCTTGATGCCCTCGACCCCTGGATTGAAGTCGCTCCCGAACGCCTCGTGGAAGTCTGCCGCTGGCTGCGGGAGAAGAGCGCGGTGCGTTTCGACTCGCTGGAGTGCATCACCGGCATCGACTGGTTCGAACCCGATCCCAAGAAGGCGGCCAAGGCAACCTGGCAGCCCCACACCGAACTGGTCTACCACCTCTGGAGCACCGCGTCGCGGGTCAGCATCGTGCTGAAGGTGAAACTGCCGCGTTGGAAGGGGGATGTGCCCGGCCAGTTGCCCGAGGTGGGCAGCGTGTCGGGGGTGTGGCGTGGTGCGAACTGGCACGAGCGCGAGGTGTATGACCTTTCCGGCGTCTGGTTCACCGGCCATCCCGACCTGCGGCGGATCCTCTGTCCCGAGGATTGGGAAGGCCATCCGCTCCGCAAGGATTACGAGCAACCCCTGGAATACCACGGTATCCGCGGCCGCTAGCGGCCCACAGACGGCGGGAACGCCCCGAGGGGGTTTTCCCGTTGCGCAACGTCATCAGGTTTCGAAAGGACCAACAGACCATGGCACAGCTGATCGACGATGACCCGCGGATCATCGAGTTCGACGTCCGCACGGATGAGATGCTCGTCAACATGGGGCCGCAGCACCCCAGCACGCACGGCGTGCTCAGGCTCGTGCTCCGCACCGACGGTGAAATCGTCTCCGAGGTGGAGCCGCACATCGGCTATCTCCACCGGTGCGCGGAGAAGATCGGCGAAAATCTCACGGCCCGGCAGTGGATCCCCTACACCGACCGGATGGACTACCTCGCCGCCATGAACATGAATCTCGGCTGGTCGCTCGCCGTCGAGAAGCTCATGCAGTATCAGGTGAGCGAGCGGGCGAGGCATCTCCGCGTCCTCATCGCCGAAATGGGTCGCATCGCCAGCCATCTCGTGGGCATGGGTGCCTACGGGCTGGACCTGGGCACGTTCAGCCCGTTTCTCTACGCGTTCCGCGAACGGGAGAAGATCCTCGACCTGTTCGAGGAGGCGTGTGGCGCCCGTCTCACCTACAGCTACATCACGGTGGGGGGGCTGACGGCCGATCTGCCGCCCGGCTGGCTGCGAAAGTGCGAGGAATTCCTCGATCAGTTCGAGCCCGTCATCCAGGAATACCATTCGCTTCTGACCACCAATGCGATCTTCGTGAAGCGGACGGCAGCCATCGGGGTGATGTCGCCGGAATTGGCGATCGAATACGGCTGCTCCGGGCCCGTGTTGCGTGGCAGCGGCGTCGACCAAGACATGCGGCGGGACGGCGAGAGCATCTACACCGCGATGTACGACGGCTATGCATTTGAGGTGGCCGTCATGAAAAATGGCCACTATCCACGGGACCATGAGTATCCGCCGGTGCCCGCCGATGCCGTGCTGGGCGACTGCTGGCACCGCTTCTTCGTGCGGATGCTCGAAGTCGTGCAGTCGATGGATCTCGTGCGGCAGGCAATCGACCGCTACTCCGCCTGCAAGGGGCCGCTCGGCGAGCCGGTGAAACTGACGGAGAAGATTCCAGCTGGGGATGCCTATCTGGAGACCGAGTGCCCGAAGGGACAGATGGGCTTTTATCTCGTAAGCGACGGTTCGGCGATCCCGTGGCGGGTGCGTGCCCGGTCGAGTTCGTTCTCGAACCTCGCCGTCACGCACGAGCTCTGCCGTGGCTGCCTCATCGCCGACGTGCCGGCGATCGTGGGCAGTCTCGACATCGTGATGGGCGAGATCGACCGCTAGCCAACCTGTGGCACCGCGTGCTGCTCGTTGCCCTCGCTGAAAGCGTGAGGGTCGGTTTTCCGCGTGCCCGGAGTTGATGAGGCCTGCGCGTGCCTGCGACCGGCTCCCCAGCATCTCGAGCAGCGACGTTGAGGCGTTCTGGCTAGCCCCGCCCAGGCGAGGGTGCGCACGCGTTTGTCGAGCTTCAGTCGATCCCGGCAGTCCGCCTATGGCTTGAGCGGTTTTTAACCCGGTTTTTCACCCCGGCACTTGTGAATTGGGCCGACTTGGTGCAAACTTCGTGCGATTTTTCACGAAGTCGATTTCCTCTCGGGAAATCGGTGGTTCGAGGCCATTTTGCCCACCCACAAACCCAGCCTGAAATCCACCCACGATGGCTGATTTTCTGATCATCACGGTCGGCCTGCCCGAGTGGCTGGCCTGGACAATCACGGCGTTCGTCGCCGCTGCGCTGATCCTCAACGTGATCGCGGGCGGAGCGCTCGTGTTCATCTGGGCCGAGCGGAAGATCGCCGCGCGGATCCAGGACCGCCTCGGGCCCACGCGAACCGGCGGCCGGTTTGGTTGGCTGCAGTCCCTGGCCGATGGCATCAAACTCCTCGCCAAGGAAGACCTCATGCCCGAGGGGGCCGATGGGATGCTGTTCCGGCTCGCCCCCTATGTCAGTTTCTGTGCGTCGTTCTGTGCGTTTATCGCCCTGCCATTCGCCTTTGACTTCGTGGGCCAGCGGTTGAACGTGGGAGTGTTTTTCGTGGTCGCCGTGCTCGGCCTGGAGGTCTTCGGGGTGATTCTGGCGGGCTACGCCTCGGCCTCGAAGTGGTCGCTGTTCGGCGCCATGCGAGAAGCGGCCCAGGTGGTGAGCTACGAGGTGCCGCTCGGGATGTGCGTGGTCGTGCCGGTCATGCTGGCGGGAAGCATGGACCTCGTCACGATCGCCGAGAAACAGTCCGGCTGGCTGTCGAATTGGTACCTCTTTCACGACCCGTTCACGTTCGTGATTTTTTGGGTCTACGTCACCTGCGCCGTGGCCAGCGTGAATCGGGCCCCCTTCGACCTCGCCGAGGCGGAGAGCGAACTCGTGGCCGGCTTTCACACCGAGTATTCCGGTCTGCGGTGGAGCTTCTTCTTCATGGCCGAGTACGGTTCGATGTTTCTCGTCAGCGCCCTGGCGGCCGTGCTCTTCATGGGGGGCTGGAACGGACCGATCCCCGTGGCCACGCTGCTGGGCTTGAGCGAGGGAACCGGCGACACGGCGAACTACTTCGTGCGGTTGCTCGGCTGCGGCAACCTGCTCTTGAAGGCCACGCTCGGCGTGCTGCTCATGATGTGGGTGCGGTGGACGCTGCCGCGTCTCAGGATCGACCAGGTGATGACGACATGCCTGAAATACTGCACGCCGATCGCCGCCGCCATGTTCGCGGGTGCCATGCTCTGGCAGCTGGCGTTTCCCGGCGGTGTGATCCGCGGCCTTTCCCGGCCCGCGGGCGAAATTCGTGAGGGCTGGCTGGAGGGGCCGGGCGGGCTCTCGCGTGGGCGTCTTTCTGGCGGCCCTCTTTCAAGTGGCCCTGATGGCCGAGAATCACTCCCGCCAGGGCCTGCAGCGGCTGTCCGCCGGGAGTCCTCGTCGGACGTAGCGGCCGAGGAAGTGCTGGAATCGCAGGACGTTGTGCAGGTGTTGCCATGATGACGACCGTGCTGGCCTCCGTCGCGCCGATGCCGGGAGTGTTGGCTGCCGTCAACTGGCACTCGGTGCTGTTTCTGCTCTTCGCGGCAGTGGCCTGCGCATGTGCGGTAGCCGTCGTGCTGGCGGACAACGTCGTGCGGATGGCCTTCTACCTCGTGCTCTCGCTGGCTGCGACGGCCGGACTCTTCTTTCTGGCAGGTGCCGAGTTCGTGGGCGCGATGCAACTCATGATCTACGTCGGCGGCACGCTCGTGCTGCTTGTCTTCGGCGTGATGCTGACAGCCCAGGCGCCCTTCGTGGCCATCAAGACGTCGTCCGGCGACAGGGTGCTGGCCGGGATGGTGGGAGCGGCGCTCTTGGCCGTGTTGCTCCAGGCGGCATTCCGGGTTGAGCCGTGGCGGCGGCCGGCCGTTGCCGCCGAAGCGGCGCCAGCCGCCACGCCTATCGGCATGGCCCTGCTGGGCGTTCGCGTTGACCCGCCCGCTGCTGGGGTGCCCGCGGCCGCCGTGCGGAGCGGCTACCTGTTGCCCTTCGAGATCGTGTCGGTGCATCTGCTCGTGGTGCTCGTCGGTGCCGCCTACCTCGCGCGTGCGAAGCGTCGGCGAAGTCCTCGGGCGATCGACGTGGCCGCTTCTTCGGTCGGGCCCGTCGTGGTGGCCCGCCAGGCTGCCCGGTCTTCCGCGTCGGCTCTGGCATCAGGAGGTGGGCGATGAGTTATCTGGCAGCCGGCCTTCCGCCGGTGGCGGTGCCGCTCTTTGCGGGGCTGCTGAGTTCCCCGGTGGGCGTCGCGCATTACCTGGTGGTGGGGGCGATCCTCTTCACCGCCGGCGTGGTCTGCATGGCCTTGAAGCGGAACGCCTTGGGAGTGCTGATGGGCATCGAACTGGTGCTCAACGGTGCCAACGTGAACTTCGTCGCGTTTTCGTCGCCGTATCTCCGCGGTGAAGGCGCCGCGTCGCTCGGGTTGGACGGCCAGGTCATCGCACTGTTCGTGATTCTGCTGGCGGCTGCCGAGGCGGCCGTCGCGCTGGCGATCACTTTGAACTTCTACAACAACCACGCCACCGTCGACATCGACCGGGCTGAAGACCTCAAGGGCTGAGCCGCCACCGCGGCACTTGATCATGGATCCTGCCTCACAACTCCCGATGCTGCTGGGCCTTGCATGGCTCGCGCCGCTGGTCTCGTTCGTGGCGATCCTGTTTTTCGGCCCACGCATGGGGCACCATGGCAAGAATGCGGCCTGGGTGGCCACGGCGGCGATCGTGGCGTCGCTGGGGCTCTCGCTGGCGGCCTTCGGCACCTGGCTGACAGCCCATCCGGTGGTCGCCGTGACCCACGCATCGCATGACTCAGGTGCGGCGCACGCCGCCGCTTCCGAGGGGCATTCCACCGCAACGCATGCGGAACATGGTTCCGATGCCGGGCATGGTGAGCAGGCCGGTCACGCCGACCATGCCGCTGATGGCGGGCATCACGCCGCGAGCGTGCCCGCAGCCTACTCGGGGGATTGGTACACGCTCTACGAGGGCGGTGACCTTCGGCTCACGATCGGCTGGTACATCGACGCTCTCACGGTGCTGATGTTCGTCGTTGTGACGTTCATCGCCACGTGCATCCATGTCTACGCCTCGGGCTACATGCATGACGAGCTGCACGACGTCACCGATCACGAAGTGCATCTGACGGGCGGCGGCCATCTCCATCGTCCGGGCAGGTTTCCGCGGTTCTTCCAGGCATTGTCGCTGTTCTGCTTCTCGATGCTGGGCATCGTCATCGCCGGAAATCTGGCGATGGTCTTCATCTTCTGGGAACTCGTGGGCATCTGCTCCTGGTTCCTGATCGGCTTCTACTTCGAACGGAAGAGCGCCTCCACGGCGGCCAACAAGGCGTTCATCGTCAATCGGGTTGGCGACTTCGGCATGTTGATCGGTCTCATGGCCCTCTGGGGAGCCCTTGGAACGCTGCATTTCGCCGACTCGACTGGAACAGGGGCCGACGGTGCTGCTGCCACGAAGCCAGGACTCTTCAGCCTCGTGAGACCGGCGGCCTCGGGGCATGCGCTCCAGGTGCCCGATGGGATGGTCAAGTTTGCGAATGCGGACGAGGTCGGACGGATCGCCGCCGAGCATGCCGGCCGGCCACGCGACGGGGCGGATGAGATTGCCAGCAGGATCGACGGGTGGCGGTCGGAGGGCATCGGCCGCTGGCTGTTGTTCATCGCGGGCGTCGGCATATTCTGCGGCTGTGTCGGCAAGAGCGCGCAGTTTCCGCTCTTCGTCTGGCTACCGGACGCGATGGAGGGGCCGACGCCTGTCTCGGCGCTTGTCCACTCCGCCACGATGGTGGCCGCGGGTGTCTACCTCGTGGGCCGGTTCTATCCGGTGCTCACCCCCGATGTGCTGCTCGTCATCGCCATCGTCGGCGGCATCACGCTCTTCATTGCCGCGACGATTGCCCTGGTCGCCAACGACATCAAGCGTGTGCTGGCCTATTCCACCGTGAGCCAGCTGGGCTACATGATGCTGGCGCTGGGCGTCGGCGGCTGGTCGGCGGGACTGTTTCACCTGGTCACGCATGCCTTCTTCAAGAGTCTGCTGTTCCTCTGCTCGGGCTCGGTGATCCACGCCTGTCACACCAACGACATGCGGAAGATGGGCGGACTCGCCCGCGTGATGCCGTGGACCGCGGGCACGATGCTCGTGGGCTGCCTGGCCATCATCGGCGCGGGCATTCCCTTCGTGGTGGGACTCTCGGGCTACTACTCCAAGGACGCAATCCTCGCCCAGGCGCTGTCGTACTCGCAGGCCAATCCGTCCTGGTCGATCCTCTTCTACGCGGTGGCCGGCGGAGCCTTTCTGACGGCGTTCTACATGTTTCGACTGTGGTTCATGACATTCGCCGGCTCTCCCCGGGATCATCACGTCGCCGAGCATGCCCATGAGTCGCCGACCGTGATGGTGGCGCCGCTTGCCGTGCTCTCCGTGCTCGCGGTCGTCGCTGGCTGGACGCTCCCGGGGGGCTTCGGCCTTGCCAACCTGATCGAGCAGGCGCGGCCGGCCGGTACCGAAGCCACCGCCGTCGGCGGCTTCCTCTTCGGCAGCCTGACCGTGCCCGCAGAGCATCTCAGTCACGAGGGATCGATTCACGTGATCGCAACGCTGACGGCCTTCGTCACCGCCGCGGCGGGCGTACTGCTGGCGGCGGCCATGTACCTGTGGCGGATCGTCTCGCCGACCGTCGTGGCGTATGCGTTCCGGCCGGTCTATTCATTCCTAGCCCACCGTTGGTATTTCGACGAACTCTACGACGCCATTTTCGTGCGACCTGCGTTCGCCGTCGCCAGCCTGGCGAGCGGCACGGACCGCGGCGTGATCGACCGGCTGATCGATGGCATCGCCTGGTCGGCCAAGCAACTCGCCGGGTTCGACGCCTGGATCGACCGCACACTGGTTGACGGCCTCGTCAACGCCACGGCGACGGCCACCTGGAACGTCGGCTTGGAACTGAAGAAACTGCAGACCGGCCGGCTCCGCCAGTATGTGATGTTCATCGTGGTCGGCACGGTGGCCCTCTTCGTGCTGGCGAGCATGCTGTTTCGAGCCTCCCTCGCCGGCTGACGCCTTCTCCGTATTGCCTCTCCTGAAGTTCACCGTCCCAGCACACCGTCTTCTCCAAGCTTCCGACCAGCACCAGCATTCCACGATCCCCTGACGGACCTTTCCATGTCGCCCACCGATACGCTCTCGCAACCAGCTCTCTGGCCCCTGTCGGCCATCGTTTTCCTGCCCGCGCTCGTGGCCGCGTTTCTGTCGCTGCCGATCGTGCCGAAGGCCCGCGAGGAATTCATCCGCTGGACCACGCTGCTCACCACCGCGGTCGTGTTCGTGCTGTCGCTGTGGATGGCCGTGCCGTCGCTGTTCGGCGCTGCCGGGCCGGCACAGTTCCGTCTCGGCGACCCCTCGATGCAGGCGGTCGTCAAGCTGCCGTGGATCGAGGCTTTCGGCATCGAATACCTGTTGGGAGTGGACGGCATCAGCCTGCCACTGGTCGTCCTGACCACGTTCCTGTCGATGCTGGCAGCCGCCGCCAGTTGGCCGATCTCCAAGCACGTCAAGGCGTATCACGTGCTGTTTCTGCTGCTGGTCACCGGCATGCTCGGTGTCTTCGTGTCGCTCGACTTCTTCCTGTTTTACGTCTTCTGGGAAGTCATGCTGCTGCCGATGTACTTCCTCATCGGCATCTGGGGCGGTCCGCGGCGTGAGTATGCCGCCATCAAGTTTTTCCTCTACACGCTCCTGGGGAGCGTGCTCATGCTGTTGGCCATCCTGATGCTCTATTTCACGAGCGATCTGCGGGTGCTCTCCGACGAGCAACTCGTCGCCTCGCACGTCGTGAGCCCCGTCCTGGATGGAGCGGCACGCGCGACCGCCGTCGAGGCCATCCGCGCGGCTGGCCGGCCGTTGCACACGTTCAACATCCTGGCCCTCGCTCAGATCGGCCAGTTGCCCAACTCGCCGTTCGCCGCGGCCCAGGTCTGGGGGATGAGCCTCGAGACATGGGCCTTTCTGCTCTTGCTCATCGGCTTTGTGATCAAGGTGCCCGTGGTGCCGGTGCACACCTGGCTGCCTGACGCGCACGTGGAGGCGCCGACGCCGATCTCGATGATCCTCGCCGGCGTGCTCCTGAAGCTCGGCGGGTATGGCATCCTGCGGATCTGCTATCCGATCTGTCCCGGCGCGGGCCTGTCGTTGGCCTGGCTGGTCTGCGGTCTGGGCGTGCTCTCGATGGTCTACGGCGCCTTCGCCGCGCTGGCCCAGAAGGACTTCAAGCGGATGGTGGCCTACAGCTCCGTCAGCCACATGGGCTACGTGATGTTGGGGCTGGGCGTGTGGAGCGCGGTCGCCGGCCACGAGTATCGCTGGGATGCCTGGGCGCAGGGCGTCAATGGCGCCATGTTTCAGATGCTCGCCCACGGCATCAGTTCGGCGGGCATGTTCTTCATGGTGGGCGTGCTGTATGACCGGGTTCACCACCGCAATCTCGAGGAGTTCGGCGGCATTTTCGGCCGGATGCCCGTCTACAGCGGATTGGCCATCGCCATCTTCTTTGCCGGCCTCGGCCTGCCTGGCCTCTGTGGCTTCATAGGCGAGGTGCTCGTCACCCTCTCCAGTTGGAATTACAGCCGCGCGTTGGCGGCCGTCTCGGCGTTCACGGTGATCCTTACCGCGGCCTACATCCTCTGGGCGATCCAGCGGGTGTATCTCGGTGCGGAGTACAAGGGCCCGCATGGCGACCACCTGACGCCCATCACGCCGCGTGAGTTGGCGATCGCCACGCCGCTGGTGTTTTTCGCCATCGTCTTCGGCGTCGCGCCCCAGATCCTCTTCAACTACGTCACGCCGACCGTCAACCGGCAGGTGGAGACGTTGGCTGATTGGACCCGTCGCGTCCACGATGCGCCCGCAGTTCAGCCGATGGCCGCCATGCAGGATCCCGCGGCGGCGCAGGCCGCCCGTTAACCAGATCCCCGCAGTCATTCCCGCAGTGAAGGAAACCAGACCGTGAATCTCGGCTCGCTCATCACAGGCTCGCTCAACGACACGCTCGCCGTGTCGCTGCCCCTGTTCCGCACCGAGCTCTGTCTTGCGGCCACGATCCTGCTCGTGTTGCTCTGCAGGATGCTGCCGCTGCTGCGGCGGCTCGATGCCGGCCTCGTGGCATTGGGAGGCGTCTGCTTTGCCCTCTGGTACGCGTGGAGCGACCTCCAGGGAATCCCCGTTTCAGTCCAGGGAATCCCCGTTTCCGGCCTGCCGACCGGCGGGGCGGCCGGAGCCGGCCTCGTGCGGCAGGAACTCTTCGGCGGCCTGCTTGTATTCGACTCGCTGACGGCCTACATCCGGTTCCTGTTGATGGGCTTTCTGGCGCTCTACATCCCGTTCACGAAGGCGTCGGGCATTCCTGACCACGAGGACGGCGCCGACTTCTACACGCTCGTGCTCGGAGCGACCCTGGGCATGTGCCTGATGGCATCCGCCAATCACCTCCTGATGGTCTTCATGGCGGTCGAGATGGCGAGCGTTCCCTCCTACGCTCTGGCTGGCCTGCTCAAGGGCCGCAAGGCGAGTTCCGAGGCGGCGCTCAAATACGCGGTGTATGGTGCGGGAGCGGCGGGCATCATGCTCTACGGCATCAGCCTTTTGGGCGGACTCCTTGGAACCTGCCATCTGCCGAGCATGGCGGCCGAACTCTCCCGCGTCGTGGATGCCGGGGCGGCGAGTGGCAGCGTGATGGTGCTGGCCCTTGGTGGCCTGATGGTGGCGGTCGGCCTAGCCTTCAAGCTGTCGGCGGTGCCATTCCACTTCTGGTGCCCCGACGTGTTCGAAGGGGCGGCAGCCGAGATCGGTGGCTTCCTTTCGGTCGCGAGCAAGGCCGCGGCGGTCGCACTCCTGCTGCGGGTGTGCTTCGGCCTCGGGGTGTCGCCGACCGGGGTCGGCGGCGTGGCCGCGGCGAGCCTCGCGGAGTTGGGCTCGACGCGTCACTTCATCGTCTACGTCGTCGGCCTCATGGCCGCGGTCACCTGCACGCTGGGCAATCTCGCGGCCTACGGGCAGACGAACATGAAGCGTCTCCTGGCCTACTCGACCATCGCCCATGCCGGATACCTGATGATGGCGGTGGCTGCCTCGGTGGCGATGGTGGGCGTTGATCCGGCCGGGGCCCGTGACGCCGTCAGTGCGGTCGCGTTCTATCTCGGCACGTATCTGTTCATGAACCTCGGCGCCTTCGCAATCGTGGCCCTGCTTCGTAACCAGCTCCGCAGCGAGGAGATCGATTCGTATGCAGGTCTGGTCCGCTCGAGTCCGGGCATCGTGATCGCCACGGCCGTCGTGCTCGTGAGCCTGATCGGCCTTCCGCCGCTGGCAGGCTTTGTGGCGAAGTTCCTCGTGTTTTCTTCGCTCGTGCAGGCGATTTCGGCCGGGGCGGAGCGGCCCCTGATGCTGGTGCTGCTCGTCGTCGGCGGACTCAATACGGTGATCAGCCTCTTCTACTACCTCCGTGTGCTCAAGGTGATGACCTTCGACCCGCCTCCGGTTGATCGCGTGGGGGGCGAGTTTTCGCTGGTGTCGCTGCCGGGGGCGGTCGTCACGGCGCTCGTCGTGCCGGTCGTGGTGCTGGGCGTGTTCTGGTCGGGGCTCTATGCCTGTGCACAGTTGGCCGGCGCCTTCGCATCCTGACCGGAAACACCCACCATGCCATCCTCCGATCCACTCTGCCGCCTGCTCGACGTGCTCCAGCCCTCGCTGGTGATGTACCTCGCCGACTCCGGGATCTGGAGCTATCCCGGCAAGGAGTCGATCAAACTCGCGCTTGCCGATCTGGTGGGCGATCACAGGAGCCTGGTGGAACGGTCCGCCATAGCGATCGAGGATCGCGGGCTCGCGGTGCCTTCCGTCGCCTATCCGATCGGCTTCACTGGGTGCCACGACGTCGACATGCGATCCCTGCTGCCGCGGGTGGTCGCCAGTCTCCGGGGCCAGGTGGCCGCCATCGATGCGGTCATTGCATCCGCTGCTGACGACGGCGTCGCGGCCGAACTGGCCCGGGAGGCGAAGGCCACGACGCTGAATCACCTCGGCGTGCTTGAGCAGGTGGCCACGTCGGCATCCTGATCGAGTTCCCCGATCGGTCGGCCTGTTCGTCCTGCTCCTGGTCAACTGGTCATGGCTCATCTGGTCATGGAATACTTCGACAGCCACTGCCATCTTGACCCCATGCGGTATGGGGACGACCTTCCGCAGGTGATCGCCCGGGCGCGGGCCGCGGGCGTGGTGGGCATGACGCTGATCGGCACCCGGGCGGCCGACAGTGAAGCCGCCGCCGAACTGGCAAGCCGTGAATCGGGCATCGTTGCGGCAGCCGGCATCCATCCCAACGATGTCGCCGAACTCGAACCCGACGAATGGGATCGCATCACCCGGTTGGTCGTCTCAGGACGGGTGGCGGCGATCGGCGAGACAGGCCTCGATTGGTATCGCGACTCCGCCCCGCGTGAGCAGCAGCGGGAGTTCTTCGACCGTCACATCCGTCTGGCTCAGAGCCTGGGGCTGCCGCTGGTGGTGCACACCCGTGACAGCATCCGAGACACGCTCGACACGCTTCGCGAGGCGCAGGCCCGTGGGCCGATGAGCGTGGTGCTGCACGCGTTCACCGGCACGCAGGCGGAGGCCGAGGAGGCCGTGTCGCTCGGCTGCTGCCTGGGATTCGCCGGCATGGTGACCTTCAGGTCCGCCGCCAACCTGCGGGAGGTGGCGTCGGTCGTTCCATCCGATCGATTGTTGATCGAGACGGACAGCCCGTTTCTCTCCCCGGAGCCCCTGCGCGGCCGGCGGAACGAACCGGCCCACGTCGTGCATACGGCCCGCTGCCTCGCGATCGCGCGTGGCGTCGCGCTCGAGCGGTTGGCGGCCGAGACGAACGCCAACGCGCGGCGGGTGTTTCTCCGCCGTTGACGACGATACGATGTCCGGCGACCCCACCAGCTTTCATGTCCCAGCCAGGAGACCCGCCCATGGTACGCACCCCCAGCACGATGCTGCCGCTCGGCACGTCTGCACCCGATTTCGAACTCCCCAACGTCGACGGCCGCATGGTGCGTCTGGCCGATGCGGCTGGACCGAGGGGCACGGTGGTGATGTTCATCTGCAACCACTGCCCGTTCGTCAAGCACGTGGCCGATCAGCTGGCTGCGCTGGGCCGAGATTGCCTGCCGCTCGGTATCGGTGTCGTGGCGATCAGTTCCAACGACGTCTCCACCCACCCGGCCGACTCACCGGAGCAGATGGTGCACGAGGCGGAGGAGCGGGGCTACTCGTTTCCCTATCTCTATGACGAGACGCAGGGGGTGGCCAAGGACTATCACGCCGCCTGCACTCCCGACTTCTACCTGTTCGACAGCGATCGGAAGCTGGTCTACAGGGGCCAACTCGACGCGAGCCGTCCCGGCAACGACGTCCCCGTGACGGGCAGCGACCTGCGGGGGGCGATCGAAGCCCTGCTCGCCGGCCGACCCGCATTGGCAGAACAGAAGCCGAGCATCGGTTGCAACATCAAGTGGAAGGCAGGCAACGAGCCGCCGTACTTCCACGCGTAGCGCGGTGCCGACGGCGGCAGGTTACCGCCGCGGTCCTTCCGGCGGGCGGACCGCGCCGTTGTTGCCGCGGCCGGCAAACTTGCCGATGTCCTGCGTGTCCCCCGGTTCCAGCCGCGAGGCCCGCAGGTTTTCCCGCTGGATCGCCTCGTAGACCTCCTGTCGGTGCACGGGAATCTCGGTGGGAGCGTTGATGCCCAGCCGGACCTTGTCTCCCCGGATGTCCACGATCGTGACAACGATGCTGTCACCGATCATGATGCTTTCGTCACGTTGTCTGGAGAGCACGAGCATCGCTGGTTCCTTCCTGATCCTTTCGTATCGCCGACGATCCTGCGTCGGTGGCTACAAAGATTATGCACTCTTTTTGAGTGGCGGTCGTTGGGGGGTGAGTTCGTATTGCATGGAAAGCTCTCCGCTGGCAACGACCTGACGGCCCGTGCGGGC
>CAZOMJ010000115.1:0-12391 GCA_964581055.1 uncultured Candidatus Kuenenia sp.
CGGGCTACAAGGCCATCTGCAGGCCGACGTCATCATTGCCCTCGACCTTCTCCGCTCCAGGAGCGGGCGGGCCGCCGTCGTCCTCGCCGTCGGGGCCGACAGTGTAGACGAGCAGCGCGTCGTCGGTCTGCTTCATGACCAGCGGCCGGTCGGCCGTGAAGGGGTCGCGAGATGCGGGTGGCACGAGCTTCGTGGAGAGTTCCTCGAAGGTCGTGGGCGTCGTCTCGGTTTCCAATCGCTGCCTCGTGGCGGCGACGAGGGCGGAGGCGGCCCGCTGCCGGGCGACGTTCTGGGCCTGTGCGCGGAAGACGCCCCCCAGCGCCGGCATGATCAGCGACGTCATCATGCCCGGGCTGCGGTCCCAAAGCTCCTTTTCCATGGCGTCGGTCTTCTTCTTCACCTCCGGGTAGGGCTCCGATCCGGCAGCCAGTTGCTGGTACTTATGCATGATCGACCGGTAGCCCGTCAGGTCGGACTCGAGGAAGAAGACGCGGTAGAGGAGGGTCAGAGGCAGGATACGGGAGAGAAACGGCCGCTGTGGCTGATTCGCGAACATCTCGAGAGCATTCATCACGCCGAACCGACTGTCCGTCATGTCTGCAAACGTCGAGAGACCGAAGGCCTCCTCGCCGTAGTAATGGCTCGCCATGGCCGGCGGGGTCGTGACGAGATCGCGGATGTCGGACGAGTCGAGTGCGGCGAGGTCGCTTTTGCGGAGCGTCGGCAGCACCTTCGCGAACGTGTCGAGGGCCATCGTGTCGATCGCCAGACCGACCAGATTCGAGATCAGGAGCGGTTCGTTGGAGGCATGACGGCCGATCCGTTGGATGCGGGCCACGTCGTGAAGGGCGTCGGCGGCGTTGCCGTCGGCCGCCTCACGACGGGCGTCCAGCACGAGCAGGCGGGCCGCCGTGCGCAGCGATTGCATCTCAGGCAGCAGCATGTCGATGGATGGTCGCGTCCAGTCCCGCTGGAACCGGCAGGTGTCGCGATCGGCGGCGCGGCGGATCAGGTCGAGCGTGGCGGCATGTCTGGCGAGTGTTTCCGTCACGGCCGGATTGGTCACGTCGATCGTTGTCGCCTTCGTGAGCGGCGACTCATCCGATTGGAGCGCGGGATCGGCGTCGAGTGCCGCGAAGGCCTGGCGATAGAGCGGGGCAGAGTTCTGCGAGTCAGGCACGACTGGCGGGATGTTGGCCTGCATCAGTTGGCCCGCCTCCAGCCGCAGGTAGGGTGCCTGCGCTGCCACGGCGTTGTCGATGAAGAGGAGCGTGCCAAACGAAACGGCCTTGGCCATCACGAAGGCCGCCGCCAGGCCGACAACCGGCCAGCGGGCGGCCAGCAGTACCGGCTCTGCCTCAGCACGCAGCGGCTTCGCGTTTGCCCGGGCGAGCCCCGCCCAAACGATCCAGATGCCGCCGATGAGTGCCGACAGAAACGTGGCGAGCGTGGGGCCGAACCAGTTGGTTGGCATGGGCTTCCAGAAGGCGAGAAATGCCGTGAACGCTACGAACGGCAGAAGCGCAGCGACGGGCGCGCTCCAGGCCACACCCTCGAGGAGCCGCCGCAGCCAGGGCCGCTGTGTCCGCGCTGCGGCCGCCGTGCAGGCCGCCGACCAGAGCAGGCAGGATGCGACGACGAACACGAAGAAGAGAAAATGGCCCATCAGAGGTCCCCCTGCAGGAAAGAGCGAGTATCGAGCACATGAAATGTATCGCGGTGACGCGGGACGGCGGTGTCGTACGGCTGGCCAACGGCCAACTGCACGGCGGGCGGGGGCATGACGTCGAGCGTGATGCCGGCCGCCTCGGCCCGCTGGGCGAACGAGAGCAGCGGCCGGTCGTTCGTGTCGCCGATGCGACGCGAGGCGGCTTCACTCGACAGGATCGCGATGATCAGCAACGACAGAGCCGTGCCTATCAAAAAGGTGCCAGCCACCAAATCTGCGTATTGTGGGGGATGTTGTTGCGCAGCGTTTCTATATTTGGTGGCAGGCACCTTTTTCGGGAGCACGTTGTCGACAGCTGCGAGCACCCGAGTCCGTAGTGCGGGAGGCGGTTTCTGCAGCGTGCGATCGTGCAGCATCCGCTCGATGGCTGACGTGTCGCGGTCGAATCGCTCGTTCATCGGACGGCCTCCGAGACTGTGATCGTGGTGCGGAGTTTCTCCAGGGCATAGCGGTAGCGGCTGGCGGCGGTGTTGATGCTCGTGCCAATGACGGCCGCGATTTCCGCGAAGGTAAGGCCACCGTCGACTTTGAGCGCGAGCACCTCCCGCTGGGCCGGCGGCAATCCTGCCACTGCTGCGGTCAACGCATCGTCGGGCAGTTCGGCTGCCTGCGTGGTGAACCGGCCTGCCTCGGCACGCTGCCGGGCCACCGTGTCGATCGCCCGCCGGTCCACGTCCCGCCGCCGCCGTCGCCGGCTGACCGCGTGACGCAGCATCGTGAAGATGTAGGCGTCGAGGTCGGTGATCCGGGAGAGCCGGTCGCGGGAGCGGGCCAGCTCCACGAACACGTCGTGCACGGTGTCCTCGGCGTCTGGCAGGGAATCGGTCATGGTGCGGGCGGTGTTGTAGAGGCGGACAGCGAGCCGGTCGTAGAGGACCGCGAAGGCCTCCGGATCACCAGCAGCGAGTTGTTCTTGGAGGGTTTTGGCCACCCATTGGTCTCCGCCGGTCCGTGCCGCCATATCCCAAGGGGCCGCGGGGCGGGCTTTTTTGTCTGCCTGCATTGTCGGCGGCAGGAACATATCGCCCCCGGGACCGCAATCGCCTATTCTTCAGGGGAAACCAACGGTCATTGTGCACTCGAAAACAGTCGCAGGAAACCATGTCAGACGAGACGCTCCAGACAGCCGCCCCCGCCGCCAAGCCCACTGCCGTCGAACTGGCCAAGATCGCCAGCAACTACCTGGCCGGCGACATCGCCAAGGAACTTGCCGACGGGGCCCCCGGCTTCGGCAAGCCGAGCATCCAGCTGCTCAAGAACCACGGCACCTACCAGCAGGACGACCGCGAGCAGCGGAAGGCCAAGGAGGGGGCCAAGAGCGTCCGCGAGATCTCGTTCATGATCCGGACGTGCGTGCCGGGCGGAAAGCTCACGGCTGACCAACTGCTCGCGGCGATCGATCTCGGCGACGAGGTGGGTAACGGCACGATCCGGCTGACCACGCGGCAGTCGATCCAGCATCACGGCGTCGTGAAGGGGGACTTGAAGCCCTTCATGCAGCGGGTGCACGACATCCAGCTGACCACGCTCGCCGCCTGCGGCGACGTGGAGCGGAACATCATGTGCTGCCCGGCCCCGATCCACAATCATCCCGTCCGCGCCGAGATGCAGGCGACGCTCGACAAGCTCGCCAAGCACCTCGCCCCGCGGACACGGGCCTACTATGAGATCTGGCTCACCGACCCCGACACGGGTGAGAAGACACTCGCGGGCGGCACGTCGGGCGACAAGGACGTGGAACCGGCTGGCTTAGACGATGTCGAACCGATCTATGGCCGCACGTATCTTCCGCGGAAATTCAAGACGGCCTTCGCGCTGCCGGAGGACAACTGCACCGACGTCTACGCCAACGACCTCGGCTTCCTCGTGGTCCACGAAGGTGGAAAAATTCTCGGCTACAACGTCCTCGCCGGCGGCGGCATGGGCGTGACCCCGAGCGCCGCCAAGACCTTTCCGGCGCTCGGCAAACGGCTCGGCTTCGTTCCCCCGGAGGATGTGCTGGCCATCGCCGAGGCGATCGTGAAGGTGCAACGGGACTTCGGCAACCGTTCCGACCGGAAGACGGCCCGGCTCAAGTACACGATCCACACCATGGGGCTCGACGCCTTCCGGAAGAAGGTCGAGGAATACTTCGGCAAGCCGCTTGCCCCCTGCCATCCGGCCGACGTGCACGGCTTCGACGACCACATCGGCTGGTTCGAGCAGGGCGACGGGAAGTATTTCTATGGACTCAATGTCGAGAATGGCCGCGTGCACGACACCGGCGACTTCCGGCTCAAGACGGCGCTGCGGCGGATTCTTAAGGACATCAAGCCGGGTATGCGGATCACGGCCCACCAGAGCCTGCTCTTTACCGATCTGGCGATCACCGATCGGGAACGGATCGCGGAAATCCTCCATGAACACGGCGTGAAGATCTCCGAGGAGATTTCCACGCTCCGCCGCTGGAGCATGGCCTGCGTGGCGTTGCCCACCTGCGGCCTTGCCGTGGCCGAGAGCGAGCGCGTGCTGCCCGGGCTCATCGACTCGCTCGAACCGGAGGTGGCGAAGCTCGGTCTCGCCCACGATGCCTTCACCGTCCGCATGACCGGCTGCCCCAACGCGTGTGCCCGCCCCTACAACTCCGACATCGGTATCGTGGGGCGGACACTTGGCAAATACACGCTTTTCCTGGGCGGTCGGTTGCTCGGCGACCGGCTCAACACGCAGTACAAGGATGTCGTGCCCTTCGAACATCTCTCGCGGGAGATCACCGCGGTGCTCGCCTGCTTCAAGGCGGAGCGACACTCAGGTGAGACGCTCGGTGACTTCTGCCACCGCAAGGGAGTGGACGCCGTCCGTACATGGGCCGACGAATGGCTCGCCGGCGCCCGCGGAGCGTGATTCCGCGATCCCGTCGCTTGCGCTCAGGGCTTTTATTGAAATCGGATGGATCCGTGAGGGGCTGCCCATGTCCCGAGAGCCGGCGTTGCTGACAAGCGGAGCCATGGATGGCGAAGCGCAGTCAGCATCGAGTGAGCGAAGCCCAGGATGGGCGCAGCGAACGTCCGGCGACGGGGCATGGGCAGCCCCGAACCGTCTCAGCACTCAACCGGATTGCGGGCTATGCCGGCAGGTCGTCCCACATCGGGCACCAGAGCGGCGCCCGCGGAAAGAGCTGCATGGCCAGCTTCTCGGCCACCTGCGTCGAGGCCTGCATCCGGCCCGCCGCCGCCGCCTCGATCGGATCAGACTGTCCCAGCAGCAGCCGGGCCAGTTCCTCGTCGGAGAGCGTCAGGTAGCTGCGTCCTGATCGCCCCGCATGCACGGTCGCCTTGCCGTTGGCGACGATGATCGAGCCCCGGAAGCCAGGGGCATCCAGGCCGAGTTCGACCGTCTCGCGGATCCCCGCGGCGGTCACGCGGTCGGCCACCGCGGGCGCCGCCGCGGTGAGCAACTCGAGGGGCTTGAAGACTTTGGCGACGATCATCCTGTCGTTGGGCGACACGAGGCTCTCGCCCCCGGCGACGGCCTGATGAAGCGGATCGGAGGCACTCGACTCGTAGACGATCTCCTGGCGGTCGTTCTCGATCGCCTCGGCACAGACACGGGCCAGAATCTCGCGTTCGAGGCCCGGAAACTCCGGATCGGCGAAGAGTTCCAGCACGCGATTGCCCGACTGCACGCAGTAGCCCACGATGCGGGCCGTCGTCTCGTGGAGGTCGTAGCGATCCTGCCCCATCAACGCCACGATGATCGAGTCAAACGCACCACGGCTCACCAGCCATCGCGAATACGCCTCGCTGCGGTCGAGTGGCCCGACGAAGCGGGCAGCATTCTGGGTAAAAATTCGCAAGATGGCCGGCAGTTCGACATGCCGCCACTGCCGCATCGTCACCGGCTCGCCCTCGCGCTTCGGACCCTCGAGCAGCCGCGACAGAATGGTGGTCGGACGGCCCGGCGTCGCACAATCGCGACCGAGCACGCTCCAGCCGAGTTCGTGGAACGACGGCGCGATCCGCGTGCGCGAAAAAGCGACCACGGCCCCGAACTGCCGCATACGGTCTTCCGCCGCACGCACCAGCCGCTGGCCGTGCCCGGCGCCACGGCATTCGGGCAACACGGCGACGCGGTCGAGCACCGCCGCCTGCACGGTGCCGGTGCCGATCCGCACGGTCCGCGGCATGATTTCGACGTGGCCGACGATGCGGCCGGCGAGCCGCGCCACGAGCCGGTTGGCCGAATCATGGTCGGGGTGGTCGACGGCGGCGTGAAACTCTGCCTTCGACGGGGGCGAGGGCAGCCCCGAGAGCAACTGCAGGACCTCCGCCTGATCCCCCGCGCGGGCGGGCGCCACATGGCATTCCTCCAGCATCCAGGCCGGCGGCTTGAGCCGGACGACAGGCTGGTGGGGCAGGTGCAGGATGGCCGGTCGCTTGGTCAGCGGCCGGCGGCTTACCACCGTTCCCGCCGGCCGAATCTCGACCGCCTGAACGGCCATGTCATCCAGGGAGGCATGACTCAGGGTGCCTTTGGTCGCGGCACCACGGGCGTGGTCGTCTCCGTGCCGGCCAGAATCCTTGGTGCCGTCTGCCTGCCGGGGCGATTTGGCGGGGGCCTCGGACGAGGCGCCGCCTGCCGTGGAGAGGACGGTTTTCTTGGCCAGCTTTTCCGTGCCGGACGCCAGCCTGAGCGCGGACGACTGCTGCCCATCGACCGACTTGAACCGCGTGGCCTCGGTGGATGCCCCCGCGCCGACCCGAAGCTTCAGCCGGGTCTTGGCCTTGGGGCGACGCGTGGCGACGGCCGTCGACCGCACCGCGGTGCGGGAGGACTGCCTGGGCGTCGAGCGGGAAGGAGTTGTGCCGACAGCAAACCGGGTCCTTCGTACGACAGCCGTGCGTGTGCCAGTCCTGCGAACGAACTCAATACGACAGGACGCTCTGCGACAAGACATCGTGCCTCCTCTCCCTGGGGCGTCATCAAAACCAATCCGTTACCCTTCAGGATATGCGGCGATTCATCCCATTTCCAGTAGCAGGAAGGATTTGAGCGCGTTTTCCGAAAAAAAGCACCAGGGATATTCCCGCGATCGGAGAACCTTTTGGGCGCGCACTGCGGTGGCCAGGGGACCGGCGCGGTCGAGCAGTTGGTTGCGCAGAGGCTGCGTGTGGAATGCCATGCGGTCGTTCGCCGCGCGTATCTCGTGGCAGCGTCGCTTGGCGAGCGCGGGCGTCGGGGGCGTGTCGATCCAACGCTGCTTGTGCTGGATCAATTCTCGCACCTGTCCGGGCTGCGCGTCGTGCGGCACGAGGGAGCATTCCGGATGAAATTCCAGATCGCGAATCTGGCGGTGCAGGGCCGCGAGTTCCCCGGCCGGATCATCCGTGGCGAATCCAGGGAACAGATTGTCGACCGGGAGGCGAAGCGTGCCGGTGACAACGGCATGGCGGGGCGGATCGCAGCCTGTGAGCCGGCGGACGATGTCGTCGGTAAGCAGATCGTAGGCCGCCCCCCCGACGCCGTGCACGAACACGTCGGCCACGATCATGCGGGCAACGAGCGTCGTGATGAGCGCCCGTGGCCGCAGCCGCAGCGAATGTTCCTCCATGCGGGAGAGAGCGTCGACCCAGCGAGACGGGCTCGTATCGGGTGAAATCGGCAATTCCACCCGCAGCGTCTCCATGTCGGAGAGGACGAGCGTGCCGGGCGTGCCCGTGTTGGCGAAGACCCGCCGCCGCCGCGGATCATCCTTCGACCAGATCCACCACGGCACCTCCAGCCACGGATCGGACGAGGTGTCGTCGAACCGCACGGCGAGATCGGGCATGGGACGGGCGCGACCGCGGACGCGATACCGGCGGCGGTGGCTGGCAAGCGCCGCGTTGTAAGCCTCGTGCAGCGGCGCGGCATGAGCGAGCAGCCATCCCATGAACACCATCACCGTCGGCAGGCGGACCAGTTCACTGACGGGGAGTTCGAGCGTCTCGAGGCCGAGCCGCGCCTCGAGCATGTGCCGCGCCTGCGCGATGCCGAGTCCCAGCCGATGGGATTCGCCGGCCCGCTCCACCACCAGTGGCCACCAGCGTCGCAGGATCGCGTCGGGTTCCAGCGGTTTGAGGATGCTGTCGGCGCGGCTTCCGAACGATGCAAAACAGTCGTGATCGATGACACCGCGTTCCTCCCATGCCATCTCCGGCGCGGACTGGTCGAACGCGACCTGCTCGAGATGTGCCTCGCGCGGCGTGCCGACCGGCACGCCGACGCTCGTCGAAACGCAGCGGTCGGTGTCGACGACGAGGTTGATCGCGGTGCCGCCCAGCCGTCGGGCATAGGCATCGATCGCAAAGTTCTTAAGCCACACGCCGGGGTGGAAGAGCTCCGGCTGGTGCCCTCCCATCACCATCGGCCGCGCGATCCAGTCGGCGACGTCGGTGGGCCTGTCGACGTCGCGGTAGCTGGCGGTGTATTCAGTGGCGACGGTGAGCACCTCGCGTCGCGTTGCGGCCACCAGTTCCCAGAGCTTCAAGTCGCCGATCCGGGTGTCGAAGGCGGCACGGAGCAGGCGGTTGTTGTCGAACAAGGCCTCGATCGAGGGCCCCGGCGTGTCGGGGGTCGCGTCGAGCGGCGGATCGACGAGACGGCTCCCCGATGCCTGCGGCGGTGCATGAACGCGGCGATGGGGCGGTGGCGTGCCGGAAGATGGATGCATGGACTACGTGGCGGTGCCGGGTGCGGCTGCCGCGACGGCTGCTTCCGCACGATCGAGCACGCTACGGTAGTAGGCCAGACGGGTCGCCGCGTCGTCCAGTGCACCGCCAAAACTCCGCGCCAGATCGAGGTAGACCAGCGGCACGGGCAGTTCGACGATCCTCAAGGATGCCGCAGCCGCCTGCACCCACACCTCCAGCGGCATCGCATAGCCGGTCTCGTTGACGTGCAACTGCTCGAGGCTGCGGCGGGAGTAGGCCTTGAAGCCGCAGAAGGCATCGGTGAGTTTGAGTCCGAGCCGTGTGTTGATGTCGGTCGTGATCTCGGCATTGATGCGACGCCGCGCGGCTGGTGGCTGGCTGTCGCCGGGAAACCGCTGCAGGTAGCGGCTGCCGCTGACGATATCGGCGGCGGGCCGACCGGTGGTGGCAGCCGCCACGAAGGCAGGGATCAGCTGTGGCTGGTGCTGGCCATCGCAGTCGATCGTGACGAGTCCGTCCCACTTGCCAGCCAGCGTCTCGCGGAAGGCGGTGGCCAATGCCGCTCCATAGCCCTGATTCCGCGGATGCCGCACGATGCGGATGTCGCCCCGCTCTTCAACCCGCGCCGCCAGCAACGGCGACGTGCCGTCGGTCGAGCCGTCGTCCACGACAAGGACGTCGCGTGTGAACCGCAGCACCTCGTCGAGCACCCCGGAGACATGGGCTGCTTCATTGAAGACGGGCAGGGCAGTCAGGAATCGGGGCATGGAAACGCCATTTCCGGCAGGGGGTTTCGCTCGGGGCAATCCCCCAAGTGTAGCGCCGGAAAACTGCCGGGCAATCTTTATTTTAGACGTGTGTTTCCGAAGAACGGCGGCTTTATCCCAGCCATGTGATGGGGTCGGTTTCGTCGCGGCTGACCCAGCAGGAGAGGCCGGGGACCGATCCGGCCAGCCGCCCAGCCAGCACGTCCATCGAAAATCGCTCGCTGGCATGGTGCCCCACGGCGATCACCGCCAGATCGGTTGCCCGGGCCTCGAGGGCCTGATGCAGCTTGATCTCGCCGGTTAAGAAGGTTGTGCAGCCCGCCTTCCTCACGGCGTCCAGTGATTCGCCCCCGCTGCCGCAGACGATGCCCACGCGGCCGGCAGGGCGGTCAGGGCTGCCGACCACCTGCACGCTTTTCACCTGCAGCCGTCCGGCAATGTGATTGGACAGTTGGGCGATCGACCATCCGGCCGGCGCCGTGCCCGCCCGGCCGAATCCGGCCAGATGATGGATCGGGTCGGGTTCGATCGGCGTGACGTGATCCAGCCCCAGCAGGGCGGCGAGCTGATCGTTGATGCCGCCGGCCGCCGAGTCCCAGGCGGTGTGCGAACTCCAGACGGCGATGCCGGCGTGGATCAGTTCGAGGAGCACGCGGCCGGTGGCGGTGTCGGCGGTGACCCGCGGCACGGGCCGGAAGGGGAGGGGATGGTGCGTTACCACCATGTCGGCGTTTTCGCGGACGGCCTCGGCGGCCACCTCGGGCGTGAGCGACAGGCAGGTCATCACGCGGGCGATCTGCGGCCGGCGGGAGCCGACCAGCAGCCCGACCGAGTCCCATGCGGCGGCGAGCCGCAAGGGGGCCATGTGTTCCAGGGCTTCAGTCACCTGTGCGATCGTGGGCATGCCGAGAAGGCTCCTCGATGGATTGTCGTGGGCGCGTGCCGTTGCATTGTCCAGCCAAGCCCGCAGCGCAAGCAAGGGAGTTTCCTCCCAGACTACAATCCGGATTCCTCGCCTTGCAGAACGTGCGATTCACAGGATCAACTTCGCCGATGGATACATCGCGTCTTGCTGTTGCCACCGCGGCCCTCTCTCCCGACCTGCGGACCGCCCTCAAGCGGGCCCGTGATCTCGGGGTCCGCGGCCTGGAAATAGACGCGCGGGGCGGGCTCGATCCGGAGCAGCTCTCGCAGACGGGCCTGCGGCAGATCCGCAAGTGGCTCGATGACGAGGGGCTCGTCGTGTCGGCCGTGGCGTTTCGCACGCGCGGCGGCTACGCCGATGCCGACCGGCTGGAAGGGCGGATCGCCGCGACGAAGCGGGCGCTCGAACTCGCGCATGACCTTGGCGCCCAGGTCGTGCTCAACCACATCGGCGACGTGCCGCCTCTGGCGACGGACCCGGAGGTGGAGCCCGACCCGCAGTGGCGGCTGCTCATCGACGTGCTCAGTGACCTCGGCGGCTGGGGGCATCGCGTGGGCGCGACGCTCTGCGCCGAGGCGGGCCTCACCGCACCCGACGATCTGGTGCGGGTGATCGCCAGCCTGCCGGAGGGATCGCTCACCTGCGACATCGTCACCGGCGGGCTCTTGGTGCACCGGCACGATCCGGCCGAGGCGATCGAGAAGCTCGCAGGGCACATCGGCTACGTGCATGCCACCGACGCGGTGGCCGGCAGTTTCGCGGGCCGCGGTCGGGCGGCGGCGCTCGGCACCGGCCACGTCGATCTCGCCGCCGTCTTTGGCACCCTCGAGGAGCGCGGGTATCGAGGCTGGATCGGCGTCGAGCCGGCCGACGATCGTGGTGGTGCCGGTGAGCTCGCGCACGCGGTGCAGGTGCTGCGGAGTTTGTAAGGACCGTCCGTCGCGGATTCCCTCGCTTGCTCCCGCGTTGTCGAGGCTGTTTGCTTTCCTCATTTCCGAGGGTATTCTCTCATTATGCACCCCCGCGCACCGCTTCGTCGAATCACGACCTGGCTGGCGATTCTTGGCTACACGCTCGTGGCCTCTGGGTTGCCGTTGCCTTTTGGGATCGTTGCGCCGTCTGCCCAGGATTCGCCCGCCGCGAGGCGGCTGGCTGGCAAGGATCGCTCGCAGCCATTTCCGTGTATGGACAAGCCCTGCGGCTGCGCCACGGCCGAGCAGTGCTTCACCAAGTGCTGCTGCAACACGCCGGCCGAGACGCTCGCGTGGGCCAAGGCCCATGCCGTCGAACCGGCGGTGCTCGCGGCACTCGAGCAGCGGGTGGCCGGCGGAAGGAAGGCCGTGGACAGGGTCGCGAAGTCGTCGTGCTGCTCGACGAAGGCGCCGGTGGCCGAGGCGTCATGCTGCACGACCAAGCCGTCCACGACCGCCGCCGTGGAGAACGTTCAAGTTCAGGAACTCTGCAGCGACTATCAGTCACTGGCGGCCACGCTGACCGCGGTGGGGTCGAAGCCCGAGGAGATTCCTGCCGACCAGCCGCCGCAAGCGGAGCCGCGGACCAAGTCAGTGACGCTCCGTGCCATGCTGGCCTGCGGCGGCATCGTGGCGGAGTGGTTCGCGGCTGGCGCCGCATTGCCGCCGCCGCGGTTCGAGGTGTCTCTTGTGATGCACGTGCTCGACGCGTGCACGCCCGGCGACGAAGCGGGCGAATCGCTGGCTGCCTCTCCGGCGGCGCCGCCGCCCCGCGCGGCCTGAGCTCTGTCGCAGCCCTGCGCGGCGTGATCCCGATTCTGGATCCATGCTGCGATTTCGGCGGCGTGTCAGTGTCGTGATCCGTTTCAGCGTCGCATGCTGCGCGCCGGCGGGAAGAGCTCCATTGGCAGGCACCGTGTCATTTTCATGCACGGCGTCCCTGCCTGACCTGCACACAGACAAGGATTTGCATCATGACCACGTATGGTTGCACGGGCCGCGGGCCCGTGCCCGGGACGCGATTCGCGTTTACGCTCGTCGAGCTGCTGGTGGTGATCGCCATCATCGGCACGCTCGTCGGCCTCCTGCTCCCAGCGGTGCAGTCGGCGCGGGAGTCGGCCCGGAGGACGAGCTGCACCAACAACCTCAGGCAGTTCGGGCTGGCGCTGTTCAACTTCGAGAGCGCTCGAGGGCACTTTCCGCCGACCGATGCGCGGACCGGCACCACGGCCGGCTGGTCGTTGCACGCCCGGCTCCTGCCGTATGCCGAGGAATCGGCTATCGCCAGCCAGTTCGACTTCACGAAGACGCCGTTCACGGGCGCTTCC
>CAZOMJ010000116.1:0-3319 GCA_964581055.1 uncultured Candidatus Kuenenia sp.
CAACCCCGTGATGCTGCCCGGGTATTGCGTCTGCCCCGACCAGAAGAGTTCGGTGTCGGGGGTCATGTCGGAATAGTCGCACGGCGCCCAGGCAAACCGCTCGTAGTAGTTGGCGTAGCGTTGCTTGTTGGCCCGCATCACCTCGGCGATTTTGTCGGGCTTGACCGTCTGCGTGTTCGCCCCGCAGTTGCCGCCCGTGATCCCGACGCGGTAGACGTTGCCGCTCACGCCGGCGAACTGGCGGCCGGCATGGATCTCGCGGTCGCCGTCGAGCAGTCGCACGCGGAATTCATGCCCCATCTCGGTCGTGCCATCGAGCACGCACTCGAAAGGCAGCGTGAAGACTTTCCCCGGCTGGAGCGTGACCGCCTGCGCCGCAATCCTCCGGGAGTTGTCCGCCTCGGTGACCAACTCCACCACGGCGCGGTAGTCGCCGCCGCGGGGAGACACGAGCGTGGCGGTACCCCGCACGGTCTCGTCGGGAAAGTAGTGGACCTTGTCGAGTTCGACCCCAGTCACGACCGCCTCCGCGGTCCGCACGGGGCGGATCTCGATCCGGTCGATCGCCAGCCGCAGCATGTCGATCGGAATCCTGTCGACCGCGGGATCCTCCTCGAGTTCGAACTCATCGTCATCCACGCCCGGCTTGTCCGAGAGCAGCGAGTCGGCGTCGCTCGGCGCGATGCTGGCCACCGCCTTTTTCTCCTCCTCGCTCTGGTCCCGCCGCATCCCCTCGAAGCCGCTGCTGGCGGTGGCCGAGACGCGGACCGTCGCGTTGCCGCCGGGATGCGTGAAGCGAAACGTGAACGGCTGGTAGCCACCCTCGGGATCGAATGCGATCGCACCGAGCGTCCGCTGCTCACTGCCTGCCTGGATCGTGACCGCGAGGCTGTGCATGAGCGCGAGCGGCTTGGGTTCCATCCACACCGTCACGTCGTAGTCGCCGGCTGGCAGTGGGGCCCCGTGCTCGACCAGCTTTCCACCCTTGTCCGCCAGCAGACCAACCGCCACACGGCCGTCGGAAGCACGCTCGTCACGATGAACGACGGCCGGCGGCTTGGCTGCCTTCTCGGCCTCGACCATCACCGGGGCGGGCGGCGCAGCGACCACCGACACTGCGGCCCAGCAGGCCGCTAGCGCGATGCCGGGCCGCAGCCAGCTACGACGAAAAGCCCCGGAGGTTCGTCCGAGGACGCCGGGAGCGAAAACGAGTGTGGTTGTCATGAGCGGAGTCCCCCGGCATCCGCCAAGGACTTTTATCGTTGTGGGGCGGTCATCAACGATGATGCTCGATGTCTGCATCGCACGCCAGGACGATCAGCCGGAGGTTCATCTGCGGGCAGAGGAACCGGAGCTCGTCGGCAGTGGCGGCGGCGGGGGGCTGCGGAAGCGCCCAGACCAGGTTCACCACACAGCGGGCGGCTGCGCGGCAATTGTGCCGCCTCACGAGCATCGCGACCATGCCTGCGAGCACCGCGTCAGCGGCGGGCCCGCTGCCGGTGAGAACGAATGCCCCACGGCCAAACCAGGCCGACTCGAACACGATCTCACCGACCGCCGGATCGGCCTGCACATCGGCCACATCGAAGGTCCGCTTCGGCAGGCTCCACCGCAGCGGACCGATGGCAACCCGCGGCAGGGCATCCCGCTCCGGCAGCGGATCATGCTTTGAGAAGAGAATGAACGATTCGCCTTTGCGGACCGCACGCTGCAGAAAGTCCGGCAGCAGGTCTTGGGCGGCCACGGGCGGCAGGGTCTCGTCCACTACATACGACTTGGCGAACGCGCCGTCGATCCATGTGCCTGCCAACGGCAGCGGCCAGACGGAGTCGAACGTGCTGTTGAACCGCCGCAGGTATTCGAGGCCGACAAGGCCGAAGGCGAGCGAGAGCAGGCTCCACGCCACTCCGCGATTGATCCGGTCATAGCGATCGGCCACGAGCAATTGCGACTCAGGCAGCATGCGTCCGGCTTGTTTCTCCTCCGATCCGGCGTCGGGCGTGGCCTGTTCGCCGGCAGTCTCACCGGCTGCCTGCGGTGTCGCTGCGACAGCGTCTTTGTCGCTCTTCGCCGAACGCCGTTGTTTCCCGCGGCTGCGATAGGACGGGATTTTCGCGAGGCGTTCCTCCACGGCTCGCTCATACGCGCCTTGTTCCTCGGCGACCGACACGCCCGCGACGTCGGCCTGATCGGCGGCAGTGTCCTCCGCGAACCGGATGCCTGCCGCACGGCTGCGGAGCTTTTCCTGGGCGGCCTTCTTGCCCGCCTCCTCGGCGGCGAGCACGTCGGGCGACCGATCGATCTCGATCGACCGGATGTTCTCCGACGTCACGGCCGCCAGGGCGAGCCCCACGACCGCGAGCCCCGCCGAGGCCAGCCACACATGAAAGCGTCGCCGCGACACCAGGCCCGCGAGCAGACCAACGGCCGCCGCCGCCCACGCGACGCACGACGCCAGGCCGGCGAGGCCGAACGTGTTCCAGAGGATGACGAGCGTCGGCATCACTTGCGGTGCTTCCGGGTCAGGTCGAGGTAGTTGGTGAACGAGTAGTAGATGATGTTCACGCCAAGGCGGTAGGAGGCATTGGCCAGATCGCGGCTCATGCCCGAGGAGCCCGTCTTCCAGGCATCGTTGATGTCGCCCGGGTGGTAGAAGACCGCCCAGCGGTTCAGATGCTTGACGCCGAGGGCCCGGTTGCCACCGTGGTGCCACAGGGGCGGCGCTCCGTTGGGGAAGACGAACGGTGCCTGGAAGATCGGATCGTCGTCGGCGATCGTCACGAGCTGGCGGTCGGGGAAGACGGCCGCCATCAGCGCCCGGAAGCTGTCGTGAAACTGCGGCGAGCCGGCGTCGGCGAAGAGCATGCCGCCGTCGAGCAGGTAGTCGCGGAGGATCTTCACGTCGCCGGAACTCACCGGGATCGATCCTGCGCCGGTCAGGTAGAGGAAGGGAGGCGCGAAGCCCTTGTCGAAGTTCTTCAGCTGCGCGATCGTGCGGGCCTCGGGGCTGCGGGCGATCTTGAAGCCCGTCACCTTCTTGAACTCCTCCAGGAAGTTCATGTCGGCGCGGCTTACCTCGTCCATGCCGTCGTCCCAGCCGGGGCCGCCGTGCTTGATCCGGAAGAACCGCACCGGATCGTCGCCGACACCATCGGGCCAGCCGCCCGTCTTGCCGCCGCCCTTGCCCATCTTTCCGCCGGCGCGGGCCTGCGCGGAGTTCGCGTCGGCGACATAGGTGATCTCCGAGGCCTTCTCGACGTTTTCTTCGACGTCGGAATCCTTGTCGATGTCGGGCCGCGAGAGGATGATCGCGGAGTTG
>CAZOMJ010000117.1:0-26505 GCA_964581055.1 uncultured Candidatus Kuenenia sp.
CGCTCAAGCAAGCGGAGGAGCGGTTCGCCGAGGCGCAGCAGGCCATCGGTGAGGATGCCGCCGCGATCGCGGGCCAGAATGAAATTGCCAATCAGCCGTTGCGTGACGCGCTCGAGCGAGCCTCGCACTTCGACGCTGCGCCGCAGCGCGAGCCGCAGGCGAGGGGATCTGCGTCGCCATCTGCCGACGAGCCACCGGCTCCGCTCGGCACGGGCTTCGTGCCCGAGTCGCCAGAGGCCACCGCCGAGATGATCGCGGGGAAGGAGGCACAGATCGCCGCCGAGGCGGTCTTGGCAGAAGCTGCTCGACGCAACGAGGCCGCCGTCGAGTCGATGCCCGGGGACGAGATGCCGGAGCCGCAGTCGGCCGATCTGCTCGCCAAGCAGTTGGAGGAACTCAAAACGGCCGCTGCGCAGGCCACGCAGGGGGAAGAGCGGCACCATGCGGCGGAGGCGATCGCCGCCTTGGAGCGGGCAGAGGCGGCCACGAAAGTCGCCGAACTCGCGCGGGCCGCGGAGGCGATCGAGTGGGCGGCCGCCGCCGAGCGGGAACTGGCTCGTGTTGCCGAGCAGGCCGCTGCCAATCCGGGGCTGCCGCAGCCCGATGCCGCCGCGATCAAGGCCGAGCAGGAGAGGGTGGCCGTGGTGGCTGACAAGGTCGCCGAAGCGATCAGGAATACGGCTCCCGAGGCGGCCGCGGTGGTCGAGAAGGCAAAGCCACCGATCGCTGAAAACAAGCCCGCGGAAGCCGCCAAGGCGCTCTCGACCGCAGCCGCGGAAATACGCCGTGAGGCTGTCGAGACCGCCAGGAATCTTGCCCGGGTTCAAGGATCGCGGCTCGAGGAGGCACTTCGCGGGCAGGAGGCGATGGCGGCCGCGAAGCAGCCACCGTCTCCCGAGGAGGCGGCCGACCAGGCCGATCGCGTAGCCGAACTCGGCCGCGCGCAGCAGCTCGCTGACAGGCTCGCCAACGAAGTGGCCGCCCAGCAGCAGGCGCGCGACGCGATCGCCAAAAGGTCTGCCGAGTTGGCGGAGGAGTCGGCTGCCGGGACTGCGGACGAGGTCGAGCCGGCTCTGGATGCCGCGAAGAATGGTGCCCAACAGGAGGCCGCCCAGTCAGCCGCCGCCCGCGAGGCCGCGCAAGCCCTGCGGAAGGCGCAGGAGGAATTCGCCGCCGCGCAGCAAGCCGCGGGAGAGACCGCTGCCGACCTCTCCGGCCAGCATGAATTGGCCAATGTGCCCCTTCGCGAGGGTCTCGAACGCGCGTCGCAGCTCGATGCCGGGCCCGCTGCTGCGAAGCCCGACGAACACGCGGGGGAATCCGCGTCGCCATCGACGAACGATCCACCGGCCCCGCTCGGCACGGGCTTCGTGCCGGAGTCGTCGGAGGCCACTGCGGAGGCGATCGCCGGCAGCGAGGCCGAAGCTGCCGCTGAGAAACTGCTCGGTCCTGCCGCCAGCCGCGGCACGACGGGGTCGGCGTTGGCGAAAAAAATGGCTCGCGAATTGCAGTCCGGTTCGCCTGAGAGCCCGTCCAAGGCCGCACAACCCGAACCACCAGCGGACGCGAGTGAATCCGCGTCACTGGCCAGCAAGAAGACCGACCGCGCCCAGGCCGCGCGCACGGGGGAGGCGAAGTCCGACGGGCCGCTCGAGCAAACGGACCGGGTCGACAAGACCGCCGACGTCGCCGGCACGCGGACGGGTGACGCCGACCAGGCCGCCAGGTCTTTCGAGCAGGAGAGCTGGTTCGCCAAGCTGCCCCCCGAGATGCGGCAGGCGATCCGCGCCAAGAGCCAGCGCCGCGCCCCACGCGGCTACGAGGAAAAACTTGACCGGTATTTCCGGAACATCGATTGATCACGTCCCTGACCGACCTATTCGTTTCCCAGGAGCCCCGACCATGTCCGAACAGATTTCCGGTGACGACGTCGCCGACGTGCAGAAGTGCGAGCAGACCTACAACCGCCTCCGCGACGAACTCTCCAAGGTGATCGTCGGGCAGGACGACGTGATCGAGCAGACCCTCGTGGCGATGTTCGCCCGCGGCCACGCGCTCCTGGAAGGTGTGCCGGGGCTCGCCAAAACGCTCCTTGTCAGCTCGCTGTCCCAGGCCCTGCACCTGTCGTTCAAGCGGGTGCAGTTCACTCCCGACCTGATGCCGAGCGACCTCACGGGCACCGACGTGATCCAGGAGGATCCGGAGAGCGGATCGCGGCGGTACAAATTCCTGCCCGGGCCGCTCTTTGCCAACATGATCCTCGCCGACGAAATCAACCGCACGCCTCCGAAGACACAAGCGGCGATGCTCGAGGCGATGCAGGAGCGGCAGGTGAGCGCGGGAGGCACGACGCACAAGCTGCCCGCGCCGTTTTTCGTCCTGGCCACGCAGAATCCGCTCGAACAGGAGGGCACCTATCCGCTGCCCGAGGCGCAGCTCGACCGTTTTCTCCTTCATATCAAGGTCGACTATCCCTCGGGCCGCGACGAATGGGACATTGCCCGCCGCGTCACCTCCGGCCAGACCGCGAAGATCGCCGCCATCATGCGGGGCGAGGAGATCCTGGCGTTGCAGGACCTCGTCACACGGGTGCCGGTGAGCGATCAGGTGCTCGGCTACGCATGGGCACTGGTGCGGGCATCGCGGCCAAACACTGCCGAGTCTCCCGACTTCGTGAACCGCTGGGTGGCTTGGGGCGCGGGGCCGCGCGGCGTGCTCACGCTCGTGACCGCGGCCAAGGCCCGGGCGATCATGTATGGCCGCTACCACGCGACCGTGGGCGACGTGCAAGCGATCGTCAAACCGGCCCTGCGGCACCGCATCGCCGGCAACTATGCCGCCCAGTCGCAGGGCATCGGCAGCGAGCAGGTGATCGACATGCTGCTTGAGGCGATTCCCTCCGACGCGGTCTACGAACGGCCCGCGGCCTGATAGGAGCGACTCACATGGCACAGAGCATTCTCTCGCGGTATCTCGATCCGGAGATCCTCGGCCGTCTCGCCGGGCGGACGCTCGAACCGCGCGGCCTCGTCGTGGGCACGCTGGCGGGGCACCACAGATCGCCGCTGTCCGGCTTCGCGGTGGAGTTCGCGGGACACCGGGAGTACGTGCCCGGCGACGATCCGCGGCACATCGACTGGCGGGTCTTCTACAACCGTGACAAGTATTTCATCAAGCAGTACGAAATGGAGACGAATCTCGTCTGCCATCTCGTGCTCGATGTCAGCGCGTCGATGCGGTATGGCTCGGGGAAAGAGCAAAAGCTGCTCGCCGCCGCGCAACTGGCCACGACGCTCGGCCACTGCATCGTTCGTCAGGGCGACAAGGTGTCGCTGGCGACCTTCGACGAAGCGGTGCTCGCCGTCGTGCCGCCGGCGAGCTCGATGGCGCAGATCGTCCGCATGACGGAGCACCTCGACACGATCGAGCCGGTGAAGAAGACTCGGATGGCCGACTGCCTCTCCGAGCTCGCCGGCCGGATGGGCCGCCGCGAGGTCGTGCTCGTGTTCAGCGACTTCTTCACCGATCTCGATGCGCTCGAGGCGGTGCTGCAGCGGTTGCGGTTCGCGAAGCATGAGGTGGTGCTCTTTCAGGTGATGCACCACGACGAACTGGAGTTTCGGTTCGACGGGATGGTGAAGTTTCGCGGGCTGGAGACGGCCGACGAGCTGCTCACGCAGCCGCGCGAACTCCGCAAGCGGTATCTGGAGGCGTTGCAGCGGTTCAACGACCGCTTTCAGGAGATCTGTCATCGCAACCGGGTCGAGCGGGTGCTCGTCGACACCAGCCGCGACCGTGCCGCGGTGCTGATCGACCACTTGAACCACCGCAGCCTGCTCAACCGCGGCCGTTGACCTGTGTCGCCGCCTACGGCTGGCCTGGCTCCGGGAGTTCGCGTGCCGACCGAGACATCCTGCCTTAGTCCGCAGGTTTCGTGACAGGCTCCAGCAGCGGCCCCAATCCCCTCATCGTCTTGAGCGCCGTTCGACCGTGGGGCTCGACCGGATCGGCGAGCATGTCAGCCGTGGCATGCGCGGGGGCGATCGACGACTCCGCGGCGTCGTCGAATCGCGGTCGCAAGACGAATGTCGGCAGACAACTGTCCCGATCAAACACTTCCCGCGCCCGCCGCAGGCCGTACTGATACTCCTCCTCACCGGTCGTGTCACGGTTTTCCATGTGGCTCGTGAACTCCGGATCGGGATTCACCTCCATGTCGGCCCACCACTCGCTCAGGAAGGCCACCTGCTCGCAATCCGCCAGCAGCCAGTTCTTCAGGAGCGTGCGCGCGAAGAACGGATTGTGCCGCCAGCCCGTGCCGAGCACGCGCACACCCGGCAGCATCCGGCGGACATCCTGCGCAGGCATGGAGATGATGTATCCGCCGTAATAGGTTCGGCGACGGACCGCCTCGAGCAGGTTCCGCCGGTCGGCGGCGAGGATCTTCTCCGGCTGGGGATCGACGACAGGCTCGAAGTAGGTGGGTTCCGAGGCGGAGGCGAGGATCGCGAGGGCCACGTCGGCTGCAGTGGTCATCAGACGCAGGTCGCCCAGCCGTTCCTCGGGCGGGATTCGGCTGAGCAGGTCGTGCATCGACCGGTCGACGAAGAAGGTCACGGCGCGGCCTATCCTGCGATCCGGTCCGAGCACGAGGTCGGGGTGGTCGCGGCGGAACCTGTCGGGATGCCGCCGGTAATACGCGTGGACCTCCGGTTTCCAGGACACCTCCATGTTCGAAAGATCGATCTCCTTGAGCCTTCCGGCCGAGAAGGAATCCTCGGGGTGGCGGTCTTCGAGCACATCCTTGTTGCAGGCCACGATCAGGCAGGGATGCCGCGGTGTGACGGTGCTTCGCCGCACGATCTCGTCGATGGATCGCGTGTCTTGCCAGGAGCGCACGCCGAGCGCGAAGGCGACGAATTCGCGGAGCGCGGTGTGCTTGATTTCGGTGCCCAAGCCGCGGGCGAGCTTCGAAATCTTGTTGTTGACGTTCTCCATGGCCCGCACCTCGTCACGGTTTCCATGCGTCAGCCGCTCCTCCGCATGACGCACGGTGGCGTCGGAGAAGCCATGGCAGCCGAAATAGGCGGCGGGAATTCCGCCACTGCTGTTTCCGGCGACGATCGTCCGTCCCGCACGGAGCGATGGAATGCGCGCATACGCCTCGTGCAGCACGCCGGCGTCGTAGGGAAGGCTCGAGCCCTTGCCCTGGAAGCAGAGCAGCAGTTCCATCGCGGCGAATCGGGACTGCAGCGTCGCGGATGTCAGGCCGGCGGTGTCCTGTGCATGCGTGGGGCTGTCGAGGACGACCGCGACGACGATCACCGCCACCCGCAGGAAACCGGCGCGGCGCATGATCGCACGGAGACGCTTTCTCATCGGGACACCTCGGTCAACGCCTGCGGCTGCGAGTGAGTCGGCGCCGCCGCCCGCCGAAGCCCGGCGACCAGCCATCCATCGGTCACCTCGAAATAGTGCAGCGCGAGAAACTGTCGTACGTTTGCGTTGGCAAATTTCGGCATGGGGCGGATCTCCCGGGCAAAGAACAGCCCGAGCACGTTCTGCCAGATGGCCCGCTTGTCGGCGGGCACCGATTCGGAAAAAGCGAGCGGCTCACGGAGCAGTCGTGGCCCGTTTTCATCCTTGTCGATGCGGTAGCGGATCCGCACGATGCAGGGCCCGCTGTCCGTGATGCGGCCGTCGATCTCGCAGCCGGTCGCGCGGAGTTGCAGCTCGACCGCGCCAGCCAGGAACCGCATGGACGCGGGCGACGCATCCTCGAGCGTGATCGCTGCAGGAGTGCGGCCAGGAGGCAGCTGGTCCCAGTCGGAACTCGTGAGCTTGAATTGGACTTCCCAGAGCCCGCGCACGGTCGCCTCGTCCAGCCGAACACCAGCCAGGATGTCGAGGCTGTTCGTCACGGCCGACTCATGAACCCAGGTGATGAGGTCCAGGTCGGAACGCCGCTCCGGAGGGATCGCGGGGCGGTTTGAGACAGCCGCCAGTTGATGGTCGTGCGCGTAGAACGTCTCGCTCCACATGCCGGCAGCGTCGTTCCACAGCCGGACGTGCGGGCGGTAGTCAAGGGCCGACAGCGCGTCCCAGACGGCGTATTGCAGCAGGCCATTGATGCGGTAGGCCAGGGAGAGGCCCTCCTCACGGATGCGATCGCCGACGGCTGTCTCGATCGTCCGGGCCACGGTGCGATCGTTGTCACGCAGCCGATCCTGGATCGCGCGGCCGGCCAATCGCTTCGCCAGCTCACAGTGTCCGAGGAGCCCGTCGAGGCTGAGCGTCGACAGCCGAGTGTGCACGTCGGCCGTCACGGTCGACGTGTCGGGAGCGACGCGCGATGGCAGGATCCGCAGGGGCTGGATGCCGTCGACGGTGGGGGCGGCCCAGGCCCGCACGTGGATCCTGCGGCGATCGGCCGAGGCGTCGATGTGGCCCGTTCCGACGGCGTGCAGGAGAAGCGCGTTTTCGCCGTCGCTCGCGGGTGCCGTTGCCGAGAGCGTGATGCGAATGTCACCGAGACCGACGATCGAGGCCCCCTGCCGGTGCTCACGGAAGTGGACGGGTTGGTCGAATCGCCGCTCCGCCAGAGAGGCGACGAAGTCCTGGCTGAGAAACGATGTGTAATTTGCCGTCGAGAGACGACGTTCGAGTGTCTCGACCGACGTTGACGATGGCAGCAGATCTGCGACGTGCGCATAGGCATCCCGCAACGCCGACTCGCCATCGCGGGACGACCTGAGCCTGTCGTCGTGAAGGTGACTGTCAATCGTTGCCAGGGCCCGGTTCACGGTATCGAGACCGTCGCCCGAGAGTCGGATCAGCCGGGCCAGCCGCGCGACGCTCGCGCGGAGGTCGTTCACGGATGCTTGCAGCTTCCCGGGTAGCATGCGACGCAGGGAACGCTCGATGCTGCGCAGCGTGGCGTCGTCGAGGTGATCCCGTCGCAAGACGTCGTCGAGCAGCCCGAGTTCGAGTTCATCGTCGAGGATGACCCCGATCGCCTGATGCCCCAGTTGCCCTCGCACGGCGGTGAGTTTTGCGGCGGCGTCATGGCGGGCGGCCGCGATCTCCGACTGTGACGGCGCCGTGAGCGCGGCGGGCGGTTGGAGGCCGTGCCGACCCGCAGGCGGCTCCGCTGCCTGCGGCATCCCCGTGAGGATCGCGGCCCCCAGCGGCACGAGCATCGCGGCGAATGAAGAGGAGTGTCGAATGGGCGTCATCACGAGGTCACCAGGCAGACTTGCTGGCGTCCTCATTGCCGCGTTCCGGTACTTAGGATAGCCAGGAGAAATTGAAAATCCACCTCCTGCTCCCTATCTTTTTTTGATTCCGGTCCCGAGTGGCAACCAGCGTGCATTGCGGGGGCGAGCCGTGGACGTCTTTCGAGTCTTGCTCTGTCTGGGCCTCGGCCTGTTGCTTTGGAGGCTGCAGCTGCGGGGCCGCGAGCCCATCCGCGACTTTTTCCTTTGGGGCGTCGATTACCCCTTTCATTTTCTGCTGACGGCGACGCTCGTGCTCGTCATCTGGGGGCTGGTGGGGGCCGGCTTTGGGCTGCAGGGCTTGTTTCTGAACGAGGATCCACTCACGCAGGTTCTCCTCGGCGCGACGGTGATGCTGCTCCTCGCGACGATCACGGTCCACTACGTGGCGCTCGGCACCTCGCATCGCGGGTGGTGGACGGCACTGCACGAGGTCGCCCGGTTCCTGCGAGGCGTGAATGCCGTCGCCGATCGATCGCGGCCCGTTCAGTCGGTGCTCGCCAATGGCTTTCTCGAGCGGCTGACAAACGCCGACATCAAGACGATCGATCGAGCATCGCGAATCGCCCTCGCGTCCGGGAACTCTCCCGCCGCGAATGGTCTGCCCGCCGCCGTGGGCGAGCAGTTGGAAAGCGAGGCGTTTCGGGTGCTCGTCGCTCCGGCGATCCTCCTCAGCAAGGGATTCGGCCTGATTGTTCTGGTCGGCGTGGTGCCCGCGATCGTGATGCCGCTGGTGAGCCACGATCCCGCCGGCTGCCTGGAGCGTCTGCCGTGGCTCGTGGGAGTGTGCATCGGTGCCGTGATCGGCATCGTCATCGGCTGCTGGACAACCTCGTGGGCGGCCGAGGCGGCGGAGTGGGGAAACAGGAAGCAGACGATCCTCGCCACGATCCGAGGGTGGACTGAGAGCTTGGAAGCGGCCCGAGGCGCGGGGGGCGATTCCAGCAGGGCGGTGGCTTCCGCCCCGCCCATGCCCGCGTGGCTCTCGCTGTTGACCGCGTTCTTTTTGATCCATGCCGCCAGCAACCTGCTGCTGCCGGAGGCGGTGACTGCGCGGTGGATCGACTGGCCTCAGGGCAGTGCGCCGGCCGGATGGTTCGGCAGTGTTCCGTGGCTCCCGCTGCTGGTCCTGGCCACCGAGGCCGCTGCGGCCGGCCTGCTCGTTGCCGGCCTGCCGCATCTTCCCCGGTTGTTCGGCCCCGACCGGTTTGCCAGGCTGGTCGCCGAGGGCCGCTCCCTGTATGCAACCGCCGTCAGGCTGACGCTGCGGATTCTGCGGGCCCGCTGGGTCCGTCGGACAGCGTGGCTTGCCGCCACCGTGCTCGGATTCGCCTCCGTGCTGGCGACGATCCTGATGTCGCCGGAGATCACGAGTTCCGTCTGGATCGGCCTGCGCGGATACGCCTCGCTCGGGGCGATGTTGCTGTGCTGGATAGTGACGTTCTGGCTGGCCACGCATGCGGCAACCGGCTACGGCTCCCGAACCCAACGGGAGCAGTCAGCGGCGATCGGCGGAGTGTGCGGGCTGGCGGCCCTGCACGTGCTGGCGGCACCGGCGTGGTTGGTCGCGCCTCTGGCTGCGGCCGCCGTGGCCATCTCCGGGTCGCGGTCGCTCGCTGCGCTGTGGCCGGGAGGCCCGTATGGGAAACTGCGGCAGACGTTCGCGGTGTGTCTCGTCATGGCATCCGGCGCGTCGCTCTCTCTCGGCTGGATGACGGGATGGTTTCCGGAGGCGGCGGCGGCCTGGCTGGGCTTGGCGGTGCTGTTCCTCGGAGCAACGACGCTCGGCGGCGTGGCCACGCATGAGCCGTCGTTGCTCTATCCCGCGACGGTGCTGCTGGGGTACTTCTCGTTCGCAATTCCGTATTCGGCCCTCGGCGAACGGTGGCAATCGGCGCTGCCAGCGGCGGGATCGATCGCCATCGCCTTCGCCCTGCTGGCTGCGGTCTACACCATCATCGTGTTCACCCGGCCGCGCAGCGCGATGCTCACCACCGTGGCACTCGTCGCGACCGCTGTCCTCCTCAATGGGGCGGCGCTGTTCGTGACGCCGAACGAGTTCAAGGGCACGTTCCCCAACATGGATGCGTATTACCGGCTGCCGGTCTATCTCGACTCGCGGGACTACTTCCGCGACACCACGCCGTCGACGGCCAGGATGCGGAATCGAGCCGTCACCGAGGACTTCGACCGCATGGAGCGCCAGGGAGCCAACGAACGGCTGGCGACGGTCTATTTCACGATGGGTCCGCTCCGCACCCGGCCCGACGGCAGCCACGCGGTGTCGCTCACCGTCGAGGACCCTCGCGGTCGGCTGCGCGCGGTGACGGGCGACACCATCCGTCTGACGGCCGAGGAATGGTTCACGATCCAGGTCGATGGTGCGGATTGCATCGCCCTCGCCGAGGAGTCGTTCTATCGCCGGATCTTTCCCTGGTTTCGCTACGAAACGCTGCACATGATCCGCGACGGCATCATCCGTGGGGCGACCCGGCCGCTGGTGTGGGAGGGCGAGCCGGTGGCACCGCGGCGGCCCGGCATGCCGGCATTGACGTCCTATCGTTTCATCACCGGCGACGGCAGTCGCGTCGGCCCGAAGGACGGCGACGTGCTTGGGCTGCGGCTCCTTGGCATGGCCAATGACTACCGCAAAGCGGACGCGGAATACGCGCTCATTTCCATGAATTGGCGGGGGCTGGTGATGGCGGTCAGCCACGAGTCGCACGGCGACAAGTATTCGGTGGAATTCGAGATCCCCGAACGCGGCGGCCGACTCGACGAGCAGGAGCTGCGCACGATGGCGTCTTGGATGGAACGCTGTCACCTCGACACGCTGCGGCCCGCGGAGCCGGCCCTGGCGACGGACGGCGGGGAACGCCAACGCCCTCATATTCCCCGGACGGCGGGCGCACCGTCAGGAAAATGCCTCATCCTCGAGGATGCCCGCAGCGAGGCCCCCGTCCCGATCGGTGTGTTCCTTGCAAGCGAGATGGCGGCACAGGGCGCTCATCCGGCGTTTGCGCCCTATGCGCCCAGCGCCGACGCGATCCGTACGACGGTCGCAGCCGTGCCTGGCGCGTGGAATGCGGAGACGACTTCTCTGTCGTCCGACTTCAGCCGCTTCACGCTGCGGCCCGCGCACGACCGTGGCCTGTTCGCCAGCCCCGACGGTGCCGTGGCGCACGCCGCAGGTGCGTCGGCCGCGGCAGCGCAGCACGGGGGTGCCGTTACCGTTGCCCTCTACAACTCCGGTCGGCTTCGTCCAGGTGATCGGCTGATTCTGACCTGGAATGGCCGCGACGGCTCGGCGAGCGGTCCGAAGCTGCAGCACGGTGCCGTGTTCGAACTGCTCGACCTGAGCGAAAGCATGGCGGATGGCCATGCCGCAGCCTCGGGGAACGCGTATCCCCCGGGCGCGGTCTGGGCGACGCTGCGACCGGTGGATCGCCATGCCGCGGTGGTGACTGGCGATCGCTCGCGCGTTGCCGCCGACGATCCTTTTCTCGTCGGCCAGTGGCAGGCCGTGCAACTGCTCAACAACACGGAGGTGCTCATGGCGTGGAGAAGCCTGGTGGGCGACCGGTGGCGGGGACGGAAGCCGAAGCTCGTCATCGTCACCGTGAGCGGCGGCGGCATCCGCGCCAGCGTCTGGACGTCGGTCGTGCTGCGAAAGCTCGAGGCGACGCTCGGGTCCGACTTCCCCTATCACATCCGCCTGATCACCGGCGCTTCGGGCGGCATGGTCGGCGGCTCCTACTACGCCACGACGCTGGTTCCGCCTCCCGAGGAGGTGCTGCGCGGCGACCATGCGGATTTCGCGCAGCTGCACGGGACGACCATCGAGGACTTCGTGAACCGGATGGCCACCGACCAGTTGGATGCAGTCGCCGGCCGCATGCTGTTCGCGGACCTACCCGGCACGCTCAGCCCGTTCGCGAAAAAAGGGGATCGAGGGCGGACGCTCGAACAGACGTGGATCCGTTGGACGGGCGGGCTCGACAGCCCGTTGGCCCGGCCCCTGCAGTCCTATGCCGCGGACGAGCGGCTGGGCTGGAGGCCCACGCTCGTCTACACGCCGATGATGGTCGAGGATGGTCGGCGACTGCTCATCAGCAACCTCGATCTGGCCTTCGCGACGCGAAACGTCGGCGGCCTGCTCCTCGAACCATCCTCGCGAAAGATCGAGCGGCCGGCGATCCAAGGAGGGGACTTCGACCTGAGTATCCATGAAGAGGACGACGTCTTCTCCCTCTCAGCCGTGGAATTCTTTCGGCTCTTTCCCCGGGCACACGACTTCCAGATCACCACGGCGGCTCGCATGAGCGCGTCGTTCCCATGGGTGTCGCCGGCCATCAATCTCCCCACGCTCCCGCCCCGCCGCGTGGTCGATGCCGCCTACTACGACAACTACGGCGTCAATCTCTCATCGCTCTGGCTCTCCAAGATGAGTGCCTGGCTCGAGGAAAATACGTCGGGGGTGCTCGTCGTGCAGATTCGCGACAACGTCAGCCAGGGCGCACGCACGGAGATCGACTTCGATCGCATCCAGCCCGAAACATCGATGCTCGACCGGCTCGTGTGGCACGGCAGCAGCAGGCTGATCCGGCCGGGACTGCAGGCCATCACGACGCCGCTCATCGGCGTGACCAATGCCCGCGTCTGGACGATGGCTTTTCGGAATGACGAGCAGGTCGACCTTCAGGATCTGCTGTTCGACGAGAAGCGGGGGAGCGATTTCTTCCGCACGGTCGTCTTCGAGTGCCCGGTGGAGGTCTCGCTGAACTGGAAGCTGTCCGATCGCGAGAGGGCAGTGCTGATCGGCGGTTTCGGCCGGCCGGATGCGACGCCCCGCCGGGAACTGTCGCGGGTGAAGGATTTCATGACCGGCAGGGACTCCTACGAGTTTCACAAATGGCGGATCGACCACCGCAACGACCCGTCGTTTCTGCGGCAGCTCAAGGAACGGTACGACGAGCAGTTGCGGGCGCTGGGGATCGCCGGCACGGATCGTCTCACCGTGCGGGAGAGCCAGAATCTCTACGAGAACGTCATCCGGAATCTCAAGCGGCTGGAGCTTCTCGCCGACTGGTGGAATGCGGGCCGCGTGGGCGATTGAAAGCGTTGTGGCCATCGTCGTCAGGCACGCGGCGAGGAGAGGGGGATGGGGAGGGTGGGGTGTTTGTTGTCCGGCCCGGGATGAATGCGATTGGGAAGGCTGCGGTGCGCCTGCCTTTCGTGCCGATAAAGCAGTTGCCGGCAGCCGAGTGCTGCCTTTCCAAGGCCGGTGAACGGATCAGGAGCCATCCCATGAATCCAGCGTTGCGGAGTTGTCCTCTCATCGAGCGTGCATCCCGGTCGCAACCGCTTCCCTACGCGCCCTTCCCATGGAGCCTGCGGCGGTGCGTCGACACGGGCTTCGTCTACCTCGCCAATCCGCCCTCGCAGGATCTGTTTCGCGACACGTTTGCCTGGGAGGTGACCCACAAGGCCGAGAGCAAACGCCGACAGGAGGCCGAGCCCTCCGTTCACGCCCTGAGTGAGGCCATGAAAAGCTTCCGCCGACGGGTGCTCAAACGCGACAAGGTCGCTTCCCTCGGTCGCAGCATCGCCAGCACGTTCGCGACGGGGCCGATCCGGCTGGTGGATGTCGGCTGCGCCGAGGGTACGCTGATCGAGCGGGTCGTCATGGGCGTTCCTTCCACCGTCGCCGACCGCATCGAGCCGATCGGCATCGAGATCTCGACGCACCTGGCCTCCGTCGCCGGCCGCACGCTGGCTGGCCGGGGCGGCCGCTGCATCCACGCGACCGGCATCGACGGTCTGGCCATGCTGGAGCCGGCGAGCGTGCACCTGATCGTGCTCTCGTGCATTCTGGAGCACGAGATCGAGCCGTTGACGCTGTTGCGCCGCTGCCGCGACCGGCTGACGGGCTCGGGCCGCATCATCGTCAAGGTGCCGAATTTCAACTGTCTCGGCCGCGTGCTGCGGGGCCGGAAGTGGTGCGGATTCCGGTGGCCGGACCACGTCAACTACTTCACCGCCGAGACGCTGGCGTCCATGGCGGAGGCCGCTGGCCTCGAGGTGGTGCGGATGGGCCTCTTCGACCGGTCGCCCCTGAGTGATTCGCTCTATGCGGTGCTGGGCGCGGCCGGTCGGCGGCGGCGGCTGCAGCAGGCCGCCTGACAGGCCGGCGGTTGAAATCCGCTCCCGTCCTCTATTTCTCGAAAAAGCGAGCACGAAGCCCGTCGGGATCTTCACGGGAAGCGGCGTCGGGGTGGTGCAGCCGCGTCATCGAATCCGAGTCGAACCGCCGCGGGCGACGTTCGTCGTGGCCGCATAACCAAGGGCCTCGCCAGCGCACCATGCAGCGTGGGCAGTGACTTGAAAAGGAAGTGTCGCGACGAAATCGGCGAACCTCCCTGAGCGGAGACATTCGCGGCCTGTCTTCGCAAGGGCGGAGACTGTGGCGAGCGGAACACAGGCAATACCAATGCCGCGACGGATGATTCCCCAACGTTCACAATCGGCGCGGACCCTGCCAAATTCCCGTCCCCGCCGAAACCGCTCCGAGAAAAACCCCTTCCTGTAGTGCTCGTCCTGGTCGATGACGATGGCTGTGGGTTCATACCAGGGGGCGAAGCCCGCTTTCCGTGCCTTCCAGCTGAACAACGCGTCACCGCAGAAAATCGATCCGTCGAACGGCCCCGCCACTTCCCAGACGGTTCGGGAGGTCATCAGGTTTCCGGTGGCGGCAAGAGGAATCGGCCCTGCAGGCTTGCCGCGGAGGTATGGAGAATACTTCAGCAGGTGAATTCCGCAGGAGACATTCCGCGTGGCTTTCGAGTCGATGCATCCCCCGATGATGTCGCGACCCGCATCATGGGCGGCCACCAGCGCGGCAAGCCACCCGGGATCGGCCTCGCAATCGGCATCGGTGAACACGAGCAATGAACCCCGCGCCATCGAGACGCCCACATTGCGGGCGGCATGTGGGAAAAGTCGCTCAGGGTTTTGGAAAAAATGCACCGAGGGAAACGCAGCGGCGACCGCAGCTGTTTCGGTATCCGGCGAGCTGTTGACGAGGATCGTTTCGAAGTCGCGGAAGGTCTGCGACTCGATCGAGGCAAGGCAACGAGGAAGGAAAGCCGCGGAGTGGTAGGCGGCGATGATGACGGAAACCAAGGGCCGCCTGTTACCCACGGAAGATATTTCGGTGTCGACCTCCATCAGAAGACCTTCTCCACGGCCGTGCCCGGCTGATGGCGTGCGCCCTGCGGTGCATGCGCGGTCGACAAGAGAAGATGCCTGTCCACAGGACGAAGGTACTGGGATCTATTGAATTCCAAAGTGCCGTAGGCGCGTTCGCTGCGTCCGATGCCAAAGCACATGCCAACGGCTTCGCCCATCGCGTGGACGAAGGCCAGGAGAGAAGCCACTGAGAAGTTCGAGAGGGTCCGGAGCCAGGAGGATCTGTCCCGCAGGAGGGGCGCGGTGCGAAGAAGCTTGAGAATCGCGACCACTGGAAACAGCAGAGACCGTGCGATCCGCAAGAGAAAGCCCCAGCCTCGCTGTTTGGCCCGCACCGCTGCAAAAATTCTTCCCCCGTGGAAGGCGAGAAGCAGTGCGGGATACAGTCGGCTCATGTTGACATGGTGCGCGCATGTGCGTCTGCAACGCACGAAGCGGGCAGCAGGATGTGCGAGGCGGATGCGTTCCTGAAGGAATGCCTCCGCTTGCAGGAGTTTGACACCGTCATCACGGGTTTCGTCCTTGAAAATGTCGGTCCGATAGGCGGTGCCATGCCATGGGAGGCCGTTGCAGTCCTCGAATCGCTCGGAGTCGATGCCGCGATCGGGCACTCCGTGGTTCAAAAGAAACTGCGCTCTGCTGACGGCCGATTCTGGATTGGGATTCAGGAGCAACGGGGCTGCCGCGAGGACGTTGGTCGACGAAGCAAAAGCCGCCATAAGCTCCTCGGCCCAGTTCCGTTCAGGAAAGGAGTGATCCTCGGCAAAGGCCACCACCGCCGCGGTGGCCTTGCTTGCGGCGTTGCTCCGGTCAGTGGCCAAGTCTTTCCCTGGTTGAAGCAGAAACTCGCATCGCGAAAAGCATCCGCTCGATGAGACAACGTCTTGGATCTCGCGCAGAAGTGCGGCGTTGTCGGAGGTCACGATGAGTTCGAGACGCGGTGCAATTGTCTGGGCGAGCAGACTCTCGATCGTTCTCCGATTATTGTCCAACCCGCCCCTGGCGGCAAAGACGACCGACAGATCAACGGCAGTTCCGGAATGCCCAGCCATGTTCAAAGCATCCTGATGGTAGCAATCGGTCGGCGAGGAAGTTGGTCGTGCGAGAGCGTTGCCGCGGTTGTGCGTGCGGAGAAACAGGCTGCCAGAAGGCGGGATCATGGTCAGGTGTTTCACTGCGGTGTTCAATGGCCGCTCGCGCGAGACCTGCGAACAGATCGTACCAACGGGAAGCGAAAGACCCGCGTCGGAAATAAAAAAGACGCTGCGTGGCAACTGAGGCGTGGGGCCGCTCGGTCAAGCGGGGACGGCGGGTTACAATCGCCGGCATGAGCCAGACTGTGCCCGTTAGCATTCCATGCCAGCGGCATGCTGCTGCGATGGTTCCGGCTTCGACTGGTGCTGAAGTACCATCCAGATCAGCCGCATCCCGATCATGTCAGATTGTGGCCGCTGGGCACGCCGTGTCTGCTGGCTTCCTCGTTGCCAGAACGGCTGCTTGCGCAAAGCGGGCTATTGTTTCGTTCCATGCCCGATGCCGGCAACCCGCTGCAACCGGGATCGGCAGCGGAGGTTCCCGGCGACCTCCGCGGCGCTCTTTGCGAGCGATGAGGTTTTGGCGGTGAGCACCTTTCTGGCAGACGCCGCAGGTGAGGTGTTTGGGATTCGGCGGCTGCTGGTGATCCCCAATTGGATCGATCCGGTGTCCATGGGGCCCTTGCCCTTGTCTGACAGCGAACGGCAGATCCGATTCCGTAGCAAGCGGGTTCTGTTGCATGTCTCGACGCTCCGTCCGGTGAGACGAGCCGTCGACTGCGTCGGCATCCTGGCACGGGTGAACCGGCGTGTGCCCTGCCAGTTGCTGGTGTTGGGGGACGCTCCCGATTTGAACGCAGTGCGGTCTGAAGCCGCCCGTCGCGGCATGGCCGACAGGATTTCGTTGGTGGGTGCGACCGCGAACGTATGGAACTATTTCGCCCAGGCGGATCTGCTTCTGCTGCCGAGCGCAAGCGAAGCGTTCGGGATGGCGGCGGCGAGGGTGCCGGTGGTGACGCTGGCCGAATTGAATTGCTGTACGGAGGAAGAGTCACGATCCGCGGCGAAGTGGCAGTGGTCGGTGCGTGGTCGACGGATGCTGGCCGCGCGGCGGTGGAAAAGACGGGAGTTGTTCATGGCTCGATGGGGCGGCAGGCGACGACCCGCGCTATCATGTATCAGCCGACGGTAGTTTCAACGTTTTGGCGGCTCGACGAGGTGGGCGTGCCGTGTGAATTCGTCCATTCGGAAATGAAAGGCGCGAAGCATGTGTCGACAGCCGCGTTTCTGATGGATCTTTTCCAAACACCCCAGTGACAGATGAACGGTTGCCAAAAAGGCGGCCGACGCGTGGCTGCATCGGAGCGAGTTGGTCACCCGCGATAGAATCACAGTGGCCAGCGAGAATCTGTCCGATCACCGCGTGACACTCGTGCCGACCACCAAGCCTCGCGAACCTCACTCCATGTCGCGCCGCTACGCCCCGGCCAAGCCGCTGCCGCCGCCGTGAAGATCCATGAAGGCAATCCGGCGGGTGTCAGTCGGCACACGCAGCGGGCCCGAGAACTCCTTGGCAACGCACTGGATGGGCTTTCTGGCGACCATGGCCAGAGCCCGGGGGCATGTTCTGCCACGCTCGGCCTGTCCCACGAAGGCCTCGCCGCCGTCGTCGCCGAATTGGAGAAGTACAGGCCCGAATGCTGGCACACATCCCGATTTCCTGTCGTACGGGTCCTGGCTGGTGAGCTGAGATTGGCGGAGTAGTAGAAGAGCACCTCCGGACGGCCTGCAGGTTCTGAAACAGGGGTCAGGCACCGTCCCGAGGCCGCGGAAAAAGCAGCCGGCAGGGGATGGGCTGAGCAGGCGGACTCTGCGGCCGCGCGGGTGCGTCCCCGGGGCTGACGATTTTGCTAGGACCTCGATAAGCAATTGTTATGATGAGGCGGTTCGGGGTCCCTGCTCTGAAGGATCATGTCATGGCCCGGCGATGGCTTCACACAGGTGTGGCGTTCCTGCTGGCGTTCAGCGGGACTGTTTCGGGACTCCAGGGCGTTCATGCTCAACAGGCTCATCCCACCGCCACCACGCCGGCTTCTGCCACGCCGGCTTCTGCCACGCCGGCTTCTGCCACGCCGGCGGAAGCCTTTCGGCCGGCCGTTGCCGGCCCGCGGCCGGCGTCCGAGCATCCGCTCGCCCGGGTATTGAAATTCGCCCACGAAGAGCGAGCCTACTTGCAGCACGCCGTGCGCGACTTCACCTGCCGGGTCACCAAGCGGGAGCGCATCGAAGGCGAGTTGCAGGACTCCTACTACATCGACATGCGCGTCCGTGAACAAAGCTATGCGGGCGGGCAGGTGACGCACCCATTCAGCGTGTTTCTCGAGTTTCTTGGCCCGTCCCACGTCGAAGGACGGAGAGCCCTTTTTGTCGCCGGCCAGAACGACAACAAACTGCTGGTCCGCAAGGGCGGAAGACGGTTCGGCTACGTCGTCATAGATGTCGATCCGTTCGGCGAGAGCGTCAGGCGGGAGAGCCTCATGCCGATCAACGAGATCGGGTTCTCACAGCTACTCGACCGCACGATCCGCACCTTGGAGCAGGACGTCGCAGCCGACCCGTCCGGCGACAACACGATCGTCGAGCACATCACGACCGCGACGATCAACGGTCGCCCCTGCGAGATGCTGCGGATCACGCATCCGCTCCGCCGCGACGGCCTGCAGTTTTTCAGCGCCAGCATGTGCATCGATTCCGAACTGCACGTGCCCGTGCGTTTTGACGTGTACGACTGGCCGGAATCGCCCGGCCAACAGCCGCCATTGACGGCGGAATTCACGTACACGGACGTGGCGCTCAACGTGAATCTGGAAGACGCGACCTTCGCGCCTGCGATTCTTCGCGGTCCGTGATGGCGTCGCCTTCTGGATTACCACGGTTGCCACGTCCACAACCTCGGGGAAACTCAAGTGATTTTGCGTTCACGCGGTGCTGCGGCCTCGCGGTTGGGGTTCATCGTCGCGACCCTCGCGATCGGGTCGTTCTGGCTGATGCCGGGCCGCAGGGAACGCGACGGCCTCGTGTTCGCCGAGATCCCCAGCGAGAAGAACAGGCTCTCGCTCGCTGAGATCCGCGGCCGTTTCCCGCAGGCGAAGCACGAAGAATTCATGCGGCGGGCGATCGCCAACAGCCGCAAGGCCGGCGTGACCCACAAGACGGGCGGAGCGTTCGGGGCTGTCATCGTCGACAGCGCCGGCACGGTGCTGTCCGACGGCATCAATCACGTCGTCGCCCAAAACGACCCGACGTGGCATGCAGAAATGCACGCGATCCGGCAGGCCTGCGCACTGCTCAAAAAGCCGAAGCTGGAGGGATGCATCCTTTACACGTCGTCAGAGCCCTGTCCGATGTGCTTCGCCACCGCCTGCTGGGCCGGACTCGACGCGATCGTCTACGGGGCGACGGTGGCCGATGCGAAGCGCTACGGTAATTTCGACGACGAGTTCATTTATCGGCAATTCACACTTCCGCGGTCTGATCGGGCAATCGTCGAGGTTCCTGAACTCCTGCGAGACGAATCGGTCGAAGTCTGGAAGGAGTATGCCGCCCTCCCGGATAAGATCGATTACTGACGGTCGTAAGGCATTCTCTGAACGCCAACGCCGTCACGTTGATGCTGCTCCAGTTCAAGATCTAACACGCCGCAGTTGATCATCAGCATCTCCGGAACCCGCTGGCCTCGTCGGCGGCGGAAAAAAGCGCGGCTTCGAGATTGGCCCCCGCCGAATCTCCGCCACCCACCGATCCCTCAGCAGCACCCCGAGCACGACCTGTCGATAGAGATCGGCCGCCGGGCCGCTCACCATCGCAGGTGTCGGGTCGTTTGTCATCGTGAGGCCGAACTCCTCGCGGTCACGTCGTCGATGGCCAGTTGCAGTTGGCTCAGGCGTTGCTCCCTCGAGCCCCAGAGCTCGACCAGATGCGGGCCGTTGGCGAGCGGCATCACCTGGAACAGACCCTCGCGATAGATCTGTTTGAAGATGGCATACACCTCGTCGCGATAGGCGTGATCCACCGGCCGGATGCCGTCCGCTTCCATCTCCACGGGCCAGGCATCCGTTTTCGGCACGAACGCCAGGATGTCGAGATGATCCAGCGATTCTCTCACGGCGGGGACCAGCGTCTCGACGAAGGCGAGATCGATGTCGGTAGTGCCCTGGTTCGCGGTGTAGAGGGAATAGGCGATGAAGTCCACTGGCGCGCGGTCAAAAATCACGTCGGCGGTGCATGCCGAGAAGCGATGCACACGGCTGATGCTGTAATACATCTGAATGCCGTTGTGCAGTCGCGTCGAGGCATCGCGAAACCGAATCTCATAGGGGCCATCGAGGCTCAGCGCCCGGTAGGGTTCCTCCTCGCGGCGATACTCCGGATGCGCCGCGACCCAGTCGTTGACGGCGGTCGATTTTCCCAAGGAGTGCGACCCGGATACGGCGATCCGCATGTGAAATGCTCCTGCAACGAGCCCGCGAGCGAACGCCGATTCCACGAATCGACTCCTCGTCATGCTATCACTTCACGTGGTGCAGGAGTTGCGGTGGGAGACGACCGACTCGCCCCCTTCAAGAGCACCACTCACAGAAAAAGTCTTACGGGGGGGACGCCAAGGGTGACGAGCCATGCCACGCGGAAAGAAGGAACAGGCCGAGCAGATTGTGCCCGACGGCCGGCCACTCGGTTACCACGCGTCTTTCCTGTTTCCAGAAAAGCCGGGTCTCGTCTGCGAGCCAACCCGCTATCTCGCCCACCGTGAAAGACACTCGGCCTCGATCTCGGGGTCGACGATCGGAGGCGGATCGACCTCCTGTTTTCTTCGATCCGTGAGGTGGAGCACGCGTTGGCCCGTTCCGAGTCGTGGGCCGCCACACCGAAGCCGAAGGTGCCGGCGGACGTGAATCCGGAACTCGTGGGGAACCACCACGACAGGTCCCACCACGGACTCGACGAAAGCAAGATCGCCAAGCTCGCGCCGATCGAAGACATCGAGATGCACGAGTTGGGACGATTTCTCGAGTCGATACGGGCGACGGCCGAAGGGGATGGAACGCTCCTTGACCACACGGTGGTCGTGAGCGCGAGCAACCTCGGCAACGCCAGCGCCCACTCGAGCCAGAACCTGCCGGTGATCGTGGCCGGGGGCGGGCTCAAGCATGTCGGACACCTGGCATTCGCTCGCACAAAGAACCAGCGGTTGTGCAATCTCTTCGTTCGGGTGGCGCAGCAGGGTGGCGTCGATGTTGACTCGTTCGGCACGAGCGACGGCATGGTTTCGGAGATCTGATGGACAGGGTATCGGTCGACGTCCTAAGAAAGCCCAAAGGATGGGAGTTCTGCCGACATCCGGTGACCAAACGACGTCTGACGCACTTCGATACGCCTTGGGGGAGCTAGACGTGGCGGGCCCGCCGGCCGACGCTTGCCGAAGTGCCGTCGACCGACCTATCCTTCGATCGGAAGGACCGTCGAGCACTCTCGTTCCGAACAGAACTGTGACGTTACGATGGCCGGTTTTCGCAATTTCTTTTCCGCGGTTTTCAGCACCCCGCCGGATGACATCACCCCGTGTGTCACTCAGGCAAACTCCTTTCGCGAGGTCGTGTCTCTGCAGGCGCTGTTCGTGACGTTGACGGTGGCGCTCCTGGCGTACGTCAATAGCTCGCCGACGTTTCAAGTGCGGGTGGATATGCTCTTCGCGGTTCTGGCGTCGCTGCCCGTGCTGGGCCTCTATCGCATCGTGCGCAGCCACGTGAAGACCGCGTCGGGAGACGTCTATGTGTGCACCAAGCCGATCCGCGAGTACGCCCGGCAGGCCATGATTCTGGACCTGGCGATCGTGGTGGTTGTGTCGGTGCTATACTGGCGGGGGCTCCTGCCCGGACAGTGATACCTCGACGGCGATCCAGCCTCCGGGCGCGGGTGGGCAGTAGGGTTTGCCTGGTCTCGCCATTCACACGCGGGCAGGGCGACGGCGGGAGATTGGCCAAATATGGCCGCGCGACGGTACCGATGGTACCGACAGTATGGCGCCCGACAGCGTTTGTCGAGGTTGCACCCCGGTCAGGCACCAGCCCCTTCAATAGCAGCTTCCATGCGACCGAACTGCGGGGCTCGGGACGTGCAACGGCGGCAGCTAGTGGCTGGCGGGCCGATGTGTCGCCTGACCGCCGGGCTTTGGTGGTGCCTGGTGAGCCTGGCCTTGGCCGTGGAGCCGCCGCAGCCCTACGTGCAAGAGCCGACGTATGAGATGGCTCCCCATCTGCTGGGCGCTTCGGACGGATTTCGCGAGCGGCTGGCAGCCGCCGGGGTGACCATCCTGGCCGACAATACGGGTTTCTATGTCGGAAACACCAACGGCGGCTTTGACCAGGCCTTCGATTACGCCGGGCACGGAGACTATCTGCTGGTCGCCGACGGCGGCAAACTGGGCGTGCACGAGGGCCTGTATCTCAAACTCCGCGCCGAGCATCGCTACGGCGAAACGATCGTCGGGAACGTGGGCTGTTTCATCTCGCCGACGCTGATCGCCGACCTGCCGGTCTACAACAGCGAGCAGGTGTATCTGACGAACGTATTGCTCACGCAGGAGTTGACCGACGCGTTTTCCGTGTTTGCCGGCAAGATGGATACGCTCGATGGCGACATGAACGCCTTTGCCCACGGGCGGGGCAAGACGCAGTTCTCAAATATGGGGTTTGTGTTCAACCCGATCGTGGGCGCTACGGTGCCGTACTCCACGCTGGGGGCTGGATTCGTGTTCCATCCCGAGGACGGTCCGATGCTCATGGTGACCGTGCTCAACTCGACGGACACGACGAGCACGAGCGGCTTCGACACGCTGTTCAACGACGGATTGCTCTTGTCGGCGGCCCTGCGGGTGCCCACGAACTTGTTCGACCGACCGGGGCACCAGCTTCTGGGCGGTACCTGGAACAGCCGCACCTACACGTCGATTTCCGAGGCCTACATCCCTTATCCGAACGTGGCGACGCCGACGATACGCGGCTCGTGGTGCCTGTATTGGAACTTCGATCAGTACCTGTTTGTCGATGCGGCTGACGAAACGCGGGGCTGGGGCCCATTCGGCCGCGCGGGCATCGCGGATGAAACCACGAGCCCGATCGACATGTTCCTGAGCTTTGGCGTGGGGGGCAACGTGCCTGGCCGAATACGCCGCGATGATACGTTCGGCATCGGCTGGTACTACGCATCGACCAGCCCCCAAATCGGCAGCCTGATCACGTCGCAGTTCGGCCCGATCGGCGACGGCCAGGGCGTCGAGTGCTTCTACAACTACGAGTTCACGCCTGCCGTTCGCATTACTCCAGACGTGCAATATGTCGTGCCAGCGCTCCGGTCGGCAGAACCAGCGCTGATCGCCGGGGTGAGGGCGCTCGTGAGTTTCTGACCAGCCACGAGCACAGACAGCGATTATTGAGTCGTGACGGATACGGGAAAACGCTTGGTCTCAAAACCGACTGCCCTCAATCCGACCCGTGTTTCACGGCAGGTGAATCCTTTGCGCTGGCGGACGTGGGCTACTGGCTGCAGAACATTACTTCGGCAAGCCTCAGCCGGGTGAGAAGCAGTTGCTGAAGCAACGGCCGGAAGCTCTGCTCGAGTGCCTGACGTCCGCACCGGTGCTTGCCGTAAGCTGCCGGGGGGGCCGGCGGAACAATCACCGTGCCTGCGCGAGGAGCTTCTCGCCGATGGCATCCGAGGTCTCGCTGCCAAACTGCTGTCGCAGCCAGATTTCCGTGCCGACCATGAGAAAGCGAAGGTCGATGTCGTGCCTCAGATCGTCAACGACGAACTCCGTCGTCGCCCTCGACCACTGCAACTGTTCGGCCAGCAGTCCGCCAAGCAGGATGCGCTCGGTGCCATCCGTGTAGGCGCTCGGTATGGGGAACCCTTTTTTCTGAGCGTAAACGACGTCCCTTGGAAGGCGTTTGATCGCCACGGTTTTCAATGCCCATTTGCCCTGGCCGCGCCGAAGCTTGACCGAGCGGGGTAGATGCATGCCGAGATCGATCAGACGGTTCTCGAGAAACGGAACCCGCATCTCGATCGAGGCGGCCATGCTCATATGATCGTGTCGGTGCAGAACCCACGAAAGGTGTTCGACTAGGTCGGTGAGGCCGGAAACGACCAAGGCACGGTCGGAGAGGCGATCTATCCCCGGCAGACTCTCGAAGAGTCTGCGCGGCAAAAATTCACGTTCAGCGTCGGCGGCGAGAGCGAGGCGGGATCTGCGCCGCCAACGCTTGCTGCTCATGAAGGACTGCTCCAGGGGAAAGCCGCGTTGTGGGGATGCTGCACGGCTCCCGAGAAGAGACCGCGTTACCGCTGACAACCAGTCCCAGCGACGCCAATACCGGTGAGCAGCCGCGTGCCAGGGATAGCCGCCGAAGAGTTCGTCGGCCCCCTCTCCGGTGAGGAGAACCTTGATTCCGTCCGCCCGGCAGGTTCGTGCGACGGAGAGTAGGGCCGGCTCGCTGGCATGGTGGGTGGGACTGTCGAGATACCAGATGCAGACCGGCCATAGCCGAAGGTACTCCTCGCGGGGTACCGCCACCTCGTGGATCAGGATCTTGATATGGCGAGCGACGCGAAGCGCCTGCGCCGCCTCGCCGCTGCCGACGGGTGCATCGGCGACGTAGCCGACCATGCCCGGCCTGCCGTCGCTGGCGTACGCCGCGACTAGGCTTGAATCCACCCCACCGCTGCACATCGCGGCGATCGGTGCATCGCTCGCCAGATGGATGCGGACGCTCTCCCGGAGGTCACGCTCCAGGGTCTCGGTCACGTTTGTGAGATCGATCGACCGGTGATTGTCCGTCAGACGCTTCCGATCGAGCGAGGTCTCGAGATCGAAGTAGCGATGCTTTGCGATGCCGTCGCCGGTCAGTTTCCACCAACTGCCGGACGGCACGCCGGTGACGCCTGCAAAGAGCGTGTCGTGGGAACGGCGCCTGGCAAGAAATGCGCGGTGCAGGGCCGCTTCATCGACCCGCTTCATCACTCCGGGATGCGCGAGAATGGCTTTGACCTCGGAGGCGAAGAGGAATTCCTGGCCGGCCTCCGCCACATAAAGCGGCTTGATGCCGAGACGGTCGCGGGCCAGCCACAAGGCTCCGCAACGGAGATCAAAATAGGCGAAAGCGAACATTCCGTTCAGGAGGGGAATCGTTCGCTCCGGTCCCCAGGAATGAAGGGCCGCAAGGACGACTTCCGTGTCGGATGTCCCGACAAATACAACGCCCTCCCGTTGAAGTTGCAGGCGCAGTGCCGGATAGTTGTAGATCTCGCCGTTGTACGCCAGCACACCGCGGCGATCCGAACTCAGCATCGGTTGATGCCCGGCCGCCGACAGGTCGAGGATCGAGAGCCGTCGATGCCCGAGTGCAATACGCCCTTCCGACCAGACGCCGCCGCCATCCGGCCCCCGATGCAGGATGGTGGCCAGCATGCGTTCGATGAGAGCGGGATCGGCGCGAGTTCCGTTGCGTTGCCAAATCCCTACGATTCCACACATCAGAGTGCTCGAAAAACCATGCCATGTTCATGTGTCAGAACGCATTAAAGTGCCCCGGCGGCCGCATCGTCCAGTCCAGCGTGGAGCCGCACAAAACGAAAGAACCCGCTGCCACTATTCAGGTTGCAGCGCGGGCCGAGGCGACATTTGAATTCGACCCCGCGGTGGCGTTTCCCCGGGAGCCGCTTGCAAAGGCCGAGGTTCATCTGCAGCGGTTTAGCGAGAGGCTGCGCTCCGTTTCGAAAGAAACATTCAGCGTTCTACCGCTGCGGACGACTCCGTTGGAATCCCTCGAATGGATCGAGATTCCGCTCGAGGGCCTCGACTGCATGGCATGCTCGTTGACGGTGTACGAGGCCCTGATGATGACCAAGGGGGTTGAACAGGCTACGGCGAGCTTCAAGGAGGGGAGGGCTCTCGTCCTGATCGATCCGAAAAAAGTAGATCAGGACGCCCTCTGGAAACCGCTCCGTGAGCGGGGGGTGAGTGACGGCTTGTTCAATATGGCCGGTGGCATACCCCGGGAGGGGAAGGCCGACGGCGTCTGGAAAAGGTGGGCCGCCGCGCCGCGAAAAGAGCCTGCCTCGCTGCAGACGAATGCCTCCGCGCCGGGCAAGGAGTCGACCGGCGATACGAGCCCGTACGTGTTCGTCACGATCCCGGCCGGCAGCTACCATTGGGGCGACCTCAGCGGGGACAGGGACTTCGGTGGCGCGCCCATCCATAAGGTGAACCTGAGCGGGTATTCCATGGCGGTGAACGACACGACGAAGGAACAGTGGGATGTGGTGCGAAGCTGGGGATCATCCAACGGCTACACGGATCTGGCGGAAGGAGCCGGGAGGGCCGGCAATCATCCCGTGCAGACGGTGAACTGGTACGACGTGGTGAAGTGGTGCAACGCGGCCAGCGAGAAGGATGGGCTCGCGCTGTGCTACCAGGTCGACGGAGCCGTGTATCGGATCGGGGCGAGCGACGGCGTCACGTGTGACTGGAAGGCCGATGGATACCGGTTGCCGACGGAAGTGGAGTGGGAAGTGACGCCGAGCAAGGCAGGCCGGTACGGTCGGGCTTCGGTGAAGCGGGGGCAGGAACCGAACAAACGCAGTGTCGCTCGGGAGAGCAGGGGGTCGCGTCCAATTGCGACGCGAAATGCAACGCATTTTCGCCCGACCGGATCGACGCGCTCACCCGCGCGGTGATCCTCGTGGCCGGTATAAATCTGGCCAAGGCTGAGCGGGCCGCAATGCTTGCGCGGGTGATCGCCGATCTGGGGCGGGGCAGCGCTGGCTGAAATCCCTCCAGAGTGGCTTAGAAAAGTCACTGGGGGTAGCAAGGGCATCAGCCGCCCGTCAGCCCA
>CAZOMJ010000118.1:0-32556 GCA_964581055.1 uncultured Candidatus Kuenenia sp.
GCTCTGGTCGGCCACCGCACGGGTGATCGCCTGCCGAATCCACCAGGTGGCGTAGGTGCAGAACTTGAAGCCGCGGCGGTATTCGAACTTGTCAACCGCCCGCATCAGGCCGGCATTGCCTTCCTGGATGAGGTCGAGGAATGACAGGCCGCGGTTGCGGTATTTCTTGGCGATCGACACCACAAGCCGGAGATTGCCCTCCGACAGCCCACGCTTCGCCTTCTGGTAGCGGGCGTAGATGTCGCGGATTTCGTCCATTCGCCGCTTGAGGCTGCGGGGCGTTTCCTGGCAGGCCTTGAGAATGGCACGGTATTCGTCGACGAGCTTCTGCCGACCGGCCGGCGGTTGCTTTGAACGGCGATGGGACTCGATCTTGCTTCGCAGTTCCTTCAGCCGCACGACGAAGTTGTCGAGCGTGGGAATCATCGTTTCGATCCGCTGGGTCCGCAGGCCCAACTCCTCGATCAGACGCACGCACCGGCGACGGCGGTGGCCGAGACGGGCCCACGCCTCGCGGCGTTCCGCCATCTTCCGCTTCTTCGAGAGCGATATCCGGTAGTCGGCGCGATTCTGCCGCAGCAGCACCTCGAGCGTCCGCAGGTTGTGCGGCAGCCGGCCGAGGATCTGATCCTTTTCCAATCGGTCGGTGACCGACACCTGCACCGTGCGGTCGAACGGGAGTTCACCCCGATGCACGCGAGAGAGCACCTTGAACGCCTGCTGGCAGACGTATTCGCATTCCAACAGCTTGGCGCGGAACTGTGCCCGCGTGGTTTCAATCTGGCGGGCCAGGTAGATCTCTTGGGCGCGAGTCAGCAGCGGGATCTCGCCCATCTGGGTCAGATACATCCGCACGGGATCGTCCGACCAGTTCTCGACCTGCTCGATGAGCACGTCTTCCCCTTCGCCGCTCGCCTCGATCTCCGATTCGGCTTCCGCTTCGATCTCGGCATCGGGGATCACAGCCACGTCGCCATCGTCAGCGAGCAGGTCGGCGTCTGCCTCCTCGGCATCGACGACCTTGTCGGCGAGTTCCTCGACCTCTTGGGGATTGGAGACAACGTCGTCCTCGAGTTCATCCAATAGCGAGTCGTACAAGGCAAAGCTCCTTCGTGGATCGATCTTTGATCTTCAATCTTCAAGCAAGCAGCAAACAGAGTCGTGATGACAAACCGCCCAATGCATCATTCGGAGTGTCGCGAGTGTGATTCAAGTGCCACGGAAATCCAGCGCGTGGAATTCCGCGGCCACACCTTTCCCCCAAACTCCGGCCAATAGAGGCGAACCGCGGCCACCTCGCATCCACCGTAAAGCTGGGCTGGATGGGGTGAGATTCCGGGGCCTGTGGCGGAGTGCTGTCTCATGGGCGGGGTCATCCGGCGGGCTCAAGATTATGCCCCTGTCGGATGAGAAAAGCCAGTAAATTTTTCGAGGAAAACAGCCGGGGATTCGAGCCCGGCGGCCTGAAATGGTAAAAGAATCCGGCGGGAGAAGCTCTGCATGCACGGGCGGCCCCGTGCCCTTGGCGGAAACGACATCATGAACGGCGCGAAGAAAACCTTTCTGCTGCCCTGCGCTGGCTGTGCGGTTGAGATCGACGTCGTGGCGGGGCAGGCTGGCGGCGAGGTTGCATGTCCTTCCTGCGGCCGTCGCAACGACGTGCCAAAGTTCCGGGATTTGGACCAGTTGCGAATCAAAACAGATGCCTCTGCCGGTTCGCCACGGTGGGGGCTCCTGCAGGCTGTGGCCCTGGCCGGGATTGCCTGTGCCGCACTGGCGTGGGGAGCCGCGGCCTGGGTGGGCGCGGTGCCGAAGGCGGCGCTCGACGAGAATATGATCCGCGCTAACATCGAGGCCGGTGACGACAAGGCGCTCTATCAATCGCTCCAGGATTACAGCCGTTTTTCCGTCGATCGACCGGCTTTGGTCGGCGAGGTCGCACTGCAGCGACAAACGCTCTTCGCGCGAAGGATGTCGCGGGCGCTCTATGCAATCGGCGGCCTTGGAGCGCTCGCCGCGGCCGGGGCCGGTCTTGCCTCGTTGGCCGCAGCGAAGCGGTCGTGACGGCCGCGTGAATTTTGGCGAGCAGACGCCGATCGGGCAGCAGATGGAAAGAGCCACGGAGCCTGCATGAGAGCGGCATACATCACCCAGACCGGCGGTCCCGACTCCATCCATGTTGGATCCCTGCCCGACCCGGTGCCCGGGCCGCGGGATGTGCTCGTGCGGATCGGGGCATCAGCCGTCAATCCGATCGACACCTACGTGCGGGCAGGCACCGTTGCCATGCCACTTCCTTTTCCCTTCGTGGTCGGCTGCGATTTGGCGGGGGAGGTGGTGGCGGTGGGCGATGAGGTGGATGCCTTGCGTCCCGGCATGCGGGTGTGGGGTTCCAATCAGGGGCTGCTTGGCCGACAGGGAACGTGCGCCGAACTCGCGGCGGTCGAGGAGCGCTGGCTCTACCGCACCCCCGATACGGTTTCGGATCGGGATGCCGCGGCGGCGGCGCTCGTGGCGATCACAGCCCACCTGGGACTCGTCGACAATTGCATGCTCGCCCCAGGTGAAACCATCTTCGTCAACGGTGGTTCCGGCGGCGTTGGTTCGGCGGTCGTGCAAATCGCCAAGGTTCTCGGCGCCCGCGTGATCGCCTCGGCGGGCTCGGCCGCGAAGTGCGACCGCGTCCGCGGCCTCGGCGCGGATGTCGTGCTCGACTACACCCGGGAAGATCTGGTGGAAGCGGTACGGGCAGCCGCCCCCGAGGGTGTGCAGGCCTACTGGGAAACGCTGCGGGAGCCGAACTTCGATCAGGCGGTGGCAATGCTCGGCGAAGGCGGCCGGATGGTGATCATGGCCGGCAGGGACGCGAGGCCGGCCTTTCCCGTCGGCCCGTTCTACGTGAAGGGCTGCCGGCTGTTTGGCTTCGTGATGTTCAAGGCCACTGCCCAGCGGCAGGCAGCGGCCGCCGCGGACATCAACCGCTGGATGGCGGCTGGCCGGTTGCGGCCACTGATCGACAGAGTCTTGTCGTTGGATGGCGTGGCCGAAGCCCATGCCGTGCAGGAGTCCGCCACCATTCACAAGTCGGGCAGCCTGTCGGGCAAGATCGTCATCGAGCCGTGATCGGCCTGCCCTGAGCGGCGGCGGGAGCCTGGCCCTGCGCCGGCTGCTCGCCACGGATCCGGCCCTCGATGGCTTCGAGTCCCGCGGAGAGATTCGGAAACATCGCCGCTCCCAGCCGGGGCTGCGGTGGGGTGCCGGGCGCAACACCGGGGGCTGCAGGCTGAGCCTGACGGCCTTGTCGCTGAGGTGAGCGACCCTGCGTGCTGTTCCCCTGTGGCTTCGACTGGGCGGCCCGATCGGCTGCCGTGGTCGTCGGCAGCGGCCTGACCGCGTTCGACGCGGGTCGTGACGCTGTCTGTGGAGCGAGGGACGGCGGAGCCTCGGCAGGCTGCTGCGGGGCCGCAGCCCGTGACGCAAACGAGGCATCTGCCTGGACCGCGATGCTCTCCGGCACCACGAGATACCGCGAGTACACAGGTCGTGGACGCTCCACGGGTGCGGGCGCAGTCGGTGCCGTTACGGGGATCGGCGTCGGAGAGGCGGGAGGGGAAGGCAGAGCGGCGAACGGTTCGGGAATGTCGCTGGCTTCGGCAGTCGCCGCGGGAGGGGCGACATCGCTCGAGGCAGTAACAGCCGGTTCGGCAGCAGTCAGCCCAGCCGTTGTGTCAGGCGGCGTGTCAGGCGTCGTGGCTGGTTCGGAAGTGGGCTGGTCTGCCGGGGCGACCGAGACCGTCGCCACGTCCTCGACCACCGGAGTGACGCCGGTCTGGGCGGGCTGCGAACTGTCTGCGGGCGTTGTCACCTCGGGTGTGGTCGGACTGCCGGTCGTGGCGGCGGTGCTGTCCGTCGGCGAATGGTCCGCGGCGGCGGCACTGCCGACGGGCTCGAGCGGCGACGGTTCCGTCGTCACGACTGGCTGCTGCGCGATCTCCGGCACAGGAGCCGTTTCCGCAGGGGCGGCTGTCGGGGGCGTGGCCGCTTGCTGCGGCAGCATGGCGACCTGCGTCGTCGACGGGGGAGCAGCCTGCGAAACAGACTGGGGGACCGATTGCTGCAGAGGCGGGTGGGCCAGTGTCTCGACCGGTGCAGCCGGCGACCAGAGATCGCCTTCGGCAGTGGGCACCACCGGGGTGCTGGACTGGGTGTAGGCCGCCGGCGGCGGGAATGCCGTCGGGTCAGCGGCTGGCTGGACGCCCTGCCCGAAGGGCGCGAGCTGGATCGACAACAGCGGCTGTCCCTCGCGGAGCGGATGTTTCAGCACGTGGCCGCTGAAGGTGTCGCTCGCCCGCAGGGCGGTGGTGGGCATCATCGCCTTTGGCCAATCCCGCAGGGCCACGTCCCAGACCGTCACGGGGGCCCCCTGCGGCAGTGATCGCAGCGCCACGAAGATCGCCTCGCTCTCCACCCGGGGCTTCGACTGGGCCATCCGGACATCGAGCGTGCGATTGACGCCCACGGCTGCCGCCGCACCGGCGACGAACGCGGCGGCAAAGACGGTGACGGCTCGCGGCCTGTGAGACCGTGTCGGGGGCGTCTGTTTGGGCAGGGTGGTACGCATGATTCTTCTTTCGTCGATGCCGACTCGAGGCTGCATCCTTCGAGAGCGCGTTTTGGAGGCTGCGTCGCGCTGGTGACGCTCTTCAACAGGTGCCATCGACACCTGTGGCAGGGTGCGTAAAGCCTGCGGCGCGGAGGGATTGCCACTTGCCAGAACACCGCAGACTCACGCCTGGGACAAGCCGCCGCGTTCTCGCCGGCCTTTGCAGACTGCCTGTCTTGACGGCTTTACGGCAAGGCTCGGTATCGTGCCGACCTTGCCTTGGCCGGTGGCGTGGCGAGTTGACCCGTGGCCGCAAGTTTTTAACTTGCGTTATCCGTACCGGGGCAACGGACACCTTCAAAACGTGCCGCCACGGAGAACGCCGCTACTGATCTTCGGGTTCGGCCGTCGTTGTCGGAGCGAAGAGAGGATCGAGGCTCTGCTCGTGCGGCACCGGTCGGATTGCCAGCAGCCGCTGTCCGCAGCGGGCGCCGGCCCTGTCGCGGAAGAAGGCGTCGCCTGCGGTCGAAGCCGGTTCGCCGACGCAGCCCACGATGACCATCGAGCCGACCGGTACCGCGGCCTCGAACGTGAGTCCCGCCAAGGCGTCGCGGCGTTGGCCGGCCTCCAGCCGAAACATGCCCTCTTCGCCGACCCAGGAGCGTTCCACTGGTCCGTGCTTGATTGTCGGTGACAGGCTCAGCCGCACCCTGCCGTCGGCCGCGGGCCAGGCCCGCAGTGCAAACAGCGTGCTCGCGTCGTGGTAGGTCTTCCCCCGGAGACTGTCGCCGTCGTGTTCCAGCAGCACCAGCGCATCGAGGCCCGTCGCCGCCATCACGTCGCTCGAGCGGCCGGGCAGCAGGCGGAGCATGTGCCGCACGAGCGCGGGATTATCCGGGAGCGCTGCCGGCAGGGTTTCCCCAGGGGCTACCGACGGCGGGAGAAAGCGGTCGGCGAGATGGGGCGGCAGCTGGGCCGTGACCACGCCGGCCCGCAGGCCATTGGTATGCAGCCGCCGCCGCAACGGCTCGTCAAACACCTGCTCGTCGGCCAGATTCCAGAGTTCGTCGCGCAGCACCGGGTCGTGCTCCTCATGGCGGACAAAGACGAGCTCCAGCGGAATCGTCCTGGGTGCGGACCGCGGTCGGTCGGTCGCCACGGCCGTCACCGGTTCTGATGACGCATCGGACCACAGTCCAGCACGGCACCCGCCCGCGGCAAGCAGGGCGAGACAGACGGCGGCGGCGTTCCGTAGCGCGCGGTCGGGCATGACGCCGGTGATCCGCAAAGGGGGCTGGCGAGGGGGGGAAGGTAGGGAGGCCGGTCCGGTGCGTCAACGCCGGGTGGGAACGGCATTCCCCCTCGGGCTTGGATGGGAGCTTGCGGGGGCGATCTCTTTACGACACCGCTTTGACGGCGTTGGCAAAGAGCGGCAGGCCCGCGCCGGGAGCCGCGGGGTCGAGATGGCCGTTCCACGCCGGATGCTGGACGGCGTCGATGAAACGCTCGGGGTGGGGCATCAGGCCGAGGATGCGTCCCGTCTCGTCGCAGACGCCCGCCACGTCCCCCATCGCGCCGTTGGGATTGGACGACGCTCCCGACGCATCGGCGGCGTACCGCAGCACGAGTTGGCCCCTGGCGTCGAGTGCCGAGAAATCGTCCGGCGACCGCGTCACGAACCGTCCCTCACCGTGGGCGACCGGCAGTTCGAACCGATCCATGCCCTGCAGAAACAGGCACTGGCCCGGCACTGCCCGCAGATGCACCCAGCGATCGATGAACATCCCAGACGTATTGTGGGCGAGGCTGGCCCGGGCGGCGCCCGACCGCGGATCCGCCAGCAGCAGGCCTGTCTGCAGGAGCACCTGGAAGCCGTTGCAGATGCCGAGGATGAGACCGCCGCGGTCGCGGAACTTTGCCAGGCTGTCGGTGAGCCGCGACTTGAGTTCCAACGCGAAGATCCGTCCGCTGGCGATGTCGTCGCCGTAGGAGAATCCACCCGGGATGCAGAGGATCTGAAAGTCGTCGGCGAGCGAAGGCTTGTGTGCCAACGCATGAACATGCACGCGGCGCGCGATCGCGCCGGCCCGCTCGAAGGCGTACGCCGTCTCGTGGTCGCAGTTGGTGCCCGGTGCCCGCAGGATCATCGCCCGTGGTGACAGCATGCTCACGCTCCTCCCCGCCAGGCCCGGGCGAGGCTCGCCACCGGCACCGTCGTGGCCGAGCCGTCGCTGGAGACGATCTCCAGCCGGTCGCCCGCGACGACGGTGCCGATCCATGCCCACGGCATACCATTGGTCTTGCTCATGTGATCTGCAAACCGGTCGGCGAGCTCGGCAGGCACTTCGCAGACGAAGCGGCCGGGCGTCTCGGTGAAGGCGATCGTCAGATCGCGGTGCAGGAGGGAGCCGTTCCCGGCGGAGCTTCCGGCCTCCATCGGCACGTCGGCGAGCGTGATCCGCGCGGCCGAGCCGCCGGCGATCGCCATCTCAGCCACCGCGGCCAGGAACCCTCCGTCGGAGCAGTCGTGGCAGGCGGCCAGGAGCCCCGCCCGCTGTGCGGCCGCCACCGCCGTGAACACGTCACGGCAGGCCACGGCATCGACCTGCGGCACCCGCCCGCCGTGGACACGGCCCACGAGTTCGAGTTGGCTGCCGGCGAGTTCGCCCCGCGACAGTCCCACGATCGCCAGCCGATTGCCCGACTGCTTGAGGTCCGGGGTGATCGTACGGTGAACATTCTCGACCTGCCCCATCGCCGTCGCGAGCAGCGTGGGCGGGATCGACCGCTCATGGTGGACGCCCGCCGAGTCTTTCCAGGCGAACACGTTGTTGAGGCTGTCCTTGCCGCTCACGAATGGGGCGGCGAAGGCCACGGCCATGTCGTGGCAGGCGCGGCAGGCCTCCACGAGCGTGCCGAGCGACTCCTCGCGGCGGCAGTCGCCCCAGCAGAAGTTGTCGAGCAGGGCGATCCGTGCCGGATCGGCGCCCGCGGCGATCACGTTGGCCATCGCCTCGACAATGCCGCCGGCCGCCATCTGGTAGGGATCGAGAGGGCCCAGCCGGTGGCGGAGGCCGACTCCGAGCACGATGCCGCGGTCGCGACCGAGCACGCCGCGGATGACGGTGCCGTCGGCGGGGCCGGCACCCGGCCCGAGCAGCGGCTTGACGATACTGCAGCCCTGCACCTCGTGGTCGTATTGCCGGATGATCCATTCCTTGCTGGCGACATCGGGCGCCGCGAGCACGTCGAGCAGGCAAGCGGAGAGCGAATCGTCGTCTTGGAGGGACCACCCGGCCGGTTCCGCTGCCGGTGGCACGTATCGCGACGTGAGCCGTCGCCGCGGCCTTCCCTCGTGGAGAAAGTGGCAGTCGAGTTCGCCGGCCGTCCGGCCCTGCCAGCGGAGCACCAGCCGGCCCGAGCCTGTGAAGGTCCCGATGGCCGTGGCCTCCACGCCCTCGTCGGCTGCGATCCGGGAGAGTTTCTCCCAGTCGGCCGGTGCCACGGCGAGCACCATCCGCTCCTGCGCCTCCGAGATCCAGGCCTCTGTGGCGGAGAGGCCGTCGTACTTGAGCGGCACTCGGTCGAGGTCGACATCCGCGCCGAGCGTGGCTGCCATCTCGCCCACGGCGCTCGAGAGCCCGCCGGCGCCGCAGTCGGTGATGGCGTTGAAGAGCCGTTGACGCGACGCCTCCAGCACGAATTCCGAGAGCATCTTCTCGTGGATGGCATGGCCGATCTGAACCGAGCCGCCCGATTGGTTCTCGCTGTCGCTCGACAGTTCGACGCTAGAAAAGGTGGCGCCATGAATGCCGTCGCGGCCGGTCCGTCCGCCCGCCACCACCACCAAGTCGCCGGTCTGAACGGCGGCGTCGGCCGAGTTGCGGGGCATGATGCCCACCGTGCCGCAGAAGACCAGCGGGTTGCCGATGTAGCCGGCATCGAAGGCGACGGCGCCTGCGATCGTGGGGATGCCCATGCGATTGCCGTAGTCGCGGACACCGGCCACCACGCCCGCGAGCAGGCGGCGGGGATGGATCACACCCGGTGGCAGGTCGGCGGCGGGCGTATCGGGCCGTCCCACGCAGAAGACGTCGAGGTTGGCGATCGGCTTCGCACCCAGCCCCGTGCCGAGCACGTCGCGGATGACGCCGCCGAGCCCGGTGGCCGCGCCGCCGTAGGGCTCGATCGCCGAGGGGTGGTTGTGCGTCTCCACCTTGACGCAGATGTCGTGGTCGCCGTCGAATCGCACCACGCCCGAGTTGTCGCGGAAGACGCTCACGCACCAATCCTGCGCGCCGAGCTGTTCCCGCACCTTGCGCGTGGACGCGAACACCGTCTCCTTGAGGAGATTGTCATACCGCACTGCGCCGGCCGGACCGACATGGTCGATCGGGCTGCCAAGCGTCTTGTGACAGCAGTGCTCGCTCCAGGTCTGCGCGATGGTCTCCAGTTCGATCTCGAGAGGATCACGACCGAGGCCCTGGAAGTGGTCGCGGACCGCGTGGAGTTCGGCGGCCGAAAGGGCCAGGCACCGCTCGCGGCTGAGCGTGTCGAGCGCCGCGTCGTCGAGGCCGGCGAGGCGGACCGTCTCCTGCGAGAACGTCCAGGGGCGACCGCCGGCGAGCGTGCGGAGCGGCAGCGGGCCGATCACGACGTCGTGGATCGCCTCGCTGGCGAGCAGCTTCCAGGCCAGCCGGTCGGCCTCTGCCGGGTCCAGGGCGGGCAGCCAGTATTTCCGCACGCTCCGCACGGCCGATGGTCGGAGCCCCAGCAGGCCGCAGGCTTCTTGGGCGGTCTCGGCGGCCGGGTCGGTGACGCCCGCGCGGGGCAGTACGTGGACGACGGTGGGCAGGCTGGCCGCATCGGCGGTGCCGGCCTGCGGCGCGACGAGCGTGGCCGGTGCCACGAGCGTTGCGTCGCCAGCCTCCGCCACCGTGAATGTTTCGGTGACCGGGTCGGTGAGCACTGCGGCGGCGAGGCGTTCCACGTCGGCCCGCGACAGATCGCCCTCGATCAGCCAGCCGGAGGCGGTCTTGGCCCGCGAGCAGCCGGCGATGCCCAGTTCGGCCGCGCCGGCGACCAGCGCACGCGCAGCGTGATCGCCGGCGGCATCACGGAGGTGGACGTCAACTTCCCACAGCATCGCGGTCTTCCTTGGCACGCGTGAGCAATGACACGAGTCGGCGACGGTCGCTCGATGCGAGCGCGTCGAGAATCTTTTCGGTCACACCGGCGATCCGGGACAACGCCTTGGCCACCGGCGCCGCGTTGTCGAGCAGGATATCTGCCCAGAGTTCGGGATCTCCTGCGGCGATCCGCGTGGTGTCGCGCCAGCCGCCGGCCGTGAACTGCCTCACCTCGGCGGGCGTGGCGGCGGCGATGGCGGCCGCGACGACATGCGGCGCATGGCTGGTCATGGCGAGGATCCGGTCGTGGTCGCGGGGCGGCATCGTGTAGACAGTGGAGCCAAGGGACGACCAGAAGCCGCCGATCGCCTCGACATCGGCTGCCGGCGTGGCCGCCGCCGGCGTGACGATCGTGACCCGTCCATTGAACAGCTGCGGATCGGCGGCGGTGGGCCCACGGCGGTGGCTGCCGGCCACCGGATGCCCGCCGACATAGCGGCTGCGGCGAGAACGGCGGCGCTTCTCCCAGGCGGCAACGATGCGTGCCTTCGTGCTACCGGCGTCGGTCAGTAGCGTGCCGGGCCGCACGGCGGCGTCAACCTCGTCGAGGATCCAAGGAATCGATGCCACGCCTGTCGCGACCACGACCAGATCGGCCGAGGCAACAGCGGAGGCGATGTCGGTGGCAGCTTCGTCGATCGCATGGAGCCGTTTCGCCTCGGACAGCGAAGCGGCGGATCGGCCCACGCCGATCACGCGGCCGACGAGTTTGCGGGCCTTGAGGGCCAGCCCGATCGAGCCCCCGATCATGCCCACGCCCACGATCGCGACGGTCGGCCAGAGTGCTTTCGTGGCTTTCATGGGGAGAGGGAGCGGCGGGAACGGAAGCCGAACGGACGCAGGACGACTTTTTAGCAGATGCGGGACACGGGGCCAGCCACCACGTACGCGACGGCATGTTTTCAGCTCGTCCGTCCCCCCCTTGCGGATTTCGGCACGTGCCGTCCCTTGCAGAGCGAAAAATCCAAAAGCTCCTCGAGCTTCCGCCGATACCCGGATCCCCTTTTGCCACGTGGCCACGAGTTTTTAACGTGTGGAATCGGTGTTGGGGCAACGGACAAGTTGAAAACTTGCCGCCACGAGGGGCGGAGACACGGACAAGTTAAAAACGTGCCGCCACGAGGGCGCTCAAAAACATAGACTCCCTTCCATGTTCACACGTCGGGAGATGCCGCGGGCAATGGCGGCCGACATGCTCGGCCGACTCGCCGTTGCGCTGGCCGCGGGAATCGACCTCCGGCGGGCATGGCAAATGGAGATGGCCCGCGTTCCCGCCGCGTGGCGGCCGCGGATGGAGAGAGTGGCGAGGTCGCTCGCGGAGGGGAATCCGCTGGCCGAGGCCTTCGAGGCCGCCGGCGACACGTTCTCGCCGCTCGTGCGCGGCATGGTGTCCGTGGGCGACCGCACCGGCCACGAGGCGGAGACGCTTCGCGAACTCTCTCGCGTGCTCGAGCGCGGCGTGCGCACGACGCGGGAACTCCGCCGCAGCCTGGCGGGCCCGGCATTCCAACTGGTTGTGGCGATCGCCGTGGTGGGGTTTCTCATCTTCATGGCGGGCATGATGTCGCACGACATTCTGCGGATCGGCCTCCGCGGCACACGCGGCCTGATCATCTATCTGGGAATTGTCACCGCCGTGGCCGTTGCCTGCAGGCTGCTCGTGGGGCAGGCGGTGGCCAACTGGCGGCGGCATGGCATCGTGCGGCTCGTCGTTGATCGCGTGCCGGTGATCGGGCCCGCATCCCGCGCTGCGGAAGCGGCGGCCTGGTGCCGCGCGGCCTCGCTGGCAAGCGGCGCGGGGCTCGACATCGGCAGGCTCCTGAAGCTCGCTTCGAGCGTGGCGCCCGGGCTCGCGGTGGATACGGAGGCGGTCGAGGACCGGCTACGGGCCGGGGCAACGCTCGCGCTGGCCCTCGACCGCACACGCCGGTTTCCCCTGCGGGTGCTCGAGGTGATCGCTGTGGGCGAGGCGACGGGCAACACGTCCGAGGTGCTCGACCGGCTCGCGGGCCAGCTCGATGAGGAGGCTCGGACCGGCTTCGAGGCTGCCGCCAAGGGCGGTGGGTTTCTCGTCTGGGCCGGCGTGGCGGGGCTGATCGTCCTGATCGTGTTCCGCATCTTTTCGTCGTATCTCGGGGCCATTCAGAACGCCGCCGGCGGGCTGTGATTCAGGGCCGATCGCAAAAGGTGACAGCCACCTTTTCCGGAAAAGGTGGCTGTCACCTTTTTTTGGCGTCCTGCCCTGCCGATAGACTTCAAAGGAAAGCTCCTTCAGCAGGGCATGCCATGCGAGTTCGTCCCCGGATCGTCGTCGCGGTGCTGATGGCAGCGCTGGTGCCCGACGCGGCGCTGGGGGCCGAGCCCGCTTCAGTTGGCGGGGACACGGCCGAGAAGCCTTCGAGCCCGCAGGAGCTGATGAGCGCCCGCGGCCTCGTGCGGTATCGCAGCATGTGGCGGACCGTCCAGGAGATCGAGCTCATCGAGCAGGCTGACCGTGTGAACCTCGCACAGAAGCAATGGGTGATCCAGCTCGAACGGTTGCGAAAACGACTCGACGATCCCAGGCAGGCCACTGCCGCCGCCGAGGAGATCCGCGAGATTGCCGATCCGTTTGCCGTACCGGCGCTGACCGCGGCACTGGGCAAGGAGCGGATGCCGCGAGTGCGGGCCGACTATGTCGAGGCGTTGTCGCACATTCGGGGGCCCGAGGCCGTGACGGCGCTGGTCTCCGTGGCCGTCGACCACGCCGATCCCGAGACAAGGATCCTCGCGGTGGAGCGGCTGCTGAACATCAGCCCCGAGATGGCCGCACAGGCGATCGCGGGGGCGCTCGGCGGCGTCGACAACGCCCGGATCAATCGTGCGGCCGAGGCCATCGGGCGGCTGGGCTCGACGGCGGCGATCGGGCCGCTCATCGAAGCGCTCGAGACGGAACACATGGTGGTGGTCGGCGGGGGCGCACCCGAGGGCTCGACGACCGCCACGTTCACGCCCTCCGGCGGCGGCCTCTCGATGGGGTCGGGGCCGAAGCGGCAGAAGACCCGCGTGCAGAACCAACGGGTGCTCGAGGCCCTCGTGAGGCTCACGGGCGAGAACTTCGAGTGGAACACCGCGGCGTGGCGGGCGTGGCTGGCCAATCGCCAGTCACCCCCCGACTTCGATCCCAGGCGGGGATGAGCGTCACGCGGCCGGGATGGGCGTCACGCGGCGCGGTCGACCGCCAGCGGTGGCGAGGGGCGGCGGCGTTTGGGGAACCACTCCGCGTCGAGCACGAGCGTGGCCACGCGGTTTTCCAGATTGGGTCGGAAGATCACGAGCAACAGCACCGGCAGAAACCAGGCCATGAACAGACCGCCGTTGTGGGCCTTCCAGAACTGGCTGCCGAGCAACACGGCCGCGGTGCAGCTCATCAGCGTGCCGAGATTCTTGGGAGCGGGCCAGATCGCCAGTGTGGAGATCATGGCGACGAAGGCGGCCAGCACCGGCAGCCGGAAGACGGCATCATTGAAGGGGAGCGCCCAGAACCCTTCCAGCAACACTTCGTTTGGAAAAATCCACCCGAACATCTGCCGCAGTTGGCCCATGAAGACGGTGGAATCGGGGGACGTGAACCAGAGGCCGAAGACGAGTGCCAGGATTGCGGCGCCGATTCCCAGGGCAAACCGGCGGATACCGCGCTGCCAGTAGAAGCCGCACCAGAGGGGCAGGAGAAAGACGGGGTAATAGATCGTGCCGGTCGCCAATCCGATCAGCGCGCCCGAGATGAATGGGCGGCGGTACGCCGCGATGGCCCACACGATGAGGGCTCCGGGGAGCGCGTGGTCGACCCGGCCGGTCATGATCGCGGTGTAGGGAAGCAGCAGATAGAGCACCGCCGCGGCGATCCCCAACCGGATGGCGTCGAAGTGTCGCCAGCCGATGACGACCATGCCCGCCACGATCGCCAACTGCGACAGGATGGCCATCACGCGGGCCGTGGTCTCGTAGATGACGCGGCTGTTGACGTCGCGGGCGTCGCCTGAGTCGGCGGCGTCCGGGTCGGCCGAAAAGAGCCGCTGCGTCGAGATATGGGGCAGCACGAAGAGCAGCGGATAGCCCGGGCCGAGCCTGGAGAGTTGGTCGGCGTCGATCTCGGCCTCGCGGGCATTGAGCCGTGCCGCAGCCGCGGCACCGGCGAGGTCATCCCGCTGCGGCCGCGTGGTGATCACGTTGGCCAGCAGGAAGACGAGCAGCGAGATGCCCAGGAACACGAGGCCGCCGACCGTGAGGTTCGGATCGAGCAGCGGCCGGCGGACCATCAGCGAGTCGAAGAGCATCCGCACGAGGAAGATTCCCGAGACGGCGAAGATCCAGATGTAGCCGAGCTGCTGGGCTGCGGCGCTGGCCTTGTAGCCGCCGTACTCGACCGCGAGCAGTCCCGGAGCGAGCAGGATGAGGCCGATGAGATCGAGATTCCGCATGCTCCAGACGCGGTTGAACTTGAAAAAGACGGCGATCGACAGCAGCGACGACAGGTAGAACCACGTCGTGGGATTGACGCGGTAGTAGTGGAAGAGGATGTCGCTCATGCCGGCGGTCCTGTCCGACCTCGGGGACGAGGGCCCGGATGCAGGGCATCTGCGGGAACGGGTCGGCGGAAAATGGTTGTGGCCAATAGTATAGGGCAAACAAGAGAAAAACCGTCTCGCCCCACGTTTTCTCGGACTCGGGTCCGGTTTTGCAGTCGTCGCGGCGGAACGTCGCGGCGGCAAAAAAGAAAGCCCCGGCCGTCCTGGCCGGGGCTTTCAAGTGTGGCTGTACCGCTGGGTGAGGCCGGCGGTGGTGTCCAGCCGCGTCGTGCTCGCGAGCACGTTCTCGAATCAATACTTCGCCTTGTCGCCGAGGTGCTCGTTGCCGGCACGGGTCACGAGCGCAGAGAAGACGCGGATCGTGACGTCGCTGGCGATCAGCTTCGTGCTGCCATCACCGAACACCGCATGGGCGCCGCCCGGGTGGAAGGCGTAGACCTCGCTGCCGCCGTCGGTGCCGTAGTAGCCCGAGCTAAAGGCGGCAGTGAGTATGCTCTCTCCGTTGGTGGCGTTGACCACCTTCGTCGGACTGGAGCGGAACGCGGTGCCGGTGGCATTGGAGCCGTCGATCGAAATGTCCGACGCCGGTCGCACCCAGCCGCCGGCGTTGACCCGCTGCGCCGGGAACTTATTGGTCGCATCGTCGGCACGGGTTCGCTTCCGATAGACGAAGGGCCGGCCGGCGCTCTCTGCGACGAGGATCGTCGTCGAGAGGCCGTCGGTCGCGTCACCGAGCTTCGGCCTATAGCCGTCGCCATAGTCCTTGGGCAGCAGGCCATCGCCAGAACTGGCCGATGTGTTGCCCTTGTCGGCCACGGGCGCTGCAGCAGCAGCGACGTCGGCCTTGTTGTCATCGGATGTCAGCGGCGAACTGGTGTTCGCCAGAGCGTTGTCGACGTAGATCGTCGGCCCGTAGTCGGACGGCGCGCAGAAGCCCGGCGACGCCGAGACGTTCGAGAAGTCGGTGCCAGCCGCGTTGGTCGTGGCCTTCGCGTAGGTGGCAGGCACGGCATAGGGCTGGCTGTTCGACTGCGGGTCGTAGTCGAATCGCGTGTCAGGATTCGGGGCCGAAGGGCACTCGTATCCAGCGATCCGGGTCGCCGAAAGCACGTAGTTGGGGATCGTGTAGCCGGACGATGCCGTCTTTGATGACCACGTCACCGATGGATCGTACCGATCGAAGAGCGCCGCCTGCTCCATGTAGGGAAGGATCCGGACGAAGAATCCGAGCCGTAGCCCGGCGGTGCGGAGACTGCTGGGAAGAGTGCCGCCAGTGCCATCGGCAAACGTCTGTGTGGCGATGCCTAGTTGCTTGATGTTGTTCGAGCAACTGTTGCGGCGGGCAGACTCACGGGCAGCCTGCACGGCGGGGAGCAAGAGCCCGATAAGCGTGCCGATGATGGCGATCACGACCAACAGTTCGACCAGGGTGAAACCCTGACGAAGTCGGGAAGGGGTGAGAACCGACATGAGGAATCTCCTTGGGAGAGGGTGAAACGAATCGAACAGATCAGGCCTCGATCGACGCGAGCGAGGATTTCATGATGAATGGTCGGGAGCGGTTGGTTACCTGCGACTCCCGCGGATGCGTTGTTTGCCGTCGCTGATGGAGAGTTGCAGGCCGGTCAGGTCTTCGCGGATCTCGAGCCGTAGCGGGGTCGTTTCCGGCGACAGGTAGTTCGGTGGGATCGGCCGGCCCGACTCGCCGGGGCGGACGGAAACCGCATAGAGCCCGGACGGCAGGCCTTCGCCCGCAGCGATCTGGAACGAGCCGTCCGCTGCCGTGCGGATCACTCGAGAGTCCGCCTCGGCCGAGCCCGTGATCTTCTGGAAGTTGACAGTGACGCTGGCCAGCGGCTTGCCGTTGAATGTGGCGGTGCCGGAGACGGCGTGCCTGGCGAGGAGCGGCAGCGTGTTGACGACGGCAACCGCGAGGACGACGCCGACGCCTGCCAGCACCAGAGCCCGAACGATCCACCGAGGCACGCCGAGCGACTCAACGGTGGCGGAGACGTTCGACGCGAACTCGTCGACGCCACGGCTGAGTGCCGACTCACCGCTCTGGTCGCCGTCGCCACCGCTACGACGGCGACGGCCGTCGTTGAAGTCGCGGATGGCGGCATCGGCGGCGAGCGACGAGGCGGATGACGCTGTGCCGCCGCGACGCTTGGTCGAGAATCGCCGAGGCTGGCCGGAGGTGTATGCGAGTGCTGCGGAGGACATGTCGAGGGCTCCTTGAGCCGTCGCGGTCCTCCGGTCTGTCCGGTCGGTTTCGCGTTTGTGTGGTGTGCGTCGCGGCCCGGTCAGGGGCTTTGTCAGACCTGCTGTCCGTCTCGTCGGATCAGCACTTTGAAGGTGCTCTCGTGATCTGGTCGGCGAGGCTCAAAAAAACCTCGTTCGTTCCAATACATTATCAAATCGATCACGTTGGTCAAGGAGTTGATAGAAATTTTTTTAAAGCTTGTTTTTCGGCATAAAATATCTTTCCGAGAGAAGATGGCTATTCTTGGAAGGATCGGCAGTATCAATTCATTACCAATTTGGTAATGAATTGTTAGTGCAGCAATGACTAACGGTCCGACTTGCCGAGCCGTGTCTTCTCGGTCCGCTCGATCTGCACGATGACGCCGTCCTGCACGATCGCGAGGACGGACCCATAACGGAGCCCTCGTAAAGCCTCTCCGATCCGCGCCAGGGCGGCATCGGTGTTCGTTGCGCTGGTGTGGGGATTTGCGGTCGTGTCGGCACCGTGGTGCTGGCCGTCGGCGGGGGTGTTGCTCATGTCGTCCTCGGGGATTGCTCGTGAAGGGAGTGGGGGGGCGAACGGGTGCGAGAGAGTCAGATCACATATTCGGGACCGGGGAGAAACACGCGGACCTTGCGAGGAGTGATTGCCACCCGTTCACCCGGTTGCAGGGCCAGGTCACGGGCCGTGTCGGACGGCAGGTCGACGTGTAACTCGCTCTCGGAGCCGTCGGGCCGACATGAAATGCGGGCTATCGCGCCGCTTCGTGAGATCCGCAGCACGCTCGCCGACAGGCTCCCGTTGACGGTGGAGCTGTTTGGGTCGTGTCCGTTCCGGCGGGTGATGTCGAGTTCGTGCGGCCGGAGATAGACGCGGGCGGGACGGGCCTGCGCATGCGGGTAGTCCGGATAGTCGATCGGGATGCCGTGCCAGAAGGCCTGCCCCTTCTCGACCCTGCCGTGGAAGACGTTCACGTTGCCGAGGAAGTCCATCACGAAGGGCGTCGCCGGATGCTCGAAGACCTCGTCGGGCGTGCCCCGCTGTTCGATTTTTCCGTGGTTCATCACGACGACCTCGTCGGCAAGTTCGAAGGCCTCTTCCTGATCGTGCGTCACGAACACGCTGGTCATGCCGATCTCGTCGTGCAGCCGTCGCAGCCACTGCCGCAACTCGACTCGCACCTTCGCGTCGAGGGCGCCGAAGGGTTCGTCGAGGAGGAGGATTTTGGGCCGGATGGCAAGCGCCCGTGCCAGAGCCACCCGCTGCCGCTGGCCGCCCGAGAGTTGCGCCGGCTTGCGACCGCCGAGGCCGTCGAGCCGCACCAGATGCAGGAGTTCGTTGACCTTCGCCTCGATCTCAGGCTTCGGTGCCTTTCGAACTCGCAGGCCGAAGGCGATGTTTTCGAACACGCTCATATGCCGGAAGAGCGCATAGTGCTGAAACACGAAACCCACCTCCCGCTGTCTCGCGTGGCGGTCGGTGATGTCTGCACCGTCTTCCTCGATGCGGCCAGCGTCGGGCCATTCGAGCCCCGCGATAATGCGCAGGAGCGTCGTTTTGCCAGAGCCGGATGGCCCCAGGAGTGCCAAGAGCGTGCCTTGCGGGACCTCGAGCGATACGTCGTCGAGGGCCTTGAAGCTGCCGAATGCTTTCGAGATGCCTCGGATGTGGATGCTCATGCGGAAAGTCCCTCAGTCGAGATGCGTGCGCCGGCGTCGAACGGTGTGTTCGAGCCATCGATGGTGTCGGGGAGCGTGCGAGCGGCCTCGAGTTCTCGGGCCTCTGCCTCGAGCCGGCGTTCGATGACCACCTTGGCCACGAGCGTGATGAGCGCCAGGCCGGCGAGCACGCTCGCCACTGTCATCGAGGCTGGTGTGCGGTATTCCTGGAATAGCTTTTCCACGCGTAGCGGCATCGTGTCGGTGGCGCCGGCGATATGGCCGCTGACGACATAGACCGCTCCGAACTCGCCCATGGCGCGGGCGTTGGCGAGCACGATCCCGTGCAGGAGTGCCCAGCGGATGTTGGGGAGCGTGATCCTGCTAAACACCTGCCAGCCGCTCGCTCCCAGGCTGACGGCAGCCAATTCCTCCTCCGGGCCGATTGCCTCCATCACCGGGATCAGTTCGCGAACGACCAGCGGCAGCGTCACGAACGTGGTGGCCAGCACCAACCCGGGCCAGGAGAAGATCACCTTCCAGCCGAGTGATTCGAGCGTCGGCCCGAGCAGACCCTGCCGTCCGAAGATCAAGACGAGGGCGAGACCGGCCACGACCGGGGAGACCGAAAAGGGCACGTCGCAGAGCGTGATCAGGAGCGACCGCCCTGGGAAGCGGAATCGCGACACGAGCCAGGCCGTGGCGATGCCAAACACGGTGTTGATCGCCACGGCGAGCGGGGCCACGGTCAGCGAGAGCCAGATCGCATGCCGCGTGTCCGGGTCATGGGCCAGAGCCCGCCACCAGGCGGCCGGCCCTTCGGCAAAGGCTTCCGCGAAGACACTCGCCAGCGGCACGACGATGAGCAGGCCGACGACGCCGACGGCAGCGGCGATGAGCAGCCGTTCGGTGAGCGGGTTGGCGGAGGTGATGGTTGGCTTGGGCATTGGTGATTCGAATCGCTTGCTACAAGGGCAGGTGAGGTGCGGGATTCATGCGAAGCCGGCTCACTGGGCATTGCGGGCGACGCGTTGCTGCAGCCAATTGACGACGACGAGCAGCGTGATCGACATCGCCAGCAACACGACGGCGATGGCGGTCGCCTCCGCGTAGGCGAATTCCTCCAGTCGCGACACGATCAGCACCGGGGCGATTTCAGTCTTGAACGGCATGTTGCCCGAGATGAAGACAACCGAGCCGTACTCTCCGAGCGCCCGGGCCAGCGCCAGGGCGAAACCGGTCAGCACCGCGGGGAAAATGGCTGGGAAGATCACCTTGAGGAAAGTCTGCACACGGTTAGCTCCCAGCATTCTCGCCGCCTCCTCCGTGTCGCGGTCGAGGCTTTCGAGCACCGGTTGCACGACGCGAATCGCGAACGGCAGGCTCACGAACACGAGCACGAGCACGATTCCGAGCCACGAATACGCGCCCTGGATGCCCAGCGGCACGAGGAACCTGCCGAGCCAGCCGCGCTCCACGTAGAGCGTCGAATAGACGAGGCCCGCAACCGCAGTGGGAAGCGCGAGCGGCACGTCCACGAGCGAATCGAGCAGACGCCGTCCGGGAAAGTCGATCCGCACCAGCACCCAGGCGACGAGCAGGCCGGCGAAGGAACTGACGATCGCCGCGGTGAGCGAGGCTCCCAACGAAACGGCATAGGCCGCCCGGGCGCGGGGCGTCCATGCGGCCGCGAGAAATTCGCTCGGGCCGAGAGACGCGGCACGCAGCGCCAGCACCGCCAGCGGGGTGATGACGAGCGCCGTCATCATCAGCGAGGTGATCGCCGCGCTGATACCGAATCCGGGGAGAACGGAACGGCGCCGCACGGACCGATTGGTCGCGTTTTCAGCGGTCATGAGCCACCTATTTTCCTGCCTGAGGCTGGTAGATCGCATCGAACACGCCGCCCTCGCCGAAGAACTTCTTCATCGCGTTGTTCCAATCGCCGGCTACGAACGCGATATCGAATGTCTCGATCGCAGGCCAGGTTTCGCCGACGGCGGGAGGCGGTGGAGTGTCCCCCCAGGGTCGGAGGTGATGTTTGGCGATGATCGCGCGGCCCTCCGGAGAGTAGAGGAAGCCCAGGTAGGCCTCGGCAGCATGCCGCGAGGCCTTGCGGTCGACGTTCTTGTCGACCACGGCCACGGGCGGATCAACGCGGATCGATCGCTTCGGATAGACGATCTCCAAGCCACCCTTCGATTCATCGACCTCGAGCTGGGCCTCCTGCTCGAACGTCAGATGCACGTCACCGATCCCCTTTTGCGAGAACGTGGCCGTGGCGGCCCGTGCGCCGGTGTCGAGCACGGGGGTGCGGCGATAGATCGCCGACACGAACTTCTGCGCGTCTTCCTCGCCGCCGCCCGCCGCGAGCGCCGCGCCCCAAGCCGCGAGGAAGCTGTACTTGCCGTTGCCCGATGTCTTGGGATTGGGCGTGATGATCGAGATATCGTCGCGGTCGAGGTCCTGCCAATCGGCGATCTTCTTGGGGTTGCCCTTGCGGACGACGAAGACGACGACCGAGTGGTAGGGAATCGAGCCGTTCTCGTAGCGGTTCTGCCAGTCGGCGCGGAGCAGCCCCGACTTGGCGATCGCCTCGACGTCGGGCCAGGTGGCCAGCGTGACGACGTCGGCATCGAGGCCGTCGATGACGGCCCGGGACTGGCTGCCCGAGGCGGCGTGCGACTGCTTGATCGAGACGGGGGTGCCGTGTTCCTGCTCGTAGTGCTTTGCGAACGCGGCGTTGATGTCGCGGTAGAGTTCGCGGGTCGGGTCGTAGGAGACGTTGAGCAGCTCAATCGCCTTGGGCCGGTTGGCCGCGGCGTTGGGGGTGGACGATGAGCCGGAGCAGCCGACGACGGCGGCTGCGAGCAGGGCCGCGACCGCGAGGGCGAGCGAGCGGGTCGAGAGGGGTTTCAGAAGTAAACGGGAATTCACGGTGGACCTCGATGCGGAGCCGGGGTTTTGGGGACGCACACCACACTTCTAGCAGGCAGCACAATGATCGTCAACTTGGTAATGTATTCTTTAGTGTCTGTTGTAAGTCTTTGTTAAGTAGTGACTTATGGCAATTGCGTTCGGGCCGCATTGGTTCGCCGGCTGCGGCATGCTCGGTCGCCGGCGGATTCTGCTAGGGGAGGCTCTTGGACGAATCGTGCATCGCTCGTGAGTCGCAGAATTCACCGGCGCCTGCGCGTGCCTCCGACCGGCTCCTCAGCATCGGGAGTTACGAAGTGCTGGCTTCGGACAGGCATCCGCCTGTCGTGGCGGCAGGATGCCGTGATTCACGTGGATTCGGCATGGCAGGATGCCATGCGAAGCACCAGCAAACTGCGTTTGCCAAGAAAAAACGACACGATGTCGTGTTTGGCCCTTCGTTGGCCGCCCGGATGGCGGCTTCAGCGTCAGCGACCGGAGGTCGCCCAAGCGAAAATCGGCAGGATGCCGATGTTTCGCGTGTAATCAGAAAGGCCAGATCAGCGGCGCGAGCGCCACCGTGATCGCCATCACCAGCAGGTTCAGCGGGCCGCCGAAGCGGACATAGTCGCTGAATTTGTAGCCGCCCGGGCCGTAGATCATCAGATTCGTCTGGTAGCCCATCGGCGTGGCGAATCCGCAGCTGGCAGCCACTGTCACGGCCATCACGAAGGGCAGAGGGTTGACGCCCAAATCGGCGGCCGTCTGCCAGGCAATCGGAAACGTCAGCACGGCTGCGGCGTTGTTGCTCATCAGTTCCGTGAACAGCATGGTCACGAAATAGATTGCCGCGAGCACGACATGCGGATGGTCTCCCGCGGCCGCGATCGTCGACTGGGCGATCGCCTCCGCCAGCCCCGTCTTCTCCATCGCCCGCGCGAGGCCGAAGCTCGCCGCGATCAGCAGCAGCGACTCCCATTCGATCGACTGCCGTGCCTCATCCGACGAGATGCATTTCGCGGCCACCACGACAGCGGCCGCCATGAGCGCCGCCGCCACCATCGGCACCAGTTCCAGCGTCGCCGCCAGCACCATGGCCGCCAGCACCGTGCAGGCGATCCATGCCTGATCATGTCGCGGCGGCGTGAAGTTGCTCACCGCGCTGACGAGGTAGAAATCGCGGTTGCTCCGCTGGTGTTCGGCAAAATCCGGGCTGGCTTCCAGGAGCAGCGTGTCGCCGGGTTCGAGCGTGATGTCGCCGATCTTCATCTGCAGACGTTCGCCGTTGCGGGCCACGGCGATCACCACGGCGTCATAGGTCGACCGAAACCGGCCCTCGCGGATCGTACGGCCGATCAGCGGACAGGTGTTGGATACCACGGCCTCGATCAGCGTCCGTTCGGAACGGGGATCGTCGAGCATGAAGACTTGATCGGTGGCCGGGCGGAGCCCGCGTATCTTCTGCAGCTCCACGACGGAATCGACGACCCCGACGAAGACGAGACGGTCGCCCGCCTCCAACCGTTCGCTGGGAGCGACAGCCGCCATCACATGCCCGTCACGGTCGATCTCCATGAGAAACAGGCCATCGAGGCCGCGTAGTCCCGCTTCCTCGATCGAGCGGCCGATGAGCGGACTTCCCGCTTCGACGAGCATCTCGAGGGAATACTGCCGGGGGTCGTCGCTCGGGCTGACCGCCGGTCGCCGATCCTTGAGCAGGTAACGGCTGGCAAAGATCAGGTATGCAAAGCCCGCGAGTAGCAGCGGCAGGCCCAGCGGCGAGATCTCGAACATTCCGAGCGGCCGCCCGGTCTTCGCCGCGACCAACCCGCTCACGACCACGTTGGTGCTCGTGCCGATCAAGGTGCACAGGCCGCCCAGCACCACGGCCGCATTCATCGGCATGAGCAGTTTCGAGACGCTGAGCCGGTGCTTCTTCGCCCAGTCGCGGATCGCCGGCACCATGAGCGCCACCACCGGCGTGTTGTTCATGAAAGCGGAGAGGGCCGCTGGGCCGGCCATCGTCCGCATCTGGGCCGAGGCCAGCGACTCAGGCCGGCCGAGAGTCCGGTCGACCAGCGCCGCCAGGGCGCCTGTCCGTTCCACCGCCGCGGCCACGACGAAGAGAGCCGCCACCGTGATCATACCCTCGTTGCTCATGCCCTTGAGGGCGTCGTCGGGGGTGAGCACACCGGCCGCCAGCAGTACCACGACCCCTCCGATCATCGCCATGTCGGGGCCGCGTTGGCTGAAGAGCAGGGCGGCGAGCGTGGCGAACACGACGCAGGCCGTCAGCGCCGCCTGCCAGTTTTGGAGCAAGATTTCGAGGCTCATGCGGCAGGTCGTCCCGGAGGGCTGAATCGCTCGGTCTGAATCGGAAAATGTCGTGAGGGCACGGCAGGCGTGCAAGGGCAAAAGCCGCCCGGGGGGGCGGGCATGGCGGGATATGGCCCCCGCGCGGTAGCCTCAACGGAGAACAGCAGCATCCCCGATCGCTCCGACCATACCGCTCCGACCTTACCAGTTACCGCATCCCTTGATCGACCAATTGCTCGAAGGCACCCCGAACTTCGTCGAGACCGAGTACCGGCCGAACGCGGAGTATGGCCAGACCATTGCCGCGAAACAGACGCCGAGGGTGCTCTGGATCGGCTGCTCCGACTCCCGCGTCAGCGAGCACCAGATGACCGGTTCGAAGCCCGGCACGATGTTCGTGCACCGCAACGTCGCCAACATCGTCGCCTTCAACGACGTCAACATCTCGTCGATCCTCGAATGTGGGGTGGTGCATCTGACGATCGAAGACAGGCGTGCACGAGAAGTACATCGCCGACTGGCTCTGCATCGCTTCGGGGGCCAACGTTGTCGCCGACCGCGTGGCGGCGGAGCGCGGCCTGTCGCGGGAGGAGAAGCTGGAGGTGCTCACGGCCGAAAACGTGAAACTACAGATCATTGGTCGATGGCCGGGATGAGGGAGCAAAAGCCTAGGGGCTGCGGCCGCCGGGCGGAAAGGTGACGACCATGAGCCACGACGCCCGCTCGCCGGCCCACGACCGTTTCGAGGGCTACTATGCCGCGCCGCGGGCGCCGTGGGATATCGGACGGCCGCAGCGGGCCTTCGTCGAAGCGGCCACGGCGATCCGGGGCAGGGTGCTCGACATCGGCTGCGGCACGGGGGACCTCGCCCTCTGGCTGGCGGAGCAGGGCTGCGCGGTGACGGGAGTCGACTTTCTCGAAAAACCGTTGGAATCAGCCCGGCGGAAGGCGGCCGATCGCGGTCTCTCCGTGAACTTCCTGCAGATGGACGCATTGGCGGTCGGCGAGATCCCCGAACGATTCGACGCCGTGACCGACTGCGGTTTGTTCCACGTCTTCGACGACGCCGGCCGGATGGCCTACGTCGGGGCGCTCACGCGGCTGCTGGAACCCGGATCACGTGTCTTCCTGCTCTGCTTTGCCGATGCCGAACCGGGCACGCATGGTCCGCGTCGCGTCAGCGAACTCGAACTCCGGGAGGCGTTTGCCGTCGGCTGGCGGGTAGAGTCGCTCGAACCGGCCCGTTTTGAAGTCGTGCCGGGCATCCCCGGCGCGGAGTTCGGTCCCGGCGGTGCCCGGGCCTGGTTTGCCGTGATACGGCGGGCCTGAATCGTTGCTTGCAACTCCGCAAGACGATTTTTTCACTGCGGGCGGTGGGCCGGCCGTCGACGACGTCCGTAGGATAGTCCTAGGTGAACGAACACGAGCCGAACACGTAGGCAAGCTCGAAACAGGACCCAAAACGAGGAGACTCGATCATGAACTGCGCAACGAAATGGATGATGACACTGGCCGTGCTCGCCGGTGGCTTGATGACGCAGCAGGTGATGGCCCAGCAGGTGGTATCACCACGGGTCGTGCAGCCGGCACCCGCCCGGGTCCGCACGGTTGAGCCGACCCGTTCCTACCGCAGCTACTCCGTGAATCCCTCCCGCGGCGACGTGCGCCGGAACGGACCGCACAGCGGCGAAGCCACCTGGCGGCATGCGGGTGCCAAGCCCGCCGGGCATTACTCTAACGGCCGCTGAATCGAAACCAATGGACGTGGCCGAAAGCGTAGACCCGTGGCCGCACGTTTGAAACGTGCGGAATGGGGGGCGGAGCCACGGACAAGTTAAAAACTTGCCGCCACGGGGAGCGAGACCCCTTGGAGGCGAGGAATGTTGAGGGGCCCGGTGCGACGAATCGCACCGGGCCCTCGGTGTTTCTGCACGGTTGTTAGGAATGGCGATGAGCAGGCAGGCTGCTGCCCGCATCATCGCCGACGTTCTGACAGACCAAGGGTGTTGATGGGAGCCACCTCCTTCCAGGCGGATGAGACGGAAACCAACGAATTGATCGCATAGTGACGGTCGAGCGCGGCCTCCATGCCAACGTTCGACGCGTCGTCAAGAAATCGAACAAAAGTTGCCGCATCGCGGCGGGCTATCAGCCAGCGGACGAGTGCTGCACTTTGGCCGTAGAAGATTCGCTGGCGCCCGGAGTCGGCTGGGTAATCTTCGAGATTGACCAACTCGACAGCCGACCAGGAGAGGCCGCGGCGGTGGGCATCCTGAAAGTCGGCCTCGTGCCCCTTCTGCTTCTCCAAGCTGTCGAACAGCAGCGCCAAGCCCTCGTCTGCCCACCGGGGAGGTGGCGCGTGGACGAAATGATCGGCGAGCACCACGTGGACCAACTCGTGGTCGATTGCATCGGGCACAATCGCTGGACCGTCCCCCATGACGTCAATCCGGCGGGCGACCACGCGGTCGCCGGCAAATTCCAGCGACGTCGCTCCGCGGGCCTCGGCGGGAGAGCCGCCTACGGCCTCTTCGAACGAGTCTGCTGAGGCATGTACGCGGATCTCACAGCGAACCAGCCACGGCTTGGGGTGTGTTTCGCCAAGGAGTTGGGAGAACGCCTCGCGGCGGATCGTCTCCGCATGCTCTCGTATGATCGCGGCACGCGAGGCGCTCGCACCGACGACGACGATGTTCCCCGACGAAGCTGGTTTTGCGACCGTTTCAGCAGAGCGATCAGCAGGGCTTTCCGGTGCCGCTGGCTCGTTGGCCAAGACTTCGGCCGTGTATGTGGGGCACGATGCCAAAAGGGCCAAAAGGATCGCCCCCAGTCGTCCCTTCGCGCCCCTGAGCCCGCCGCGCGACCTGGTATCGGCCGCTGCGATCACCGGCAGTTTCGGAGGATTGGGAACGCGATGCATCGGCGGTGTGCTCCACGCATGCGGACGGACTGCGACAGCCTGAGCCGTGTGGTCAGCCGGTGAACGGCTGACTTCCTGCTGACTTCCCAGGAGTGCACAACCCGGAAGTGCACGTTGCGTGCCATTGGCCGAGGGACCCGCGGAGAGCTGGGCAACAGAGATGTTTTTCCCGCAAAAAACATCGGAAAGAAAAATTTCCCCTGTGGCCGCTCATTCCGGGCTGCTCAAAAACAGGGCAGGGGATGCCGCGGCGGAGGGCACCGTTCGATAGGCGTCGAGACCATACAATGCTCCGGCATGAGACTCTTCCCCTGTGATCGGTATCCCCTGCCGCTGCCGGACGGCCACCGTTTTCCGATCGACAAATACTCGCTCCTCAGACGCCGGTTGGAACAGCATGCGGCGGCGGGGTGGCCGCTTGAATTCATCGAGCCACATGCAGCGACCGACGACGAACTGCTTCGAGTCCACGCACGGGACTATCTCGGACGGGTCATGGCTGGAACGCTCTCGCGGGACGAGGTGCGGAGGATCGGATTTCCCTGGAGCAATGAACTTGTCGAGCGGTCGCTCCGCAGCACGGGGGCGGCGGTCGATGCGGCGGCTGCGGCTCTCCAAGACGGCATCGCCGCCAGCCTGGCCGGCGGCACGCACCACGCCGGCACCGACTGGGGCGAGGGGTATTGCGTCTTCAACGACACGGCCGTGGCCGCCCGGGAAATGCAGGCCCGGGGCGCCGTGGAGCGGGTGCTGATACTCGACTGTGACGTTCATCAGGGAAACGGTACGGCGGAGATCTTTGCCGATGACCCGACCGTGTTCACCATGTCGATGCATGGAGCCCGCAACTTCCCGCTACGAAAATACCCCAGTTCACTCGATGTCGCGCTCGAGGACGGCACCGGTGATGGCGAGTATCTGGGGGCTCTCGCCGCCGCTCTCGCGGAGTCGTTTGACCGTGCCCGGGCCGATCTGGTGCTCTACATCGCCGGGGCCGATCCCTACGAGGGCGATCGGCTCGGCCGGCTTGGACTCACGAAGGCCGGATTGTTGGAGCGCGACCGGATGGTGCTGGCGGCCGCCAGAGCTGCCGCTGTGCCGGTGGCCATCGTCTGTGGCGGCGGCTATTGCCAAGATCTGGAGGCGATCGTCGACATACACGCCGCAACCATGCTGCTGGCGGCCGGCCGGCGCGGAAAAACCGTCGGATAGCCGTGTCTGGCCCGTATCCCCGGCACCACCGAACCTTTTCCAAAAAGGGTGAGTTGCAATCAATTAGAGAGCAGATATAAAAGAAAGAGCATAAAGTTGATGATCTTCGTGTGAATTCGGTTTTTTGTCTGATTTTTCGCCTTTTTTCCTGTTTGAAGTCTGCAGGTCGTTCCATGCGTCGGATGTGTTGTTGTCGCCGTGCTTGTTGCCTCTGTCCGAGGTTCGGCGTCTGCACACCCCTCCACCATCCGCATCCCCAGGAACAGGAACGACCATGCTGCCCACTGCTTCGCACCGAACTCTTTCACTCCGATCACCCCTCCTCCTGATCGTCAGCCTCGCCCTGGCGGTTGTGACCGCAGGAAAGGCCGCGCTTGCGACACCATCCGGCGTTGCCGCCGACATTCGCCTCGTGGCCCGTGAGGCCTATGTCTGGGGGTGGCCACTGGTCTATCTGCATCATTGTCGGGTGGCTCTGGAGCGGGTGCCAGCGCCCGGACGCAGCGGTGGCATGCCGGTAGCCCCGCTCAACCGGCTTTCGATGCTGACCGATCGGATCTCGCCGCGGACCGCGCGGGTGCCATGCCCCAATCAGGACGTGATCTACGGCTTCGGCATGTTCGATCTGGCCGAAGAGGCAGTGGTCGTGCAGGTGCCCGACTTTGGCGGACGGTTCTGGCTGTATCAGCTGGGCGACCAGCGGACCGACAGCTTTGCCGAAGTGGGCAGCATCTACGGCACGCTCCCCGGAAGCTATCTGATCGTCGGTCCCGACTGGCGGGACGACGTGCCGCCCGGCATCGCCGGTGTGTTCCGCTGCCCGACGCGGTATGGGTACTGCCTGCCGAGGGTGTTCTTCACCGACTCGGCGGCCGACCGGGAGGCTGCATTGCCCGCCATCAACGGAATCGTGGCCTATCCGCTCAGCGAATACACGGGCAAATCACAGCAGTGCGATTGGTCGAAACCCAGGTGGCTACCGAATCTGGCCTCCCGCGGTGCGGCCTCGCGGGGCGTGTCGCCAGACTCGTTTTTCGACGTGTTGCCTGCAGTGCTCGACGATGTCCCGCCGCTGCCCGGGGAGGAACCGCTCTACGCGAGGTTTCGCGGTCTGCTGGCTGCTGCCGCCACCGATCCAGCGGTTGCGACGGAGATCCGGCAGGCCGCCGCAGAAGCCGAACGTGACGAGGTGGCACCGCTCTTCGAGTTTCGTAACCTCGGCCGGCCGCTGCCGGCGCACTGGACAACGCTCGTCAACGGCGCCGCATTTGGTACCGACTACCGCACTAGGACAGCGGTGGCGGCTTCCAACGTGTTCGTAAATCGGCATCGCGAGACGAAATACTACTTTCAGGATCTCGACCTCCACGGCCGTCGCCTTGAGGGCAGTCGCGAGTATCAGGTCACCTTTCCGCCGGGGGCGTTGCCACCCGCGAAGGGGTTCTGGTCGCTGACGCTCTACGACGAGCGTCACGCGTTGCCTCTGGCCACGGGCGGCAAAGTCGCTGTCGGCTCGCGGGATTCCGGGCTGCGGTACGGGGCCGACGGATCGCTCACGATCATCGTCAGTCGCGATGCCGTCGCCGCGGCCAATGCTGGCGACGCGTCGAGTAATCGAATCGTGGCACCGAACGGCGTCTTCTCGCTCTACCTGCGCATCTATTGGCCGGACGAATCGGCGCTCGACGGCACCTGGACACCTCCACCCGTGCACCCGGTCGCCTCATCCCTGCAGCAGGCTGGCACCTGAGTCGTTCCCGGGCTTTTTCTCTTCTCTCGCGATTGGAATTCGATCATGCACAAGACCATCCTGGAGACCGTTGGCGGGACGCCACTCGTGAGAGTGCGGCGACTGATCCCGCCAGAACATGCCACAGTGCTGCTCAAACTCGAGTTCTCCAACCCCCTGTCCAGCGTGAAGGACCGGATCGGTCTGGCGATGATCGAGGCAGCCGAACGGACCGGTGAACTCCAGCCTACGAGCCACGTCGTGGAACCAACCAGCGGCAACACCGGCATCGCCCTGGCCTTCGTCGGCGCTGCCAAGGGCTATGCGGTGACGCTCGTGATACCTGATTCGATGAGCATGGAGCGACGGGCCTTGCTCCTTGGCCTGGGGGCATCGTTCGAGCTTACGCCCGCACGCCTCGGCATGCGGGGGGCGATCGATAGGGCCGAAGAACTGGCTGCCGAGATTCCGCAGGCATGGATGCCGCGGCAGTTCGAGAACCGCGCCAACCCGGCCGTCCACGAGGCGACGACAGGCCCCGAGATCTGGAGCGACACACTTGGACACGTCGATGCAGTCGTCGCGGGTGTCGGCACCGGCGGCACGATTACCGGCGTGGCCCGATACCTGAAACGCAGGAATCCGTCGCTTCGTGCGATTGCCGTCGAACCGGCAGAGTCGCCGGTCATTTCCCGGGGAACGGCCGGCCGGCACGCCATCCAGGGAATCGGTGCCGGTTTCGTGCCGGCCAACTATGACCCAACTGTCATCGACGGCGTCGAGACGGTCGAGAGTGAAGAAGCCTTCGACTGGGCCCGCCGGTTGGCCCGCGAGGAGGGGATCCTGGCGGGCATCAGCAGCGGGGCGAACGTCGCCGTGGCCGCCAGGCTGGCCGCACGGCCGGACTACCGCGGCAAGACCATCGTGACGTTCGCCTGCAGTTCCGGTGAACGATATCTCTCCACGCCGCTCTACGAACTCATCGGCATGGGGGCTGCGTCTCACTCGCCGGAGTTCGACATCTGATACGGGTTCGAAAAAAGCCATGGCGAGGCGGGGCAAGTTGCAAACTTGCCCCACACGATCCAACCATCCTCTCCGGGGGCCAGGGCCGGAGGCCCGTGTTCGTACCAGCGGGCGGAGGCCTGCCAAGCCGGGTCGGCCAGGATGGGCGAGCCCTGCGTGAAGACGGATCACGTCCGGGCGATGCGGGCGACCGCGTCGGCGAGGCGGTCGATCTCGTCGCGGGTGTTGTAAAAGGCCAGCGACGGACGGACTGTGGCCTCGAGCCCGAAGTGCCGCAGGGATGGCTGGGCACAGTGATGCCCAGCGCGGACTGCAAAACCCTCGCGGTCGAGCGCCTTACCGATCTCGATCACGTCGCGGCCGGGCAGCACGAACGACAGCACGCCCACCTTCTCCGCAGCCGTGCCGATCAGCCGCAGGCCGTTGATGGCGGTGAGGCGATGGGTGGCGTATTCGAGGAGTTCGTGCTCGTAGGCGGCAATCCGCTCGCGGCCCAGCCGCGTCACGTAGTCGAGCGCGGCGCCGAGCCCGATCGCGTCAGCAATGTTGGGCGTGCCAGCCTCGAACTTCGCCGGCGGGTCGGCGTAGATTGTCTTTTCGAATGTCACGTCGCGGATCATGTTGCCGCCGCCCTGCCAGGGCGGCATCGATCCTTGAGCCTCCGGCGTCGCGTAGACCGCGCCAATGCCGGTCGGTCCGAAGATCTTGTGACCGGAAAACACGAAGAAGTCGCAGCCGATCCGACGGACGTCGACCGGGAAATGCGATACCGACTGGGCCCCGTCCACGAGCACACGCGCCCCGCGGGCCTTCGCCATGCCGGTCATGAGTTCGACAGGCAGGATCGTGCCGAGGCTGTTGGAGGCATGCGAGAGCGAGACGAACTTCGTCCGCGGGCCGAGGAGGGCGGCGTAGGCATCGAGCATTACCTCGCCGCGGTCGTTGATCGGCGCCACGCGAATGACGGCGCCTGTCCGCTTCGCGACCATCTGCCAGGGCACGATGTTGGCGTGGTGCTCCAGTTCCGTGAGCAGGATCTCGTCGCCCGCGGAGAGCAGCGAGCCGCAGGCATGGGCCACGAGGTTGATCCCCTCAGTTGTGCCCCGCACGAAGATGATCTCATCGGGGCTCGCCGCTCCCAAAAACGTCTGCACGGTCCGCCGGGCGTGCTCATAGGCGTCCGTGGCGCGGGCGGCCAACGTGTGGGCGCCGCGATGGATGTTGGAATTGTCATGCGCGTAGAACCGAGAGATCGTGTCGATCACATGCTGCGGCTTCTGTGTCGTCGCGGCATTGTCGAACCAAGTGAGCGGATGATTGTGCACCCGCTGCTGCAACACGGGGAAATCGCGACGCACCGCATCGACGTCGAAAAAACCGAAGCCTCCAACGCCGGAGGGGGAGGGAGCGTTGAAGCGTGGCGACTGGGTCGAAAAGGCGTCGCTGCCGCGGATACGGGCCACGAATGACCGGAGGCCGCTGAAGTCCTCCAGCGGGGCGGAGGCCGTCCGCAGGGGAGCCGTCGTCGGTGGGGCGAATGGCTGGATCGACGGCGTGAACGGCTGCGTGGGCAGGGCGACGTGGTGCGTAGGTGTGGCGGCAGGTGTCACGGGCACCGATCCCGCGGAGGCCGCCGATGCCGCGGATGTGGCAGAAGGCAGAGTATCAACTGCCGGTGCGGCAGGCAGGGGGGCCGGCACGGCGGCATGAGGCGAAGCGGCGGCCTCCGACAGCAATTGGGCCGCGATCCGCGACAGTTGCTCGGACGACGGTTCGTGCGCTGCGAATGAAGGAATGGCGTCCATGGCCAAGTGGGCTCCCGGTCGTTGGTGGGGGCGAACTGCTGCGTGCGTGCGCGGCTTTTTTGTGAGCCGGATTACTTCGGCGTCGCCTTGCGATGGTCGTAGTCGTGGTAGTAGCCGACCTCGACGTTTTCGAGGACACCGAGTGCGTCGTCGGTGAGGACGGCGAGCGAGAAGTAGAGGGTGAGGAGGTAGGATGCGACGCCGAGGCTGTCGAGTCCCATGAGACGGGCGGAGAGGCTGGGCATGATTTCGCCGGGGATGCCCGTCTGGTGGAGTCCGACGACGCCCTGGTCTGCCTCACCGGTGCGGACGAGGAGGATGCTGGTGGTGCCGAGCCACTGGTTGGACTGGTAACGGCCCTTGATCTCG